>DATMDV010000316.1:0-7790 GCA_035557475.1 Ilumatobacteraceae bacterium
TGTGCACCTCGCGGAACCTAGCGGCGGTGATGTGTCGTGGACATGAACTGCTCGCGCGTCAACCCAGCTTGGTGAGACCGCGTCGCAGGTTGCGCAGGCCCTGCTGGATTCGCTTCTCGTTCTCGATCAGGGCGAACCGGACGTAGCCCTCGCCACCTGGCCCGAACCCGATCCCGGGCGACAGTGCGACGTTGCAATCGCGGACGATCATCGAGCAGAACTCGACCGAGTCCATCTCGGCGTACGGCTCGGGGATCGGCGCCCACACGAACATCGAGCCACCCGGCTTCAGGACGTTCCACCCCATCTTCGTCAGCCCGTCGATGAGCACATCGCACCGGCGCTCGTACGTCGCACAGATCTCGTTCGGGACGTCGGCCGCCTCGTTGAGCGCGACAGTGGCTGCGATCTGCACGGGCTGGAACATGCCGTAGTCGAGATAGCTCTTGAGCTTCACGAGCGCCTGCACCACCTCGGCGTTTCCGAGCATGAACGCGCAACGCCACCCGGCCATCGAGAAGCTCTTCGTCATCGAGTACTGCTCGACCGCACACTCCCGGGCGCCGTCGGCCTGCAGGATGCTCGGCGGCTTGACGCCCTCGAAGCCGATGTCGGCGTACGCGAAGTCGTGGACCACGATCATCTCGCGCTCGCGGCAGAAGTCGACGACGCGTTGCATGAAGGCGAGGTCGACGCTGGCACCCGTCGGGTTGTGCGGGAACGAGATCACGAGCACCCGGGGCTTCGGCCAGCCGATGTCGTACGCGGTGTGGAGGCTGGTGAAGAAGTCGTCAGCGAAGTTCTGGCGGGCCTCGGGGTGCGTGAGCCCGCGCATCGGCACCTGGCGCAGGTCGGCGCCGGCGAACAGCGGCCCGTAGATGTGGATCGGGTAGCTCGGGCTCGGCACGATGGCCGCGTCGCCACGATCGAGCAGCACCCACATCAGGTGGCTGAAGCCCTCCTTGGAACCGATCGTGTTGGTGATCTCGAGCTCCGGGTCGAGCTCGACGTCCCACGTCTTGGCGTAGTAACCGGCGATCGCCTCACGCAGCTTCGGCAGGCCGCGGCTCAGTGAGTAGCGGTGGTTGCGCGGGTTCCTCGCCGACTCGGCGAGCTTCTCGACGGCGATGTCGGGCGACGGGATGTCGGGGTTGCCGAAGCCGAGGTCGATCACGTCGGCGCCTGCCCGCCGTGCCTCGATCTTCAAGTTGTTGATGATCGTGAACACGTATGGGGGCAGGTTCGTGATCCTGCGGAACTCCATGCATCCGACGCTACTGCTTGCCGGCACGGCACCCTCGGCTCGGTTCTCGTGATGTGGGAAGATCGCCGGATGTCGAAGTCGCCCGCCGAGGGGTGCATCTTCATCGTCATCGAGATCCCGCGAGGCAGCCGCAACAAGTACGAGATCGAGCACGAGACCGGTCGGGTGTTCCTCGATCGACGGCTGTTCACCGCCACCACGTATCCGGCCGACTACGGCTTCGTCCCCGACACCCTGGGCGGCGACGGCGATCCACTCGATGCCTTGGTGTTGCTCGAGGACCCCGTCTATCCAGGTGTCTGGGTCGAGGCGCGACCGCTCGGCGTGCTGTACATGCGCGACGAGGCAGGCGAGGACGCCAAGCTCATCTGTGTGCCGTCGAAGGAGCCGCGCTGGCAGGACGCGCACGACATCGAGGACCTGACACCGCAACTGCGCGCCGAGATCCAGCACTTCTTCGAGGTCTACAAGGCACTCGAGCCCGACAAACACAGCTCGACCCTCGGGATGGGTGGCCGCGAGGAAGCCTGGCGCGAGATCGACGACGCCCGCGCCCGGTTTCATTGAGTCGGCTCAGAGCACGTCGTCGCGGGACTCGTCTGGTCGCCGACTCGTGCGGCGATCGCCGGGCCGCGGACGTCATCTAGTCGTCATTCAGCTGGTGGAGGAGGGCCGCGCCGACGGCGCCGGCGCGCTCGTTCCAGTGGGCGAACGCGACGCGTGGGTGGGTGCGCAGGTTGGGCGAGTAGATGAGCTCACCGAACCAGCGCTGGATCGGGCCGAGGTAGAGGTCGGCACCTGCTGCCAGACCGCCGCCGAGGACGAACACCTCGGGATCCAATGCGTTCGTGAGGTTCACGAGGCCGAGCGCGACCCATCGCCCGAACTCGTCGATCACGGCCAGCGCATCGCGGTCGCCTTCCCGGGCGGCCAGCTGGACGTGCTCGCCGCGAACAGCCTCGGGATCGCCCTCGGCCAGGTCGAGGACGCGGCTCACCCGCCGTCCGACGGCGGCCTCCCGCGCCAGGCGCGCCAACCCGGAGCCCGACGCATAACGCTCCCAGCATCCGCGACGACCGCACACGCACGGCGGACCGTACGGGTCGACGACCATGTGGCCGAACTCGCCAGCGAACCCGTTGTGACCACGCTGCAACGCGCCACCGGCGACCACCCCACCCCCGATGCCCGTTCCGAGCGTGACGAGGATGACGTCGTCCGACCCTCGACCAGCACCGAGACGCCACTCGGCCAGAGCCGCGCACGTCGCGTCATTGTCGACTCGCACGGGCTTGTCGATCCGCGCCCGCAACCCACCGGCAACGTCGAAGTCGGCCACCCCGTCGAGGTTCGGGGCGGCGCGCAGGACGCCACCTCGCGTCACGAGTCCCGGCACGCCGACGCCGAGCGAGTCGTAGTCGCCGAGTGACCCGGCCAACTCGACCAGCGTGTCGATCAGCCGGTCGACGCTGCCCGACCCGCGAGGTGTGGGCCGCCGGTCCTCACGCACCAGGTTGCCGTCGGCATCGAGCGCGACGCCGAGGCACTTCGTCCCGCCGACGTCGATGCCGACGTGGAGACCAGGGCTGGTCACGCCTCGGCGTGGGCCTTGAGCTCTTTGATCGCGTTGAGGATCCGTCGTTCGGCGCGACGCTTGACGAAGCCGGGGAGCGGTACGACGAGCTCGATGGCGAGGTCGTACCGCACCTGTGTGCCGCCGTCGGACGTCGGCGTGAAGTGGTACGCGCCGTCGATCGAGCGCTGGATGTCGCCCTTCACCATCCGCCACGCGAGCGCCGTTGGAGCCTCGCTGTAGTCGTACGCCAACGTGTAGTGCGTACTGCGACCGAGCGCCGATGCGCGGAACTCGACCTCGGACGGACGGCCCTCGTCGTCGCGTTGGGTGATCACGACGTCCTTCACATCGTGCGCCCACTCGGGATACCGCTCGAGGTCGACGGCGATGGCCCACACCGACTCGGGCGCGGCTGCGATCGTGATGGTCTCGGATGCGGACTCAGCCATGGTCTGCATTCTGCCCGATCTCGTCACCCGTGTCGGTGACAGCGTCGCCTCGACTCATCGCAGCGGCCGGTTGGGCTCGCGGCGGAAAGGCCCCGTGGACCGACGCCCACAGGCCATTCAGGCCGAACCCGAGCATCGGCACCAGGAAGCCGACGGCGAGCGACGATCCCGGGTTGCCGTCGGGGCCGTCGGGCCGGGCGAGCGTCGTCGCCACCGCGATCGCGACCTGGGTGCACAGGGCGAACAGCATCGCCCGACGGACGTGCGCAGGAGTCGGCGAACCGAGCAGGAAGAACAGCTGGACGACGGAGATCTCAGCGGTCCGACTGCGCTGCACCGCGTTCCAGTACGCCAACAGGAACGTGAACACCCCGACCGCGAACAACACGATCGCCGTGACCGCACCGACCCATTGCGCCCTCGTGGTGAACACCGCCGCGGCGTACACGGCTGTCACACCGAACAGCGTCGTGGCGACCAGGTTGGCGCGCACGATGCCATCGCCAGCGCTCGTGGGGACCGCTCGATCCATCGCCGATCAGGATGCCAGCACCGTGACCCCTGCGACACATCTTCCCGATCGGGTCATCGCTCCATTCCCGCCAGCGTTGTTAGCGTCGATGCATGGCCCGACTCGATTCGACGAACCGAGCCGACCTTCCGAACAGCGCGTTCGCGTACGTCGATTCCCGCGGCCGGCGAAGGCTGCCGATCAACGACGAGGCCCACGTCCGCAACGCCCTCGCCCGCTTCGGTCAGGTCAAGTTCGAGGACGAGCAGGCCCGCGAGCGCGCCCGCAAACGTCTGCTGAACGCGGCCAAGAAGTACGGGATCGTGCCGGTCGGTTTCATCACCGGCCAGCTGCAGTCCGAGCGCGAGTTGGGTGAGGCCCTCGCCCGGGAACCGGCCCAGCTCCCCGACGGCTTCGTCACCATGCTGCTGACCGACGTCGAGGGCTCGACGGCCCTGGTCCGTCGCCTGGGCGATCGTTACGGTGAGTTGCTCAGCGACCTCCGGGCGGTCCTGCGCGACACCGCGGTTCGTTGCGGAGGCGAGGTGGTCGAGACCCGGGCCGACGAGTTCTTCGCCGTGTTCGAGCGTGCGGCATCAGCGATCGAGACGGCGGTGGCGATCCAACGCGAATTGCGAGCGCGGACATGGCCCGACGACCTCGACGTACGCGTCCGGATCGGGATCCACAGTGGCTTCCCGACACTCACCGAGGGCAACTACATCGGGATGCCCGTCCACACCGCGGCGCGCATCAGCGCCGTCGCCCACGGCGGGCAGATCCTCGTCTCCGGCGACACGCGCGACGCGGCGCGGGAGGTCGCGGTCGACGGGGTGCGCTTCTTGCGCGTCGGGCAGTTCCGGCTGCGCGGTCTGCCCGAGCCGGTGACGTTGTTCCAGGTCGCGGCGAAGGGGCTCTCCGCGCGATTCGCTCCACCACCCGCCGAGCCGATCGTCTGATCGGCTCGGTTGTTATCCGACCTCGAGTGCTTCGCCGAGCCGCGCCGCCAGCCGGTCGTAGGAGAACTCCTCGATCGCCCTCGCCCGCGACGCATTGGCCATCGATGCCCGCCGGGTGTGGTCGTCGAGCAGCGATTCGAACGCCGCCGCGGCGGCGTCGACATCTTCGGGATGGCGCATCACGAGCCCGGTCTCGCCGTCGGCAACCGCTTCCGCAGCACCTCCCGAATCGCCTGCCACCTGGGGTACGCCGCACGCTGCCGCCTCGACGAACACGATGCCGAACCCCTCCTGTTCGAGCCCGCCCCACCGATTGCGGCACAGCATCGTGAACAGGTCGGCGCACCCGTAGAGCGCCGGCAACTCGTCGTTCGGGACGCGGCCGAGGAAGCGAACCGGCGCGCCGAGCTCGAGGGTGAGCTTCTCGAGCCGAGCCTGGTCGCGACCACGGCCGGCGATGGCCAGGACCAGGTCGGGACGGCTCGGCGCCAACTTGGCGACTGCCCGGATTGCCGTGTCGAACCCCTTGCGGGGGACGAGCCGCGAGATCGAGACGATCAGCTCGGCGTCGACCGGAAGGCCGTGACGTTGACGCGCGGCGCGCCGCTCGTCGTCGGTGAGCGGCCGGAAGCGCTCGACGTCGACACCGGGCGGCACGACGGTGATCGGCAGTGTCTGCCCGGCCGCGTGTTCGGCTTCGGCCGCCGGATAGCCACCGGCCGCGATGACGTGGCGGGCACCGCGCAGCACATGACCGAGCGCCTGTTTCGAGCCGGGGATCCGACCGGGAACGGCCACCTCGGCGCCGTGCAGCACGACGTCGTATGGAAGCGCGAGGGACGGACCGATCAGGCCGAGCGGGATCGCTGGGTCGAGCACCACCAGGTCGGCGCCGACCTTGCGGGCCATGACATCGACACGTCGAACCATGAACGGGTGCGGCAGGAGGACCGGTTCGCGGATCCGAGCGACCTGGAACGGCTGGGCCGCGTCGAACTCGGCCGACCCGCGGTACGGGCTGGTGAGCACTGCGAACGAGTCGGGCGGTAGCCGCCGCCACCATTCCCACAACAGCGACTGGATGCCGCCGATCTTCGGTGGGAAGTCATTCGTGACGAGCAGGTGCTTCACGGTCGTCAACTCGCCGATCGCACGATGTCGACAGCAGTGTCGAGAGCCGTGGCTCCGCCGGGACCGACGCCCGTGGCGCCTCCCGTGTCGCGGCCGAGTCGGGCGGCTGCCCAATCGGCGTGTTCGCGCAGGATCGGATCGGACGACGTCCGGTAGCGGTGGATGGTCGCGACGGTTCGGTCGTCGCTGGCATCGCCGGTGTTACCGAGCACGATCAACGCGTTGCGCCGCCACCAGCGCGGGTCGCGACCCGCGAGGTACCAGCGCCCGTACCGGTCGATCAGGTCCGCGTCGGACGAATCGAGCACGTCGAGAACGTCGACCCACGCCTGGGCGTCGTGGTCGAGCGCGACGGTGTGACGCGGGCCGTGCCGGACGGCGGGCGGGCAGACCGTCTGGCAGTCGTCGCATCCGTAGAAGCGGTCGCCGAGCGTCTCGCGGTACTCGAGGGGGAACGTGCCCGGCTGCTGGACGAGCCAGGCGAGGCAGCGGTTGGCGTCGACGACACCGGGGGCCACGATCGCGCCCGTCGGGCAGCCGTCGAGGCAGCGGTGGCACGACCCGCATCCGTCGGCCAGCGGTGTGGCGACCGGGTAGACGGCCGTCGTGACGACACAACCGAGCACGAACCAGCTTCCGGCGCCGGGCAGCAGGATGTTGGCGTTCTTGCCGAACCAGCCGATGCCGGCGAGGTAGGCGACCTCGCGGTCGACGATCGAGTTGTCGTCGGAGAAGACGACCGCTCGCTGCCCCGCGTCGCGTATGCGCCCGGCGATGACCCGCAGGCCCGCACGCAGCGGCGCGTAGTGGTCGGTCCAGGCGTATCGCGCCACCGCCCCCTGTGCCCCGTCGGGGCGCGGCGGCGTGTCGTCGGCCAGGTACGGGCGGGCGCCGACGATGACGCAGCGGGCGCCGTCGACAGCGCGGCCGGGATCGGTGGACCGGTCGGGGTTGCGGTAGGTGAACTCCATGCCCGCGTGGAGCCCCTCGCCCTTGCGCCGGTGCAGGGCCTCTCGGGCGCGCGTGAGCACTTCTGCTGGAGCGACACCGAGATGCTCGATGCCGTGCTCACGCGCCAGCTCGACGAGCTCGTCGAACGTCGGGAGCGTTTGAACGGGTCGCACTGCCCACCAGGGTACGGGTGCCGCATCGCCGGCTCACACCGCGACCCGGTACTGCAGGGCGGGGATCATCCCGGCCTGTTCGAGCAGGCGCACGACCCGCGCCTCGGCGACATCGAGCGTCAGCGACGCGGGCGCCTCGTCGGCGGCGCGCAACACGTACGTCACGACACAGTCGTCACACGTGGACGTGCATTGCATCGCGCACTCGTCGCACACGATGACGAGACCGATCCGCCGGTCGGGCGCGACCGTGCGCGTGTCGGGGCCCGATGACGGATGGCGTGTCGGATCGCCTGTTTCTCTCATGCCCCGATCTTGACCAAGGGGTGTCGCGGTCACCCTCGCGTTCGGGGGCGCGTTCTGGGGCCGTGGCTGGCGGCGGGGTCAGTGGATTTCGGTGCCGTCGGGTCGGTAGGTGTGCCAGAAGCCGTGTTGGTCGCGGTGGATGCGGTAGCCCGAGTTCTTCAACCGGTTGTGCCGCCCGCACACCGCCGCCCCGTTGGCACCGTCGGTATGTCCGTGTCGGCCCCATTCGGTGAGGTGGTCGGCTTCGCAGCGCCGGATCGGTGCCGCGCAGCCGTTGACGACGCAGCGGCTGGATTGCAACAGGACGGCTTGGCGGGCGTTGCCGGTGAACAGTCGTCGCCGGCGTCCCATGTTGATCACCACCCCCGCCGAATCGACCACCACCCGACGCACCTGACCCCAGATCATCGCCGCCACCACGTCGCTGGGTGGGATCGGGATCCCTGACACCGTCTCGCAGCGCCGTGTGC
>DATMDV010000317.1:0-18058 GCA_035557475.1 Ilumatobacteraceae bacterium
CAACGGTTGTCGGAGCTGGCGAAGATGGACGGCGCGATCATCATCTCGACCGACGGCGACCGCATCGCCAGGGCCAACGTCCACCTCGTGCCCGACCCGACCGTGCCGACCACCGAGACCGGCACCCGCCACCGCACCGCCGAGCGCGTGGCCAGGTCACTCGATGTGCCGGTCATCAGCGCCAGCGAGGAGATGGGCGTCATCAACGTCTACGCCGGCGGCTCGAAGCATCAGCTGCAGGAGATCGGCCGGCTCCTCGACCGGGCGAACCAGGCGCTGCAGACCCTCGAGCGGTACAAGATGCGCCTCGACGACGCGATCGCCAACCTCACCGCGGTCGAGGTCGAAGACGTCGTGACGCTGCGCGACGTGATCCTCGTCGTCCAGCGCGGCGAGATGGTGCACCGCATCGCCGACGAGATCGAGACCATGATCATCGAGCTCGGTGTCGATGCCCGTCTGCTCAGGCTCCAACTCGACGAGCTCTACGGCGAGATCGACGACGAGCTCGACCTCGTCGTGGCCGACTACCTGCCGCCGGGCGGCGACGTACTGCAGACGCTCGAGGAGATGTCACGGCTCACCGACGACGAGGTGCTCGACTTGCGGATCGCCGCCGCCACGTTGCACCGCGAGGGCGACTCCAGCGACCTCGAGCAGGAGCTGGCACCGAAAGGGCTGCGCCTGCTTCATCGGGTCCACCGCCTGCCGCACCAGACCGCGGCCGCGATCACCGATCACTTCGGTGGGCTGGCGAAGCTGCAACGGGTCACGATCGAGGACCTGATGGCGGTCGACGGCGTCGACGCCGCGACGGCGTTGCTCGTGAAGGAGACCCTCGAGCGCGTCACCGAGAGCACCATCCTCGACCAGTACAGCTAGCGCGCAGCCCCATCTCGTGTGGGTGGATCAGGCGCCGGTCATGCGGCGGAGGTCGAGCGCTTTGTCGAGGACGTCGTCGGTGACGCCATGCTCCTTCGCCACCTCGCGCAGCGAACGGCCGGACGCCGCGGCTTCCTTCACGATCACCGCGGCCGCGTCGTAGCCGATGTACGGGTTGAGCGCGGTCGCCGTGGCGAGCGTGTTCTCGGCGTGGCGTTCGCAGGCGTCGACGTTCGCTTCGATTCCGACGACGCACCGCTCGGCGAGCAGCCGCGTCGCCGACGTGAGGAGGTGGATCGACTGCAACAGGTTGCGGGCCATCATCGGCACCATCACGTTGAGCTCGAAGTTGCACTGCATGCCGCCGACGGTGATCGCCGTGTCGTTGCCGATCACCTGGGCCGCGACCTGGGCGACCACTTCGGGGATCACCGGGTTCACCTTTCCCGGCATGATCGACGACCCCTTCTGCAGCTCGGGCAGGACGATCTCGCCGAGGCCCGTGCGCGGGCCGCTCGACATCCAGCGCAGGTCGTTGGCGATCTTGGTGAGCGACACGGCGACGACTTTGAGCGCGCCGGACATCTCGACAAGGCCGTCGCGGTTCGCCTGCGCCTCGAACGCATCGGCAGGCGGCCGGATGTCGAGCCCCGACGACTCGCTGAGCAGCGCCCGGACCCGCGACGCGAACTCCGGGTGGGTGTTGAGCCCGGTGCCGATGGCGGTGCCGCCGAGCGGGATCTCGGCGAGGCGGGCGATGGCGTCGTTGACCCGGTCGTGGCCCTGGCGGACCTGTGCCGCGTACCCGCCGAACTCCTGGCCGAGCGTCACCGGCACGGCATCCATCAGGTGGGTGCGGCCGGCTTTCACGACGTTGCCGAACTCATGGGCCTTCGCCGCCAGCGCCCAGGCGAGCACGTCGAGGCTCGGCAGCAACTCGTTGGTGATCTCGTCGACGGCGGCGAGGTGCACCGCCGACGGGAACACGTCGTTCGAGCTCTGGCCGAGGTTGACGTGATCGTTGGCGTGGACGCCGCCGCCGGCGACGGTGGCGATCACCTCGTTGGCGTTCATGTTCGACGACGTCCCCGACCCGGTCTGGAACACGTCGACGGGGAACTGGTCGTCGTAGTCACCGTGGGCAACTGCGTCGGCGGCCGTCGCGATCGCCTCGGCCATGCGGGCGTCGAGCAGTCCGAGCTCGGCGTTCACGCGCGCGGCAGCCGCCTTGATGCGACCCAACCAGTGGATCACCCTGGCCGGGATCGGCTCACCCGAGACCCGGAAGTTCGCGATCGCCTTGCGGGTCTCGCCACCCCAGAGCTCTGCCATGTCATCGACCTCCTCAGGCGGGTCCAACCTACCGACGGCGACCGCGCCGACGATAGGGACGGCGCCGCGTGTCGACACACGACGCGGCGCGCCGTCGTTCACCGGAGATGGTCAGTGCCGCGCCAGGCCCGGGTGGATCGACGCCGAGGCGGTGGCCTGGCGGAGTTGCACGGCACGATCGATCGGCCCGATCGCCCGCGGCGCCACGGTGCAGGCGACGGTGACCTCTACGAGGCCACTCGTCTGGAACTGCGACACGTCGACCACGATCATCGGTCGCCCGAAGCGTTCGAGATCGGTGAGTGTGCCGGCCGCGGCCCGCTGGGCGGCGAGCATCGCACCGTCGGGGCTGGCCTCGAGGGCGGCGTCGTGGGCGGCGGTCCTGGCGGCCGCGGACAGTCGCGCCTGCGACCGCTTGTCGCTGAAGACGGCGGCGATCATCGAGATGGCGATGATCGCGCCGATCGCGAACAGGACTGCGACGAGGAGCTCACCGCCGTCCGCACGGCCGATGAACGTCACCGATGAAGCGTGTCCGATCATGGTGCGTCCGATATCCGCGACGGCCCATAGTCGCCCACGGCGCTGCTATACCCGCCGCGACGCCTGCGCAAACTCGCGGACGCGACCGTTGGTCGCGTGCGCCCGGCCTGTTCGTGAACCCCCACGATCCGAACCCCCGCTGGTCCAGGCGCCGATGCCCAACTCGACGTCCGGCGGCATCGTAGGCGGCGAGCGGTCTCAGTGGTTGGATGGTCGCGGTGTGTGGTTCAGCGTCGCTCCGCCCGACGCGTTCCTGTCGTGAACCACGGATGCTCGGCGGCAAATGTGGCGCGGGCGGCGGCGGCCGTGGTCGGCCCCATCGGGATGTGCTCGGGCACGGCCGCCCGCAGGCCGCTGCGGTCGGCGGCCGACAGGGCGCAGGCCGTCGTGGCCGGGTCGATGCCGTACACGCGGGCCGCGTTGAGGCCGAGGATGCGGGCCTTGACGTCGGCCGTGAGCGCCGGGTAGCCGAACCGCTCCTGGTACTCCGGCGTGATCTCGAACGCCCGGAACGCCTCGATCTGTCCCTGCGGCGAGCCGTACCAGATCGAGTCAGTCCCCCACAGGATGTTGTCGGGCCCGAACGTGACGAGCAGCTTGCCGAGCACGTGGGCCGCTTCGTCCGGACGCTGGATCAGGTTCCACCACGTCGAGCCGAGCTCGGCGTAGACGTTGCCGCCCGGCCCGATCCCGGCGCCGCGCACCGAGGCGATCAGGCGGTCGACGCCACCCGCTTCGGCTCCCGCTTCGTCGCCGGGGTACTCCCCTTCGGTGACCGCCGCCTCGAACCCCGAGTGGTAGATGCAGAACGTCAGGTCGGGGTGGTTGGCGGCGGCCGGGCCGACGTCGACGGGCGACGCGGCAGCCGGGCCGAGGCCTTTGTGGACGCAGATGATCCGTTGGCCGAGGGCGCGCACCTGGTCGCAGAACGCGTTGCCGATGTCGTCGTCGAGCCGCCATGCCGGACCCGCGTGGGTGTACGCCTTCCAGGCCGCGATCTGGAAGTCGGCAGCGGTCGCCGCCATCGCGTCGAGTGCGGCCGGCAACTCTCCGGTGGTCGGCGTCGCGTGGCCCTGGATGAGCACGTGGCCGACGCAGCCGAGCTGTTCGACCTGGCGGCGGGCGCGCTCCATCACCTCTGTCGACAGCGGGTTGGGTTCGGCGACGACGGGGATCGCGGACAGCACGGCGACCGCCGTGTCGCTGCCGCCGAGGACGAGGTCGAGCCAGGCGTCGATCCCCATGCACGCCGCCGGATCGTCACCGCACGAGGCCTGCGGGAACCCGAGCCCCCAGCCCTCGCTGGTGCCCGGTTCGTAGTCGAGGAGGTGGGTCTGGACGTCGACGACGAGCTCGCTGCCG
The DNA here is from genome assembly GCA_035557475.1 of Ilumatobacteraceae bacterium. Lineage (GTDB taxonomy): Bacteria > Actinomycetota > Acidimicrobiia > Acidimicrobiales > Ilumatobacteraceae > JALOLG01. The sequence goes on from DATMDV010000317.1 coordinate 4,120, forward strand.
GCGAGGACGGTGGTCGCCGCGGCCTCCTCGATCGTCGACTCCGGGGGCAGCGTGAACGTGCCGCCGGTGCCGGGCACCGTGGCGCTCGACCGGGTGTCGACCGGCTGGGTGTCGCGCCCGGCGGTCACCGGACCGGACGGCGGTGAGCTGCGCGACGTCGTGGTCGCGGCCTCCTCGCTGCTACACGCGGCGAGCGCCGTCAACGTGGCCGCCATCCCGCAACTCGAACGTAGGAACGCCCGCCGCGACATCCCCAGCCGGCGGGCGTTGGTGTCGGCGACGGCGAGTGTGCGACGGATCGCCTCGGCGACCACCACCGAGCGCGGCAGCGGCGCGTACTCCCCGTTCGAGAGCGGGTGGAAGGCGAGGGGCAGACCGGGTTCGTCCGGCGGTCGCCGGGTCATGGCGCCGATCGTAGAACCGTCGTGATCGGCCCCGGGCGCGACCCGTTGACCATCGTTTGCAAGTGTGTAATGATCATTACATGCCAGCTGACAGCGCTCCTCCCACCGATGCCCCCACCGCGGCCCCAATAGCAGCATGGTTCACCGGGCGGCTTCCCGACGCCTGGACGTCGGCTGGCGCGCCGACCGTCACGGTCGACCGCGAGGAGATCCACGTGATCCTCACCATCACTGCGCCCGAGCTCGCCGACGACGTCGACGACGCCAGCCGGACCGAGGCGATCGAGGGCCGCATCGCCGGCTTCCGCGAGGACACCCGCGCCCAGCGCATGGCGATCGCCCGCGAGGCCGAGCACCGCTTCGACCGCAAGGTCGCGTGGGGCCTACGCATCGGCGACCGCACCGTGCTGTACACGCACCTCGCGGTGCCGGTGATGACCCGCCTGCGCCAGCCGGAACGGCTCGTGCTCGACACCCTCGTCGGCGCCGGAGTGGCGCGCTCGCGCTCCGATGCGCTGGCGTGGTGCGTTCGGCTCGTCAACAAGCACAGCGAGTCCTGGCTCGCCGACCTGCGCGGCGCGATCGCCGACGTCGAGCGGATCCGCGCCGACGGTCCCGACCAACCCGCCGCGTGAAGCGGGGGCAGCTTCCCCTGAGGGCAGCGGCGATGTGACGTTCGGGCACTGCCGCGTGCGCCTTCGACCGGCGACCCGCTGACCGCCGCACGACTACCGTCGATGCCATGGATCACGCGCGTCACCGACCCGCGGGACCGACGCCGACCGCGCCCGCGCCGTCGCCCGCACCTGATCGGGTCGCGGCGATCCTCGAGCTGCAGCGCACGGCGGGGAACGCGGCGCTCGCGCAGCTGCTGTCGGCGACCGGGCCGCAGCGGTTGGCGGAGGACACGCTCACCGACCCGGGCCTCGACACGGAGGCGCCAACCGACGCCGAGGCCGAGGAGGCCCCGGCGGTGGCCGACCCGTCGACCAAGCCGATGATCCGGTACGGGTCGAGGGGCGAGTCGGTCACCGAGGCCCAGCTGCTGCTCAACGGGCACGGCGCCGCGCCGCCGCTCGTGCCCGACGGCATCTTCGGGCCGCTGACGCGCGCCGCCACGATCGCCTTCCAGCAGAGCCACGGGCTCGTGCCCGACGGCATCATCGGCCCGCTCACGTGGGGTGCGCTGTTGTCGCCGATCCCGGGACCGGCGCTGTTCTCCCTCGGCGACGAGGGGCCCGACGTCGGGTTGCTCGAGCAGCGCCTCAACGCCGCCGACATGGCGCAGCCGTTCCTGCCGGTCGACGCGACGTACGACATCGCCGTGCTGATGGCGGTGGTGCGGTTCCAGATCGAGGTGATGGGTGCCGCACCGACGGGCATCGTCGATCAGGCGACGTGGGACGCGCTCGAGATCGCTGCACCGGGAGGTGGGCTCGACGATGCCGGGTTCGAGGAGCACGTGGCGAGCGTCGATGCCGAGACGCGCGGCGAGCAGGTCGCCGGCACGTCGCTGCACCCGCCGGTCGGGCCGGGCGGACTGATGTCGGGTCCGGCCGTCGAGGAGTTCCAGCAGAAGCTCAACATCGTGCGCCTCGCCGCCGGCCTCGACCCGATCACGGAGGACGGCGCGTTCGGCACCGCCGTGGCGGACGCGACGACGGCGTACCAGTCGGCGGAGGGCATCCCCGAAACGGGTGTCGGCGATCTCCTCACGTGGGAGCACCTCGACGTCGATGCGCCGGTGACGACGGTCGGCGCCGTCGACCGTCAGTGGCTGCAGCAACAAGGCGGGCTCGAGACCGGCCTGACCGGCGACTCCGCGTCCCGGTACTCGTGGCGGATCGCCGGCAACCAGATCCTGTGCACGGCCAAGGTCGACTTCCGCAACAACCCGCCGTCGCCGGACTGGTTCGGCTTCGTCACCGCGGCGTGGAACATCTACAAGGCCGTGAGCGACACCGGCGACGAGGTCAACATCGACTTCGTGATGGTCCAGGGGACGGGCGGCGATGCCAACGTGGTCGACGTGGACCCCGGCTCCGGGCGCGCCAACGCCGGCCAGTGGTTCCTCACCGACGCCAGCGCGGCGAGCACGATCCCGCACGAGTACGGCCACCTGATCGGCCTGCGCGACGAGTACCAGGTGCACCCCGGCGACTATCGCGAGATCACGGGCAACGAGCCGCCGGTCGGCGAGAGCGGATCGCCGGCCGATGGCGCCACCCCCGAGCAGGTCGCGCAGGAGGTGCAGGACGCGATCCTCGCCCGCGACGACCAGGCGGGCAACGATGCGACAGTCGGTCGGGGCATCGAGATGGGGGCGTTTGCGCAGCGGGTCGTCGCCGCCTACGCGGTGCTGCCGCCCGTCGCGGTGCCGGCCAAGCCGGCGCCCGATCCGCAGGATGCGTTCACCACCAGCCAGACCGACGTGGCGGCCGACATCTTCCAGGCGATGCCCGCCGAATCGCTCTTGGGGTACGAGACGATCCAGGTGCTGACCTACTCGTCGGGTTCGTTGATGGGCGACGAGGATCGCGTCTTCGACCCGCACGACCATGGCGTGCAACCTCGCCACGTGCAGGAGTTCGCCGACCTCGTCGCCGCTGCCCGCGGCGGCACGTGGCGGATCGAGCTGCGATGAAGGTCAGCTATCACCGCAGCGGCGGCGCCCGGTCGGGGATCCCCGAGAGCGAATGGTTGTCGGTCGACGGCGACACGTTCGAGGCCTGGCGCACCACCGGTGCCTCGGCGGCCGGTCACTTCGGCGGCACGCTCACGGCCGACGAGTCGGAACGCCTGACCCACGCCGTCGCCGCGTGCGAGGCCGCCGAACCGGCCCACCCGCCGGTCCGCCGCCCGGGCGCGAAGACGGTGCAGGTCGACATCGGCTCCACGTCGGTCACCTACGGGAGCGGGTCGCCGCCGCCCGGCCCGTGGGCCAAGCTCGACGAGGTGCTGCACGACCTGTGTGACGCGATCGTCGACCGCCCCACCGCGGCGATCGGCGTCGAGGCCACCGCCGACGGCACGCAGCTCGTGCACCGCGGCGACGACCCGATCGCGGTCGACCTCACCGACGGCACGTTCGTGGCAATGGCGTTCACCGGCTGGTACCACGAGGTTGCCCGCTCGGAGGGCGCCCTCGATGGTGGCAAGGACACCGCCGAACCGGGCTGGAGCGCGCCGATCCCGGTCGGTGAGCTGCCTGACAGTGAGTCGGCCGGCGAGAAGGTGACGGTGCACGTGATCGCCCGCTTCACGATCGGCGAAGGCCGCAGCGCCAAGCAGGTCGAGGTGGCCCACACGCCCGAGCTCGAGCGCCCCACCTGACGCGACCGACGCCGCGTCAGGCGAGCAGGTGCTCCATGATGCGGCCGAGGATGTCGGCCTGCTCGGCCGGGGTGGCGAGCTGCTCGATGCCGAAGCCGAGCAGCACTGAATCGGCGGTTGTCACCGAGGCGGCCACCTCGACGAGCACGGTCGAGATCACGAAGTCGCCCTGGTTCGGCGCGCTCCCTTCCGGCGCGCCCTCGATGCTCCACAGGCTGGTCGGGCCCTCGAACCCGTCGGCGTCGAGCACGCCGGCGGTGGTCGTCACCCGGGTGTCGTCGACGAACACGCCGATGCCACCCGACTCCGGATCAGTCACGTAGCTGATCGACACGTCGACCGGCCCGCCGGCATACGCCGACAGGTCATACGCCACCTGCTGCCATCCGCCCGAATCGCCGGTGAGCGCGTTCCACGATCCGCTCGACCCCGTCGACGCGCACGGGTCGCCCGCCGTCAGGTAGTGGGTGAGGAACGGGTGCATCTCGAGCAGGAAGTCGTCCTCGCACTGCGTCGGCGGCGTCGTGCTCGTCGCGCCGCCACTCTCGGGCAGCGTCGTCCACTCGTCCGTACCCGCGGGTGCGGCCTCGACGATGACGTTGTCGTAGCCGACTTCGGTGTTGAACGAGATCTGGAACGCGAGCGCGGGAGCGTCGGCGGCCGCCACCGACGACAGGTCGATGGTGCGCGCGAGCCTCATGTACGAGGCGTCCGCGTGCACGGCGCCCGCGTACTGGACGCCCTCGACCGGACCGAATGGGTTCACGCCGTCGACGGTGACGTACGTGCTCGACGCCGTGCCGGCGAACAGCGGGAACTGATCGGGTGGCATCACGTCGCTCGTCAACGCGAACGCCCCCGCCTCGTCGAGCGGGTTGTCGGCTGCAGCCTGCCCACCGAAGGAGGCGGCCGCGCCCTCGAGCGGTGGGCCGGTGCCGGCGATGCCGCCCGGGTCCGCGAACGTCGCCCGTCCGAACGCACCGAGGTAGTACTGAAGGAAGTCGTCGGCGAGCAACAGGCAGTCGCTGAAGAAGTCGCCGGTGACCACGCAGTCCTCTTCCGGCGCCCCGTCGAGCCCGTAGTAGATGCCGCCGATCGACCCACCGAGCTGGCCGAAATAGCCCGTCATCTCGCCGGTGTACACCAGCTTGCCGCCCTCGTTGAGGTAGTCGCGCATCGCCAGCGTCAGGTACTGCTGGCGTTCGGCAACGGCCAGGTCGGTCAGCGGCCCGAACAGATATGTGTCGGTGATCTCGTCCTCGGGATCCTGGCCGAGGCGGTCGTCGCCGATCTCCCACACGACGGCGTCGAAGTGCCCGAGCACGCCGAGCGGGTGGGGGACGCCCTGGGCGTCGACGTCGAACGTCGCGTGGCTGATGCCGTTGGCGTCGAGTGCCGCGGCGTAGTCGTCGGCGTACTTCGGCGCGGTCGTCCCGGCCGGGTACGTCGGGTTGACGCCGGTGTAGTCCTCGTTGGCGACGATCAACACGTCGGCGCCGCTGTCGGAGGCCACCGTGTAGGTGAAGTGCTCGCTCTCGACGGCGCCTCGATTCTTCTCGACGGCGGTGAACCAGACCTCCACGCTGTCGCCGGGAGCGGCGCCCTGCACCTCGCCGCGATACTCGGCGTAGTAGACGTCGGCTTCGCCGCCGTAGCGCTCGCCGCCCATCCACTCGGACATCGCGATGCGGTGTGTGCGGCCGCCGTTGATCTCGTAGTTCATCCGCCGGTGTGACTGGTGCCGACGGGCGACGACGGCGACCTGCTGTGGGTCGCCGTACGACACTTCGAAGCTGTCGACGACGAAGTCGGGGGCTCCGAGGCCCACGACCGACACCGGATCGTCGGGGTCGTCGGCGGACTGCGCGGTGGCAAGCGCGAACGGCAGGTTCTTCACGAACTCGGCCTGGATCAGCCCCTCGTCGTCGGGGAAGTGGAAGCCGCTCCCGCAGTCGTCGGGCTCCCACTCGTCGTTCGGGTCGGCGGCGCTCACGGTCTCGCACGTCGACATCTCGGGCGTGAACGCGAGTGTGCCGTACGTGCTGTGCGCGTGCTCGGTCGTCTCGCCGTTGGTCGTGTACAGCTCGGCCGAGATGTCGGGGTCGTAGCCGGCGATCGCCGGGTTGGCATCGTCGCCGGTCATCGCCTCGTAAATCGCGTCGTCGGGCGTCGGCGTCGACACCTGCCAGCCGGTGCCCCACAACAACAGTTCGGCGGCCGAGTGGTAGTTGATGAGGAACTCGAACCCCACGCGCGCCATCAGGCCGTCGAGTGCCACGGTCTCGGGCTCCGACGACGGCGCCGCTCCGCGGTACGTCTCGCTGCCCGGTTCGGGCGACGATCCCTCGTCGTCGTATCCCCACTTGGTCGGGTAGTTGCGGTTGGGGTCGACGCCGTCGCCCGGCGTGATCAAGCCGTCGCCGTTGTTGTCGGCGAGATTCTTGCGCCACATGCGCTGACCCGGTTCGAACGTCCAGTCGTAGCCGTCGGGATTGGCGACGGGTACGAACCACATCTCGGTCGTGTTCACGAGGTCGGTCACCGCCTGGTCGGTGCCGTAGCCGTCGACCACGTGGTGGGCCAGGCGGCGGACCATCTCGGGCGTGATCCATTCGCGTGCGTGCTGGGCGGCCGAGAACAATGTCGACGGCCGGCGGCCGTCGCGCGTCTTGCGTGCGTTCTCGGTGACCTTGAGGGCGACGATGTCCTGACCCTGCACCGTCTGGCCGATGACGACCAGCTTGGTGATGTCGGGGTTGTCGGCGGCGATCTGTTCGAACTCCTCCTTGAGGCCGCCGGGCCCGCTGTACGGGCGGAAGACCGCGTAGCCCTCGGCGGCGAGGCGCGTCGACATCTCGGCCGCCGACTCGCCGTCGACCTGCTTCAACTCGAGGTCGACGCCCTGGTCGGCGAGCTCGTCCGCCTGCTCGCCGCTCATGACGACCTCGACGTCGAGCCCGCCACCGGTGGCGGGGACGACTCCGATGTCGCGCGGGTCGATGCCCGACGCCCGCAGCGTCTCCAGCTCGCGCAGGTCGAGCCTGCCCACGTAGACGTCGTAGCGGTCGTCGCCGGCCTGCTGGCTGGCAGGTGCGGCGCCGACGGCCGTGGCCACCAGCCCGCTCACCAGAACACCAACGGCCAGGACGGAAGTAAGCCTGCGCTTCATCTCGAAAACCCCCGAGTGATGAACGCCCGCCCCACGAGGATGGTCCGCGATGGTCGGCCTGTCAATCCGCGGCGTCCGGAGCGGGACACGGCGAGAGCAACTGGTGGCGGAGTTCGACGAGCTTGGGCGCGGGTTCGCCGTCGCTCCACGGATCGGCCGCGATCACCCGCTCGTACGACTGCCACTCGTGGCGGACGCTCGCGAGGTCGCCGTTGACGGCATGGGCGCGCATCCGCAACGCGATGAGGTCCTCGTGGCCCGGCAACACGCGCAGGCCCTGTCCGGTCGCCCAGAACACGGCGTCGATCTGCCCGAGCGCGAGGTGATGGCGGGCGAGCTCGGATGCCGCAGACGTCGCCAGCAGCACCAGGTTCGACGCCAGGCCCTCGGCATCCGGCCAGAGGTAGCTGGTGCCCTCGAACGGCATCCCGCGGATCATCTCGACGGCCGGACGGAGAACGTCGATCGCCTCGTCGGGCCCGAGTCGCCGCGCCATCGCCAGCCGGTGCTCGACGAGCTCGGCGTCGGTGCGCACCTGATCGTGCAACGGGAGATCCTCGGTGAGCGTGCGACCCAACCACTCCTCACCGAGGGCGGGCTCGACGAGGCGGGCCATCGCCCGTCGTGCTTCGGAGACGACGTTCGAGAACGTCGCATCACGGACGTCGAGCTCCCACAACGCGGTGCGAGCCAGCGTGCGCGTCGAACGTCCGCGATGTGTGGCGAGCCAGGCGATCAGCTCACGTGTCTTCGATCGCTCGAAGTCGACCGAGCAGCCGCGCTCGTCGACGACGTCGACCGGCCCGAGCAGGCGGACGAGCAAGGACCACGTCGGTATCGGCGCGCTGTCCGGCCCGCCCGCGCCCTCAGCTTGGGCATCGTCGGGTGCCTCGAGGCCGGCGGCCGCGTTCGCCACGAGCTCAGTGATCGCTGTGAGCTCCGCGCGATCGAGACCGAGCGGAACGACGTCGATGTCCAACGGCTCGAGCCGCCACATCGATCCGTTGTCGATCAGCGTGTGGCGCGCATTGTCGACTGATCCGGCGACGACCACCGCCAGCCCCGGCACCGCCTGATCGGGTAACGCGTCGCCGACCTCGTCGGCGAAGTCGGATGCGACCAGCACGATCGCCGGCTCCCAGGCTTCGCCACCCACGACCCTCGTCCGCAGGGCGAACGTCGACTCAGTTGCCAGCGCGGTGCTTCCGAGGAGTGACGTGGCGAGATCCAATGCGGCATCGAACGACTCACACCCGACGTGGTGGCGGTGGCCGACGAACGCCGCCGGATCGATCCCGACGCCGACCAACTGTGAGACCTCGGCGAGCACGGACGTGCCGAGGGTGGCGGCGATCGCGGTGACGACCGCGTCGGCACGATCCGTCGCGGCGTCGACGGAGAACATCGTGAGCGCTTCGAGATCGACGTAGAGGTCGCGACCGTCTGCTGTCACGCCGAGTTGCACGAGGCTCACACACGGAGCGCCGACCGGCCGTGCCGCCGAGACGAGCGAATCGGTCACTGTCGCCGCCGCCAGATGCCAACGATCGCCGCTCGAGACGAACGGGGCATCGGCGGGGCACGGAGCCGTGAGCACGATCTCGACCGCGCCGTGCTCGTCGACGATCACGGCGAGGATCTGCCGATCGCGCGTGCACAGCTGGCTGGCGGCGGCGCGAACTGCGATGTCGACGCGAAGCAGCCGCTCGTCCGCGCCGATCGTGCGCAGCGCCCGCTCGGTGGTGAGCGCGCCGAGCGACGGCAGGGGAACGCGAGCCCGCGGACGCGCGGCCCGGAGACGCCGCAGGCGATGCACGCCGACGACGGTGAGCACCCCGACCGAGAGCATCGCCGCGTGCTCCAGCCCGAACAGTCGGCGGCCATCGATCATGGCCGTCACGTCGCCCAGGTCACCGACGGCGGTGGGCTGGGCGGAGTCGGAGGACGCTCCAGACGTCGAAGGAGCCGGCAACGTCGGAGCCGCCCCGTTGGCCGGTGGTGACGGGACGTACGACACGGCCGGCGGGATGGACGCCGCGGCCGGCGGAAGTGTCGCCGCCGGAGGGTTCAGTGGTGTCGTGGTCGTCGCGGGCGGGACGGTCGGTGTGGGCGGCGCAGGCGCGACGATGATCGCCGGACCGGCTACCGGCCGGGCATCCAGGTGGGGGACGCCGACGGGCCCATCGGTGACCGGCACGTCGAGCGCCCAGCCCGGCAAGATCAGGTCGGGATCGTCGAACACCCTGCCGTCGACCATCGTCTCGCCGCGGTTGTGATCCCAGATCTCCGGCCACTGCGTCGGGACGCCGAGCTCGTCACCGGCGATCGACCAGAGCGTCTCGCCGGGTTCGACGATGTGCACCGCAGTCGGTTCGGATGCCGCCGTGCCGGCCACGCGTGGAGTGGGACCGGACGGGAGCGCCAGGACCCAACCGGGCTCGATGTATGCCGCGTTCGTGAATCGTTGTCCGTCGTTCATCACCGTGCCGAGGTTGAGATCGAGGATCTGCTCGGCAACCGTCACCGTTCGACGTCGGTCGGCGCCGGTCAGGCGCTGTGCGATCTCGTACACGGAGTCACCGGCCCGCACGGTGTAGCGAGCGCTCGTCGTGGTGCTCGCCGGGCTTTCCGCCGGGACCGTCATCGGGACGACCATCGGCCTCGACGTGACGAGCGCGGGACTCACGATCGTGGCGCGGACCGGCACCGCGTGCACCTCGGCTCGTGGCGCGTGGGTGGTCGGCAGCATCACGAGCAGGCCGGTGGCGACACAGCGAGCGAACCGCTGCGACCAGCCGAGACCACGCACGCTCGGGAGCGCCATCCCGCCGTGGCGGGCCATGTGTGCGGTCTCGGCGACGATCGTGATGAGGATGACGGCGACCGCCACCCACGCGGTCGTGAGCGCGATGCGAATGATGACATCGACGATCACCGACTCGGTCAACCGATCGGTCAGGGCGTCACGGATCGTCGTCGCATCCCAACGCCACGGTGGGTCGACCCCGGTCGACGGCGACGCCGCCCCGAAGCGCCGCCGTCCGACCCAGATCAGGACGATCGGGGTGCAGGCGATCGCGGCCACGGCGATGAGCGACGCAAGCAACCGCGCCGTCGAACGCGATCCAGCCAGATGCATCCGATCAACCTCCTCCCATCACCTGTGGACGGGGTGCGCCCCGAACCGGAAGTCGGTGGTGTCCGATCATGGCGCCGCCTGTGCTCTCGCGGATCCGGTGCCGGTCACGGTTCGACCCGCGGTCTCGACCTCGAGTGAGACGGTGACGCGGTCGCCGGCGACACCGATCGTTGTGACCATCCCGTCGAGGCCGTAGGCGTCGAGCAGCCGTGCCACCGTGCTCTCGACCGCCGATCGGGCCAGTGCCGGATCGATCGTGATCGGCACGCTGGGGCCACGGCGCAACGCCTCGATGTCGACCTGCTGGGCGCCCGAACGGGCCGCCTGGAACGCGATCGACTGGGCCGAGGCGCGCTCGGAGACGGCTCGATCGACATCACGGGCCAGCCAGATGATCGCGCCCGCGGTGAAGGCGAACATCAGCACCACCCCGGTCACCATCGCCGATCCTCGGTCGCCGCGGCCGCGGATCATGGTGCCGCCTCCGTCGCCCGGTAACGATCGATCGTGGCGGACGCGGTGACCGTGAACCGACGACCGGCCGACTGTGGATCGGCCGGCGCGACCAGCTCGATGCCGCGGGCCGAAACCGAGCACGACACCGTCACGGCGACGAGACCGCCCGGCGCGAACTGCGTGACGTCGACCGCGGCCGTCGGGGACGCGCAGGTGTCAGGGTCGATCAACATCGCGTCGACCACTTGCCGGGCGGCGGCCGTGGCCGCGTCCGGTGAACGTTCCTGGGCCGCGGCCTGCGCGGCCGACTCGGCGGCGGTCCGCACCTGTGCCCGCGAGTCGACCTGCCGCGAAAGAAACACGACGAGCAACGCGAGTCCGATCGCGACCGGGGCGACGAGGACGAGCCCGAGCGCCTCGGCCGCACCGCGATCGCGGGGCGATGACGACCACCGCCTCACGGTGTCCACCCTTCGAGCGGGACGACCGCGGTGACCGAAACATCGGCCGACGTGCCGCGAATGATCCCTGGTGCCGCACCCGACACGGTCACGGTGACGAGCTGACCGTCACTGTCGACGGAAACGTCGAGGCGGCGCAGATCAGTGTCGGCAGCGAGGATCGTCATCGCCGACTCACGGGCGTCGCTCGGCAACACACCCGACCGGGCGACGAGCGCCGCTGTGTCGCGGGCGATGACCCGCGCTTCGGTGCGCGCGTGCCCCCACATCGCGGCCTGGAAGGCGGCGAACGCGAGCACGACGAAGACCGGGGTCAGGAGCACGGCGGTCAACGACGACGACGCACCGTCGTCACCGCGCATCCGGCGCCGATTCGGTGGGCGCGTCAGACGAGGCACGGGCAGCGCGACGACGGGCCTACGGCGCGGACGGCGACTGGACCGGCGTGTTGGCCTCGTCGCGAATCTTGTTCCACAGGATCGCGGCGATCACCGCGACGCTGACGCCGGCCGCGACGAACCACAGGACCTGTTCGAGCGACACGGCGCCGCGGTCACGGCTCTCACCCGGCATTGGTCGGACGCGGTCGAAGGATCCGTGCAGCACCGCGTACACGGAATGGAAAACCGCGGTGGCGACGATCGAGACATCGTTCATGTTCGGTGCCTTTCTGGACAGGACGGAATGCTTTGGGGCCAGACCTGTATGTGACGGGCCTCGACGCGTCACGAGAAGCTCAATGCCGGGTAGATGACGAGGGCCATGAAGATCAGCGCCATGCCGACGATCGGTGCGGTCAGGCGGCTGGTCCGCAAGCGCGCTTCGGACTCCTGCTCGGTCGCCAGCGTCGAGCGCAGGGTCGAACACTTGGCGGCGAGCGTGCGGGCGACCGGAGCGCCTTCTGCCGATGACAACGCGGTGGTCGCCGCGACCTGCTGGAGCTCGACGAGACCGAGCTCGTCGGCGGTCGTGCTCAGCGCCTCGACGAGGCTCTTACCGGTCGTCCCCACTTCGCGCATCCGGCGCCGGAGCTCGACGAACAGGCGCCCGTCGCCCGCCCGGGCAGCCTGTTCGAGCGCGCCTTCGTGGCCGCTGTTGCCGGCGAGCAGCATCGTCACCACATCGAGATAGGCCGACAGCTGGAAGCGCAGGTCGGTCTCGACCTCGCGGGCCCGCTCGACGACCTCGGCGTGGACGGCGAGCGGCCCGGCGATCAGTCCGGCCAACGCCACGCCCAGCGGTACGAAGACGCCGAGCGACACGACGCCGAACACCTGCAGCACACCGAGTGCGACAATCGGTCCGAGCGCTCCGACCAGCGCCGAGCAGGCGAGCACTCCCACGTGCGCGTCGAGCGATCGGTCGACGAGACGCAACTCGACCGCCGACGGAAACAGGCGCGGTGCGATCGACGCCAGCCTCCGGCCGCCTGCCCGGAGCGGCTGCAGAATCGCGAACGCGTGTTGCTGCTCGCGCGCCGCGCCGATCGGACCGGGACGGCGAAGGTGGGCGATGACCCGGTCGAGCGGTGGGCGGGGCTGCCGCCATCCGTCGAAGCACAGCAACAAGCCGCCCATCCCGGCGCCGGCCGACACCACCAGCCAGGCGACGGCATTCATCGCACGCTCCGCTGGAGTGTGAGGAAGCGACCGGCGCGCGGGAAGCGCGCGAGGCGCCGGACGCGCGCCAATAGACCTGCGTATCCAGCGACGGCGACGGCGAGGAACAGCTGGCCGCTCGCTTCGTCGTACGCGTGCAGGTACTCGCTGCGGCCGAACACGAACAAGCTGACGACGAGAGCACCCATGATCGCGGTGAGCATCGCCACCTCGCGTCGGGTCGGGGCCCGCTCGGCTTCGACCAGCCGGCGCCGATCGGCCTGCTGACGGGCCTGTTCGGCGAGCGCCGAGAGGACGCCGACCGTTCGTGCACCGCGCCGGACGGCGATCATCAACCCGGTGGCGACGAGATCGCCGATCGGATCGTCGATGTCGTCGGCGAAGCGACGGAACACGACGTCGGGATCCTGGCGACCGAGTCCAGCAACCAGGCGACGGACGTGCGGGCGGATCACCGGTGGACAGGTGGCGACCGTCGCCGCGATCGCACCGATCGGCTGATCGCCGGCGATCAGGACGTCGCGCAGGTTCTCGATCCACGAGGCCAGCGCTTCGATCCGCTCGATCTCCGCCTGACCGTGGCGCTGACGGCGCTGCCACCCGGCCGCGGCCCACCACGCGCCGGCCCCGACCACCACGGCCGGCACGATCCAGCCCGACACGACGAACACGAGCGTCGCCGTGACGGCCGCGACCGCGAGCTGCCACTGCAACCCGTTCCGCAGGTGCCACCGACGCGGCCGGCGAACGAGGTCGGGCGGCGCCATCGCGATCAGGACGCCGAGCGCGGCGAGAGCGGTCGAGATCGCGAGAACGGCGATCGCCACGTCACCAGCTCCCGATGCTCGCGAACAACGATGTGTCGAACCCGGAGAGGCGTAGCCGTTGCTGGTGGCGAGGTGAGAGCGGTGCGAACTGTTCGAGCTGGCCGCCCCGACCGATCCCCCACACCTCGGTGGTCGAAACGCCGCCGGCCTCGCCGAGCCCGCCGACCTCGACGATCGATGTGATCCGGCGAACGGGCGCCTCGTCGCTCATCTCATTCCGGACGAGGTCGATGTGGACGACGAAGTCGACGGTCTGGGCGATCAAGCTCCACACCGCGAACTCCGGGAGCCGGGTGTCCGACTTCGAAACGTAGTAGGCGAGGCGTTGGAGCACGATGTCGGCGGCGTGGGCGTGGATGGTCGCCAGCGAGCCGCGCTTGCACATCGAGGCGACGTCGAGCATGTCGAGCGCCTCGTCCTCGACGAGCTCGCCGACGACGACGCGGTCGGGGTTGAGGCGACGCGTGAGCTCGACGAGCTGGCGGGTCGTGATCTCACCCTCACCCTCGGCATTGGCGTGGCGGGTGAACA
>DATMDV010000318.1:0-13030 GCA_035557475.1 Ilumatobacteraceae bacterium
GGACGCCTGAGCTCGCTCAACGTGTCGGCCGCGGCGGCGCTGGCGGTGTACGAAGTCGTCCGCCACCGCAGCGCATAACGACCCGAGTTCGGCGATACTGCTAGTCCGATGACGTCGCCGCCGCCAAGCCCCTCCGACCCCGCGCGGCGCGACCACGTCGATCGTCGGCAGTTCCTCGCCGGCGCCGGTTCGGTCGTGGGGGCCGGGCTCGTCGCCGGCGGGTTCGGTGCAGCGAGCGTCTCGGCCGCGGTCGGGGCCGGTGTGTTCGTGCCGCTGCCCGCCCAGCGCAGGATCGCCGACACCCGCAACCCGCAGGTCTATCCGTTCGACCGGCTCACCGATCGCCGGATCCGGGTGGGCATCGTCGGCGTGCCCGGTGTCCCCTCGGACGCCACCGCGGCCGTGCTGACCGTCACCGTCGTCAACCGGTCGGGGTACAACTTCGTCAGCGTCTTCCCGGCGGGCGCCGGCGTCCCAGAGGCGTCGAACCTCAACACGGCCGTCCACGACGAGGTCGCGGCCAACCTCGTGACGGTCCAGTTGGGCGACGGGGGAGCCGTCGAGCTCGATGCGTTCGACCACTGCGATCTCATCGTCGACATCGCCGGCGTCTACGTGCCGGCACCGGGAGTCGCCCGAGCTGGCCGATTCGTCGCTCTGCCGACCGCCGTTCGTGTCATCGATACCCGTTCGACGGCGGTGCTCATGCCCGGCGAGTCGGTCGTCGTCAACGTCACCAGTGTCGTTCCGGCCGACGCCTCGTCGGTGGTCGTCAACCTGACGACGACCGGAACGCTCTCGTGGGGCTACTTCACGTGCTATCCACTCGACGCCGCCGAGCCGTCCGAGACGTCGAACCTCAACGTCAACGGACCCGGTCAGACCCGCGCCGCGGCGGCGGTGGTGAAGGTGACCACGGTCGGCGGCGTCCGTGGCTTCAAGGTGTGGTCGTACGGTGGCGGGCACGTCATCGTCGACGTTGCCGGCTACTACACCGGCCCCACCAGCCCGATGTCGTCGAGTGGGCTCTTCGTGCCCATGCCGCCGCAGCGGATCCTCGACACCCGCAAGCCGGGCGCGATGGGTCGGCTCTGGCCGCACTGGATGGTCGAGACCGCGATCCCCGATCCGGCTCGCACCGACGCCCAGGCGATCGTCGCCAACGTCACCGCCGTCGACGCCAGAGGCGCCGGATGGTTCACGGTTCTCGCCGCCCGCACTCCGATGCAGGTGGTGTCGAACGTCAACGTCGTCGCCGAGCACGACAACGTGCCGAACCACGTGATCTCGCGCATCTCGACGGCCGGGCTGGCGGTGTATGCGCAGACCGGCGCCCACGTCATCGTCGACATGTCGGGCTACTTCACCGGCACTCCGGCGAGCGCGACGGAGGGCGCGTACGTCAACCCGCCGCCACCTCCGATCGGCCCGCCGTGGCTCCTCAACATCCCACGGCTGGGTCTGAGCTCGTGGGCGTACGGGTCGCAGAACCCGTACGCGATCGTCAACGCCGGGCACAGTTGGCACTGGACAGGCACGGGCTCGATGGGAGAGTTCGCCCACGTGTCGTTGTTCGCCCACCGCACCACGCACGGCGGGATCTATCGCAACATCCACGTGCTCGGCCCCGGCGACGAGATGTTCATCGACACGTCGGACAAGCGCCGGTACCGCTACCGGGTGACTCGCCGCGACCTGACGAACTCGGTCACGGCCAACATCTTGTTCGCGACCCGGCAGTTCGAAGGCACGTCGCTGTCGCTCATCGCGTGCACCGAGCCCAACTTCCAGCCGACGAACACCGCCTACCGGATCATCGTCACCGGCGAGCTGGTCGATTGGGTGGAGGTGTAGCAGCCGCTACGGGTGCTCGGCGGTGAGCTCGGCGAGTCGACGTCGGAGCTGGGCGCTCTCCTCCGCGGTCGCTGCCAGCGGGATCGCCTCGCGGTAGCGGGCCGCTGCGTCCTCGTGGCGGCCGGCCCGACGCAGGAGGTCGGCCTGGGCCGCCGGCATCAGACGGAACCCCGCCAAGTGGGCGTTGAGATCGTCCAGCAGCGCGAGGCCGGCGTCGGGCCCGTCGCGCATCCCGACGGCGATCGCCCGGTTGAGCGAGATGATGGGCGAGGGCGACAGCGCCAGGAGCTCGTCGTACAGCGCGACGATGTGCGACCAGTCCGTCAACTCGGTGGATGCGACACCGGCATGGCACTCCGCGATCGCGGCCTGGATCACATACGGGCCTCGTTCACGGGCGGATGCCAACATCGCCCGACCACGGTCGATGTCGGCCAGGTTCCAGAGCGAGCGGTCCTGCTCCTCGAGCGTCAGCAGTTCGCCAGCTGCACTGAACCGAGCACCCCGCCGTGACCGTTGCATCAACATCAGGGCCAGCAGCCCGCGAGCTTCGGACTCGAGCGGCATCAAGTCGACCAGGGCCTCGGCGAGCGAGACTGCCGAGGAGGCCACGTCGGTGAAGGCGACGTCGCTGTACCCCGCGTTGAAGGCGAGGTACAGCACGGCGAGCACCCCGTTCAGCCGCTCCTCCAGCAACTCGGCCGGCGGAACGCGGTACGGGATGCCAGCGTGCTCGATCTTGCGGCGCGCCCGCACCAGTCGTTGCGCCATCGTCGTCTCCGACACGAGGAAGGCCCGGGCGATCTCGGCCACTGGAAGGCCGGCGACCGTGCGCAAGGTCAGCGCGACGCGCGTGGCGAGCGGCAGGGCCGGATGGCAGCACGTGAAGATCAGGCGCAGCCGGTCGTCGTCGATGTCGTCGGTCTCCACCGGTTCGAGCTCGATGCTGATGTTCCGAAGCGTCGAATGTTCGGTTCGCATCGAGCGCAGCCGGTCGATCGCGCGGTTGCGGGCCGCAGTCGTCAACCACGCCGCGGGTCGGTCTGGGATGCCGTCGTGCGGCCATCGCACGAGGGCCGTCGCGAACGCGTCCTGAGTGGCGTCCTCGGCGAGCGTCCAGTCGCCGGTGCGCCGGATCAGTCCCGCGACGATCCGCGCCCAGTCAGACCGGTGGACGGCCGCGATCGCCTCGGTGACGTCCGTCAGCCCTCCCACGGCTGAACCGGGCGAATCTCGACCCTTCCGGATCGCGCCATCGGATGCCGCGAGACGTAGTCGATCGCCTCGTCGAGATCGGCGCACTCGATGATGTCGTAGCCGGCGATCCACTCCTTCGACTCGGTGAACGGTCCGTCGGCAACGAGCAGCTCGCCGTTGCGCACCCGTACGGTCGTGGCGTCTTCGGGCGGCCGCAGCCGATCGCCCTGCTTGCGAATGCCGCGACGCTCACCTTCGGCGACCCATTCCTCGATGGTGGTGCCGCCGGTGCCCTCGGGCTCGGGGTCGGTGTCGGTCGCGATGAAGAGCAGGTATTCCATGGGGGTCCTCCTTGAGAGACGGTACGTGCATACGACGGATCCCGAGACCGCGAAAACGACACCCCACCGAAAAATTCTCCGATCATCGGCGTTGCGCCGGTGAGTTCAGCAGTCGTTCGTCTCTCCGTGCTTCACGACGGACAGTTCGGCGTCACCCTCGCCGATCGGCGAGCCGGCCGGGGGTGACTGATCCACGACGACCCAGTTCGAGTCGATGATCTGGTTCCGTCCCTGACCAGTGGCATCCACGCTCCCGGAGAGAAACACGCCGTGATCCTGGATCTCGTCCTGGGCGTCCTGGAGGTTCATGCAAATCACATCCGGCATGAGACGATCCTCGGGCGAGTCGCCCCCCAATGGGTTCGCGCCGTCTGTATGGGTCGACTCGCTCGGGGGCGAAACGGCATCGTCTCCCGTTGCCGCGACCGCGTCCGTTGTCTCCGGTGTCGTGGACGTGGCCGATCTGGATTCGTTCGTGGACGTCGCGGTGGATGCGGTCGATCTGGATTCGTCGTCGCACGCACCGATCACAAGCGCGCTGGGGAACAGCACGACGATCCCGATCCCGACTCGACGCAGGAACCCTCCGGTTCCCCAGGACATGTCGCCGACGTGGTGGTCCGAGACGGAACGCTTCATCCGTCCATCCTGGCGCCTTCTGCCTCGTGCGCCTTCGCAAGTCGTCCCACTAGCGTGATCAGGTATGCCGGGTTAGCTCAGTTGGCAGAGCACTTGACTTGTAATCATGAGGTCGTGGGTTCGATTCCCACACCCGGCTCCAGCGTCAGCAGCAAGAAGCTGCAGCGCGTCTGTCCCGGCCGCCGCCAAAGGGGCAGCGCTCAACCGCGGGCTGCCGACAGCGCCTAATACACCGAGACGCGCACCGACAGCGTCACGTCGGCCGTCCGGGCGACCGCCGCCGCGTCAACATGCCAAGCGCTCGGTCCCATCGCGATCAGCGCCGCGACATCGCCGCGTGAGAGCGACAGGTCACGTTCGACGACCCGCGAGCGCAGCGGCACGCCGAGCGCCGCCTCGAGCCGCTCCTGCTTGCGCGCCTCGACGCTCAGCAGTCCGAGCGGCCCGACGATCTCCGCCAGGTGCCGCGGCGTCGGAGTGACCACCACGATCGGCGCGCCCGGAGCGGCGATCCGCCGCAGTTCGTCCGTGTTGCGCGGCGCGAACACGCACAGCACCGCGTCCGCGACGCCGTCCCGGACCGGCAGCCCACGCCACGCATCGCACACGACCGCACCCAGCCCTGCCCGTGCCGCCCGCCGAAGCGCATACCGCGAGCTGTCCAGCGCAATACCGACCCGCCCACCCCGCGACCGGGCGAGGTAGTAGCCCGTCCCGGCCCCGACCTCGACCACACACCTGCCCGAGCAACCCGCGTCCGCGGCCTCCTCCGCCACCGCCACCGCAATCGGCTCGAAGTGTCCGGCGCCCAGGAATGCCTCCCGCGCCGCCACCATCTCCGCCGTGTCCCCCAAGGGCCGTGGCCCGGGCGGCATCAGATCCACGTAGCCCTGGCGGGCGACGTCGAAGCTGTGGCCGGCGGGACAGCGGATCGCCCGTTCCGCCTCGGACAATGCCGTGCCGCAGTACGGGCAGCGCAGGAAGGGCAGCGCGCCGGCGAGCACGGTCAGTCGTCGAGTGAGGTGAGGAGCCGGCGCAGGTCGCCGACGAGTCGGTCGACGGCTGTTCGCGGCAGTTCGGCCAGCGCGTCGTTCTCGACCCTCAGTAGTCGTTCGACGAGCTGCGGAACCTGCCGGCGCCCGTCGTCGGTGAGGGTCAGCACGCGTCCGCGCAAGTCGTCGGGATCTGGGCTGCGTTGGATCCATCCGGCGGCCTCGAGCCGGTCGAGGCGGGGTGTGAGGGTGCCGGACCCGACCATCATCGTTCGACGTAGATCACGCGGTCGCTGACCGTCTGGGTTGCGCCACAGGCTGGCCAGCACGTCGATGTCCGCGGTGGCCAGCCCGTCCGGGCGGAGGACGTCCAGCCGGCGGACCTCGAGGAGGCGTTCGATCCTGGACACCCGGCCGAACAGTGCCATGCCGGTGAAGTCCCAGTCAGGGTGTGACGTCCTCCATGTGGCGACGACGCCGTCGACGTGATCTTCCATGCGCACCGACGATATCCGGATTGACCCTTGACTGTCGATATCGACAGAGTTATTGTCGATATCGACAGACTTTTATCACGGACGATTCGAGACCTCATGACCTTCGAAGAGAAAATGCAAGCTCAGCCGAAGATGGCGACCAAGTGGGCGCCGTGGTGGGTGTACTTCGTGATCATCGTCGGCGCCAACTATGTGCGGCGCGGCACCTCGCCAGACGGCAGCAGTCCCGAGATCCGAGTCGTCATCGCGCTGGGCTTCTCCGCTGCGCTCTGCGTCATCATCACCCTCATCTACCGCGCCGCAGCCCGACGATGACCAACCTGGTCTCGGTGTGGATGATCGGCTGGCCCGGTAGCTCGTGGGGTCGGCAGCTCGGCGACAGCGCTGTCGCTCCGAGCGTCGGGCTCGCCCCGATCCTGTCGGCGATGGTGACGCTGGGACTCGTGCAGATCTGGCGAGCGCTCAGTGGAACGCGCGATGAGTAGGCGGCCGCCTCGACGAGCCACGCGAACGGTGGCACGTAGCGTCCGGCGTCGGAGATCGACGACGCAGGCAACAGTGGGCGGGTCAGATCGAGAATCCCTCGGCATCGAGGGTCTGCTTGCTCCATGCCGCGAGGTCGGGGTCCATCTGACCGATCCTGGACAACGTGTCGACCTGCGTATTGAACGCCTTGCGCTTCATCTTCCCGGTGCGTACGGATTCCATCCAGCTGGGTAGGCCGGCGGCCGCGCTTGCCCAGGTCTTCTCGGTCATCCCCGGTACCGATTGCGTGTATGCCGTGGCCTGCGCTGCGCTCTCGTGCGCTGCTGCTCGCTGCACCGCGGCCTTGCGGTCTGGGGCGTCGAGGAACGCGTTCCAGTCGACGTCGAAGTCCTGCGGGTTGTCGTCGGTGTAGGTGATCGGCAACTCGATGCCTACCGGAAGCTGATAGCCCTGACGCCCGGTCGCTCGCGCGGGCACACCGACGCGCTTGGTCACAGTGAACGGCGGCCGGTCCGGCAGGTGAACCTCGAGCGTGAGGTCATGGAGGATCTTGCCGAGGTTGAACTGGTTGAGTGCGTTCTCTCTCACCTCGTCGTTGCGGTGGACACCGGCGGTCCTCTCGACGTTCTTGACCGACGACGATCCGGTGACCAGCGCAGTGGCCCTCATCTGTGGCGAGCGACGAGTGAACCGATCGAGGAGTCCCATCGGGTCGAACGCTAGCCCTGTCCTTGCGCTCTGTTCGCCCGCCACGCTGTGATGTCGCTGGGCGAGTCGGGCGCCGCGGTGGTCCGGCAACGACCGGGATCTAGTGCTTGTGAAGGAAGTCGCGCACCGCGTCGTTGAATCGGTCGGGGGCCTCGACGTTGCTGACGTGACCGACTCCTGTGAGCACGACGAGTGTCGACCCGGGAATGTGAGTGTGGAGATCTTCCGCCACGTTGAGCGGTGCACGTTGGTCGTGCTCGCCGTGTAGCACGAGGGTGGGCACGTCGATCGTCGGCAGGACGTCTCGGAGATCGGCCTTGGCGAACGCTCGAAGCTCGGCCCGCAGCCCGACTGGACGGATGCCGAGCATCATCGACAGCATCTCGTCGACGAGATCCGGCGACGCCGATGGCGAGAGCATGCCTGGCATGTACGCGGGGAGCCAGGTCTCCGGCGGCAGCTCCGACTCCCGCACCGCGCGCTGCAGTCGTTCTTCGACGACGTCGCTCGGCAGCGATCCGGCCCATCCCGCGTAGGCACCAGCGAGGACCAGGGTCCGTGGAATGGTTGGGTGGCATCGGTACACCTCGATCGCGAGTCCGCCACCGAACGACAACCCGAGCACGTGTGGCCGGTCCAGACCGAGCGCAGCGACGAAGCCGGCGACGGCGTCGGCGTAGTCGGAAAGAGCGAAGGTCTCCGGTGGATCCGACGACTGCCCGTGGCCCGGCGCATCCCATGCGACGACGGTGAACTCGTCCGAGAGCGCGTCGAGCTGCCGGCGCCATGCTCGGCTGTCGCAGCCGTAACCGCCGTGCAGAAGCAGGAGCGGTGGACCCACGCCTTGGCGTCGGAAGGCGATGCGGAGTCCCGCAACCTCGACCGAGTCCATGTCCCTGACCTCCAGCCTTACCGTTCGCGGAGCTCGGCGAGCACGACAGGTTTGGGCTGCTCGTCCCAGGTCGCGGTGAGCCCGATGGCTGGGCGCGGTCCGGGAACGGGGCGTCGGAAGACGGTCAACTCGAACCGATCGTTGTGGAGCACGACATTGGTTGCGTCATCAGATCCGCGTTCGAAGCCGTCGACGGGCACTCGCTCCTGAGTCCAGCCTCCGCCCTGGATGCGGACGTTGCTCGGCGCGATGTACCAGCGGTCGTCGTACACGACCATGCCCAGGGCCTCGCCCTGACCCGTCATGGCAACGCCAGCGAGCATGACGACGAGCAGCGGGTCACCCAGCCCGTCGTACACCCAGCGGGGGCCGAGCACGGAGTGCTGCATCTCGGTGATCAAGGCGCCGTCGGCCCCGGCGAGGGGTTCGTCCCGATAGGTGAGGGGGACCTGCAGCAGCGTGCCCCCGGCGTCGACGAGATGAGTCTCCATACCGACCCGACCGTCTGGATCGTCGAAGCGGTAGGACCCGATCACATCCATCGGCACGTCGGCGGAGGGTCCCCACGGCTGGGTGGGGGCCCAATCGGCGATCAGCTCGGCCTTGGTGGGCGTGACAGTCGCGCGGTGGAAGATGGCCATGGTCGGGTGAGCGTAGGGCACGGCCACCCTTGGCGATCTCAGGGATCAAAGGGGGACATCCCGGATGTGGCCGGCCCATCGTTCGTCGTACGTTCGCTGAGTGACCCCGGTCGATGAGTTCAGCGCCGCCGGCGCGTCCGACGACCGACACGTGGGGGCGTCCCGTTGAGTGCGGTGATCCAGGTTGATGCACTGCACAAGAGCTACCGACGTCGTCGGGGTGGGCAGGTGCTGGCGCTCGACGGGCTCGAGCTGTCCGTGCGTGCGGGCGGGGTGTTCGGGTTCTTGGGGCCGAATGGATCCGGGAAGACCACGACGATCCGTTGTCTTCTCGGTCTCGCCCGCCCGAGCTCTGGCCAGTGCCGCGTGCTCGGTGTCGAGTCGCCCGATCACCTGTCCGACGTGATCGGGAGGGTGGGGGCGCTGGTGGAGGGGCCTGGAGTCAATCCGGGCGTGTCGGGTCGCCAAGCGCTGACGGTTCTGGCCGCGACTGCCGGTATCGGACGTCACGCGGTCGACGCGACACTGGAACGCGTCGGGCTCGGCGAACGAGGTGACGACCTCGTACGGGGCTATTCGCTGGGTATGCGACAACGTCTCGGGATCGGAATCGCGCTGTTGAAGGATCCCGAGTTGCTCGTCCTCGACGAGCCATCCAACGGGCTCGACCCGGCGGGGATCCGTGAGGTGCGCGAGCTGATCCGCCGTCTCGGCGCGGAGGGGCGCACCGTGTTCTTGTCGAGCCATCTGCTCGGCGAGGTGGAGCAGGTCTGTGACGAGGTGGCGATCGTCGCGGGCGGCCGCACCGTTGCCCACGGTTCCGTGGCCGACGTGCTGGCCGGCACCCGACCGTCGGCCATGTGGGTCAAGGTCACCGACATCATCGCCGGCGCCGACACGCTGCAGCGGGCTGGGCTACGCGCAGAGCTGGACGGTGACCGCATTCGCGTCGAGGTGATCGTCGAGAAGGCCGAGAGTGTCACCCGCGCCCTCGTGGCCGAAGGTCACTATCCGACCGAGCTGCGCCCGCTCGAGACCAGCCTCGAGGACGCCTTCTTCGCCCTCACCGACCAGCCGAGCGAGGGAGCACATGACGCGTCTGTTGGTCGCTGAGTTACGCCGGGTCGCGGCGCGTCGGCTGGTCCGCCTGACCGTCGCGCTCGCCGTTGTGGGCATCGCGTTGGGTGGGGTCGCGGCGTTCGTGTGGAGCGGGTCCCTCTCGGAGGAGACCTACCAACAACGCCTCGCCGACATCGAGGAGCGCCGGGAAGCCCAGGAAGAGGAGACCGGAGCCTGTCTGAACGCCAACGGCGTGAGCCGCGGCGACGAGATCTCCGACGACATCATCGACCAATGCTTCCCCGACGAGTTCGTCGAGGTCGACGATCCGCGATTCCGTCGCAGTCGTCTCAACGGCATCCTCCAAGGGGCGAGCGGTGGGCTCGCTGTCATCGGCTGGGCCCTCGGTGCCTCGCTGGTGGGCGCCGAATTCGGGTCGCGCGGCATGACGACCCTGTTGACCTGGGAGCCGCGCCGTTGGCGGGTGTTTCTCGCGAAGACCGTCGCCGTGCTCGCCGCCACCGCGTTGTTCGCGCTCGTCGCTCTCGCGCTCCTGGCCCTCGCCATGTGGCCCGCGCTCTCGCTGCACGGCGCGCCGCTCCGACCGAACGATCCGACGCTGGCCTCGCTCGCGGGCACGGCCGCCCGAGGGGTCGCGCTCGCGACTCTCGCGTCAGGGATGGGCCTGGCCATCGCCACGATCGGTCGCAACACAGCCGCCGCGCTCGGGGCCGGTTTCGCCTACATCATCGTCTTCGAGAACATCATCGGCAGTTTCATCGAACGATGGCGTCGTTGGCTCCTGTTGGGCAACGTCATCGTGTTCGTCTCCGGACGCAACAACGGCGGCGACATCCCGGGCCGCACCGTCACGGCGGCTGCGCTGTTCCTGACCGCAGTGGCCGTCACGCTGCTCGTCGCTGCCGCAAGCACGTTCCGCACGCGCGACCTGGCTTGAACGAGAGCCGATCAGACGCCTTGGGCCGTCACGTCGCCCGGGGTGTCGCCGACCCGGATCTCCTTGGTGACGTTGACGGTCACGGCGACCAATGGCACGGCGAGGACGGTGCCGGCGATTCCGAACAGGGCCCCGCCGGCGACGACGCTCAGCAGCACGGTGACTGGGTGCAGGCTGAGCGACCGGCCGTAGATGATCGGGGCGAGCACGTCGTTGTCGAGTTGCTGGACGACGAGCGCCACGACCGCAACGATGAGCGCCGCGACCGTCCCACCGGTGACGAGCGCGACGAGGATGGCGACCACACCAGCTGCGATCGCGCCGATGATCGGGATGAACGCGGCCGCGAACGTCAACAGCATGACGGGAACGACGAGGCCGGCGCCGACCGCGAACAAGGTGATGCCGATGATGACGGACTCGACGAGTCCCAGCAACGCGGCTCCTCGCAGGTAGCCACCAAGCGCGGACCAGCCACCCTCGGCGGCGCGGCGCAGTTGCAGTTGTCGCTCGGGCCGGGCATGGCTGATCACCCATGAGGTGAAACGAGCACCGTCGCGCAGCATGAAGAACGTGAGTAGGAGGGCGAGGATCAATCCGGCGATGACCTCGGCGACGAGCGTCGCCCCTTCGAGCACCGCACCGTCGCTCTCGCGGAGGAGCCCGTCGAAGCGCTCACCAGTTCGCTCGCGGAGACGGTCGACAGTCTCGCGAGACACGTTGAACGGTCCGTCTTCGACCACCCAGTCCTCGACGTCGTCGATCGCTTCGGTCAGCGTGGTACCGAGGGACTCGGTTTCGTCGGCCACCGATGGCGCGATCGCCGCGATCGCTCCGGCCAGCACGACGAAGAACGCCAACAGCGACGCCGCGGCTGCGACGCTGGCCGGCCAGCGATGCCGGCGCAGCCACTCGGAAATCGGTGCGAGGATCCGGCTCAAGAACACGGCGACGATGATCGGGATCGCCACTGCCCGCATGCGACTCAACAGCCACAGCGCCGCCAAGGCGACCACCCCGATGCCGATCAGCCGCCAGCTGTACGCACCGAGCCGATCAACGACCGGATGCACGCGGCGGCTCGCCGAGCGAGGATTGGGTTCAGCCACTACGGACTTGCCCACGCGCATCTAGGCGCGTCGGCTCCGGAACACGCTGTAGCCCCCAGGACCAATCAGACAACCCACCACGATCAGCGCGACGCCCAGCAGAATCTGCCCTTGGAACAACTGGACTATGCCGACGATCACGACGATGGCGGCGACCACCCACAACAGAACTCCGCTCATGTTGGTGTTCCCTTCCGAGGTCGATCAAGGCGACGGGGCGTCGCCAGGCAATCGATCCTCAGCACGTCGCACCAAGTACCCCACCCCATCAACGGCCAAACGCTCGGGGACCGGGTTGAGTCAGCCTCCGTCGTCGGCCGAGTCGTCCCTCGCCGCCATGATCCGGGCGATCGTGCCGAGCGGTAACAGCGACACGTCGAGCTCCAACTCGACGTCGTCAGCCAAGGCGACGCCGCCCCCGAGGACCGGCGCGTTCCACGTGATGTCCCACCGCGCGCGTTGCAGCTTCGCTGTCGCGCGAAACCCGAGCCGGGGGTTACCCATCACATCTGGAGCGCGCCCGAACAGATCGACACCGAGCCGCACAGGTTGGGTGACGCCGCGGATCGTCAGGTCGCCCGAGACCGCATACCGCCCGGCGCCGAGCGCGGTGGCACCCCGAGATCGAAAGGTGATGTTCGGATGGCGCTCGACGTCGAAGAACTCCTCGCCACGCAAGTGTTCGTCGCGCAACGCCATCGCACTGTCGACGGAGGAAGCGTCGATGTCGACGGCGATCTGCGTCGACTCCAGGTTCGACGGATCGATCGCGACGGCGCCGGAGAACGACGTGAAACGACCGCGCACCAGCGTGAACATCGCATATCTCACGACGAACTCGAGCGCTGAATGTGTCGGGTCGACCTCCCATTCACCGCCAAGTGAAGACAGATCGTCACCGGCATGGGCGTCGATGATCGCGGAGTCGTCTGACATGCCCGACCTCCGTTTCAATTTCGGGGTTCCCATCATCCCACACGTCGACCGCGCCCAGGTCCTGGGTGAACCGCCGGACCTCAGGATGCGCTCGGTCAGTCCAGTGTCATTACGCTGGTGGAATGAAACCGTCGTTCGGCATTTTCGATCACATCGAGGACATTCCCGGCACCTCGACGCCACAGCTGCTCAAGGACCGGCTTGACCTGATCAAGATGGCGGACGAAGCGGGCTTCGCCGGGTTCCATCTCGCCGAGCACCACGGGTCGGATCTGTGCATGGCTCCGAACCAGGAAGTGTTCATCGCAGCCGCATCGCAGATCACGCAGAACATCCGACTC
This sequence comes from Ilumatobacteraceae bacterium, assembly GCA_035557475.1. Taxonomy (GTDB): domain Bacteria; phylum Actinomycetota; class Acidimicrobiia; order Acidimicrobiales; family Ilumatobacteraceae; genus JALOLG01. Next base: position 12,651 of record DATMDV010000318.1, read on the forward strand.
GGACCAATGGTGAAGCTGTTGCCGTTGCACCACCCGGTGCGGATCATCGAAGACATGGTGGTCGTCGACAACCTGACGAACGGTCGGCTCGACTTCGGCGTCGGCCGCGGCGTCGCTCCCATCGAGCACTATTGGTTCGGCAGCAATTGGCCAGAGTCGAGGGACCGGTTCGTCGACGTCCTCGGCATCATCTGCGACGCCTTCGCGACGGGCGAGATCAGCAGCGAGAGCTCGAAGTTCTACGACTTCCCAACGATCCCGATGTCGACCAAGCCGGTCCAGAACCCGATCCCGTTCTGGTACCCGGGAAGTCCCGTCACCGCCGGCCGCCACGGGATGAACCTGATGTGGCCGGGCCCCATCGACCAGGCCTCGCACGA
>DATMDV010000319.1:0-17188 GCA_035557475.1 Ilumatobacteraceae bacterium
CGCACCCACCGGCACACCACCACGACCCGTCACCGTCAACTCCAACACCGAACCCGCACCACGCCGACCACCACCCGCGAACAACCCATCCACCGTCGAGTTCGCCGACCGCGTATCCAACAACCGCGCCGGACTCAACGGAATCGCGATCTGTGGCACCGCGGCTCCGCCGACGGCCGTCTGAACCGGCACCGGGAAGTACGAGGGCTGGCCGATCTGGCCATCGAGGTTGGAACCCCAGCACTCGACGGTCGCGTCGGCGAGCACAACACACGTATGACGGTCGCCGAGATCGAGATCGCTCGCCCCGACGATGCCGATGACGTCGACCGGGGTGCTGCGCTGGAACAGCGAACCGTCGCCGAGCTGACCGTGGAAGTTCTGGCCCCAGCATTTCACTGCGCCGCCTCCGACGATGCCGCACGTGTGCGAGCCACCCGCACGCACCTGCGAACCCGCGATGCCGGACACGGCGACCGGCGTCAGACGATCGAACGATGTGCCGTCGCCCAGCTGGCCGCTGATGTTGTCGCCCCAACACATCGTCGCGGCTGCACGAGCCGCGCAGGTGTGGCGGGTACCGGCGTCAAGGGTGACGAAGCTGTTCGGCACGGTCGACACGAGTGTCGGGGTCGTCCGGTCGGTCGTCGTGCCGTCGCCCAGTTGCCCGTCGCCATTCTCCCCCCAGCAGGCAACCGGGCCGGTTGCCCCGCGAGCACACGTGCGGTCGCCGCCAACCGCGATCACGGCGATGTTGTTGGACCCGGCGACAATCGTCGGCACGAGCTGATCGGACGTCGACCCGTTCCCGAGCTGGCCTGGGAAGCCATCCCCCCAGCACGACATCGTGTCGTCATCGAGCCTCGCACACGTGTGCTCACCACCCGCTCCGGCTTCGGCAACGGCCGAGAGACCGGAAACGACGACCGGTGTCGTCGATTCGGTTCGAGTGCCGTCGCCGAGCTCACCCGCGGAGTTGGAGCCCCAACACCGCATCGTCGTGTCGACGAGCACGGCACAGGCGTGGAAGTCGCCCGCGGTCACGTCAGTGACGTCCGTCAGGCCACTCACCGTCGATGGTCCGGCCGACGTCGGGTTCCCACCGTTGCCCAACTGACCACGACTACCGGCTCCCCAGCAGCTCACTGTGGCGTCGACGAGATGCACGCACGTGTAGTCGCGACCGGTCGCGACGTGCACCGCGGCGCCGACCCCATCGATCACCAACGGCTCGAGGATCTCCGATGGCAAGCCGGACCCGGCCTCTCCGTCGGAACTGTCACCCCAGCACCACACGCTGGCGTCGACGCGAGTCACGCATCCGTGCTCGGAACCGACTGCCAGCGCAACGGCGTCGTTGACGCCCGTCACTGGGACCGGGATCGTGAAAACGCTGCCGTCGCTCACGCCATTGCCGACGGTGCCCCGGGACGAATTGCCCCAACAGCTCACCGCGCCGCTCGCAGACATCGCGCACGTCCCGAAGTCGCCCAGATCAACTGTCACTGCGTCGGTCAACCCGACGACCGCCACCGGAACCAACGATTTGGTCAACGTGCCGTTGCCGAGTTCGCCGGACGAGTTGGTGCCCCAACACATCGCCGCGCCACCCGATCGAATCGCGCACGAGTGGTTCACGCCCATCCCGATCGACACCGCGTCGCTGAGATTGACGACATCGGCGGGCACATGCGAGTCGACCTCGGTGCCGTTGCCCAACTGGCCGGAGCCGTTGAATCCCCAGCACCGCGCCGTGCCGGTCTCCAGCACGGCACACGACGATTCCGAGCCGGTCGCGATGACCACCGCGTTCGCGATCCCGACCACCTCGACCGGCGAAGGCGCGTCCGTCGTCGTCCCGTCACCCAACCCTCCGTCGTTGTTGTCACCCCAGCAATTCACATGGCCCGTGGCACGCAGCGCGCACGTGTGGTCGCCGCCGGCACTGACTGCGACCGCGTCGCCGATGCCCAGCACGTCGACCGGCGTGGTCGACGACGACTTCGTGCCGTCACCGAGCTGCCCCGAGAATCCGCGACCCCAACACCTGATCGAACCGCTCGCCAGCAGCGCGCACGAATGTGAGTCACCCGCGCCCACCGCAACTACGTCGTTCAGCGCGTCGACCGTGACCGGCGCGATCGAGTACGTCTCAGTGGTCTCCGCCCCGAGTTGGCCCGACGCGTTGTCGCCCCAACACGAAACCGTCCCATCGGCCAGCACGACACAGGTGTGCGCCACACCCGCGGCGATCGGTCCGGGCGATCCCCCGGTCGCCGTGCTCGCGAAGGATGCGAGGCGTCCCGGCTGAGGCGTCGCGCCGGCCTTGACCGCCCACGAGACGATCGTGACCGCGATCAGGGCGATCAACATGAGTGCCCGACCCGGACGGAACACCCGGCGAAGAACGTGGCCGGCCGTCCCGGGATCACGGGGCGACACGCGCGCCGGGCGTTCGTCGTCACCCCAACCGCTCCTGGCCGCACGACGGGCACCCAGTGCCTTGCTGATCTGCACCCATCCGAGCTGGCTGCCCATCTGATTCACCCCTCGCGAAACAGCGGGCACCATTGCCCACTTGTCCCCGCACGACCCACGAGGCGCGAGATGGATACACGGATCTCGACGAAGGCAGGCGACTCATCCGGGACGCGACATCGCCCGGGCCAGCGGCCCGGGCGATGCCTCAATTCTGAAGATCAGGGTTCAGAGGGTCAGGGCGTCGGTCAACAGGGGATCGGGTTCCCCGAGCCCGGCGTGGTTGCCGTGACCGTCGGCGACATCGACGCGAGGGCGACGGCCACGCCGCTCGGCGCCGACGACGGCGACGCACCGCATTCGGCCAGCGGCGCCGCACCCTGGTCAGCGATCAGTTCCCAAGCGTCTCGGGAATCGAGCCCAGTGATCGACATCTGTTCGGCGATCAGAGAAACCACCGCCGGCGCCGCGAACGACGTGCCACTGACCTTCGCCTTGCCCATCAGGACCGGCGAGTTCTTCTGGAACGCCGCGCCCGTGATGTGGACCGTCGGCAGCGCGACGCCCGACGTCCAGGCGTCGACCCAGTCGCCATGGTTCGAGAACTCGGCCTTCGGTCCAGTCCGCGTCGGCGACGACCACGGGCTGCCGTCGGCATCGATCGTGGTATCGAGCGCACCCACCGCGAGCACCGATTCGAAGGCCGCCGGGTACGTCTCGCGAGAGCTGTTCTGGTTGCCGGCCGAGGCAACGAGCAGGAGCCCGTCGGGCTGGATCGGATCGAAGCGATCGGTCACCTCGACGACGGCTTTGAGCCCGACTGGTTCGAGCTGCTCGCCGGGTGCGGTGGGTTCGAAATCGCACGCCACGGATCCGTAGGCGTTGACGACCACCGACGGCCAGTTCTGCCGTGGCGTGTTGCGCAGCGAGTCGGCGATGCGACGAGCCGCGGAGACGTCGGTCGCGAGACCGTTACGGTCCGAGATCCGCGCCTCCACCACGGCGGCACCGGGAACGAGCGTCGAGATCACGCCGCCGATCGCCAGTCCATGGCCGGCGGGCGGGTAGTCCACGATGATGTCGCCGTTGCGGTCGATCAACTCGTTGTCAGCAGTGGAGAGCGTGCTCACGTTCGGCAACACCCCGGGACCGCGTGGCGCGAGTCCGACGTCGTACACCCGGATCACGGTGCCGGTACCGACCGGCAGCCCGCCAGGTGTGACGTTGGTGCGCGGCGGCGTGAGCGTCGAGGTCTTTTCGGGATCGCCGTTCGGCCAGAACGCGGTGTACGGCGTCGAGGGCGCCATGACGTAGTCGGGTCCGGCCTCGACGCCGGGCTCGTGCCAGAGGCGTCGAGCGAGCTTCACGACAGGGTGCGGGGCGCCATCCGTGCGCGGGCTGAGCGACACCGAGAGCACCGGCTTGATGCCCGGGCCCGATGGCGGCTGCGGGAACGTGATCCGCTCCACGGTGGTGGCCCACGAGACGGAAGGGCCGCCGTAGATCCAGTGCAGGGCGTTGTTGACGGCCGTTCTCGCGGCGGCGTCGGACATCCCGGACCGCAGCACGATCCGGTCACCGCGGTAGAACGCCACGTCGCCCGCCCCCGCCATGCAATCGGTCGACTGGTCGACGACGGTCGACGGATCGACCTCGTCGACCCATTCGGCGACGTCACTCGTGGCGCTGCCACCCGCGTTCACCAACCCGCCGCCGGCCGTCGCCGACAACGTCGACAATCCGGCAACCGCAGTCGCCAGCGCGACGTTGCGCCGGCTCCGCGAGAGACGCCGCCGTTGAATTCTTGCTTCCCCGTACATCTCATTCCCCTCTGTGCCGGACCTCCGTCCGACCACGAATTCCGTCAGATCACGAACCAATCGGTTCGGACATCGGTGCCGGTCCCGGTTGCGATACGCAGCCGGACGGCGCCGGGTTCTGGATCGGGGAAAGAAAAATGGCCGGTCTCGTCGACGGAGGTCGTCTCCGACTCCCCACCGGGGCGTTCCAGTGCGATCACATCGACCTCGGTGCCGAGCACCTGGCCCTCGACGCCGGCACCACGCGCGAGATCGACTTCGATCACCACGGTGCCGTCGGCGACCTGGAACTCGAGCACCGTGTCCGACGGCGACGCGCCGCGCGTCCCTGCCAGCTCGGTGCTCGACGTCTCGAGCAGGGCGGCGAGCTCCTCGTCGACGTCGGCCCACGTCAACAACGCATCCGCCCGGTCGATGATGCCGACCGGCAACGGATCGTCACCCCACGCCTCGCCGAGGGCGGCGAGCAACTCGCGGTCGGCCTCCGACATCGTGTCGTCGGGACCGGTGCCGGCATCGTCGCTCACCTGCTCACCACCTTCTCGTGTCGTTGCTGTTCATTCGATTTCTTTCAGCCAATCCGGCTTCATGACCCAGGACCGGGCGCGCGGATACAAACACGGGCGCCCGTGTCTGCCGTGGTACGTCGGAACTCGCCACGCGGTTCACGGGGTCGCCTCCAAGCCGGCGGGGAGATGCCGTCGCAGCTGGCCCAGGCAGCGCTGGCGGCTCGGCCCGATCGAGCCGCGCGGTCGGCCGGTGGCGGCGGCGATCTCGTCGTACGAGAGCGGTGGATCGACGAACAACAGCTGGAGCAGCTGCCGGCACTCCTCGCCGAGGCGGGAGAAGGCGCTGCGCAGCGCCTGCGCTCGTTCCGACTCGATGAGCCCTTCGTCGGTTGCCGGGCCGGCGTCGGGATACCGCTCCCACCCCTCGCCGACGGCGACGGTGCGGCGGCGGGTGACGAGCCGGCGGGCCTCGTTGCGCACGATCATCCCGAGCCACGGACCGAGCGACGAGGGATCGCGGAGCTGGTCCATTCGCGACAGAAACCGCAGCCACGCCGTCTGCACGAGGTCCTCGGCGGTCTGACTGTCGACGTCGAACGAGCGGGCCACGCCGTACAGGCGTGGCGTGTGGCGGTCGACCAGCTCGCGCCACGCGGGTCCACGGTCACGGCCCCCTGCCCGCACGAGACCGACGAGCTCCACGTCGGAACGCACTGCGGTGACTATAGGTTCACGACGCGTTCCCCGCTGCGAGACGTTGTCTGAACCCGCACCATCAGCTCAAACCCAGGGTCACGAAGCAGGCCGCTGACAGATCGTCGAGCGGATCGTCGTACACCCGTCTCGCGAGCGAGGCGGACGGTTCGATGCCCCGCGCGAGATCCTCGTGCAGGGCGACGAGTGCCGCGGTCGTCGTCGGGTCGTCCGGCACCAGGTTGACCGAGGCGACGATCGAGCGGGTGCCCATCCGCAACAGTGTCTGCGAGAGCCCGAGCAGCTGATCGCCGCCACGCGGTCCGCCGACCCCCGAGTCGCACGACGCGAGCACCATCACCGGCGGGGTGTGCTCGAGCAGCTCGAGCTCGTAGACCGACAACGGGCCGTCCGCCAACTCGATGGTCGACCACAACGGGTTGTCGTGCCGGAACCGACCGTGGGCGACGATGTGCGCGAGCGATGCACCGACGAGACCGTCGGTGACGGCCTGCGTCGTGGCCGCCTCACCGGTCAATGCGCGTGCAGCCGGATGGCAGGCGGCCACCGCGGCCGCTTCCGTCTCGCCCACCTCGAGCCGCGGCCCGGCGGCGACGAGCACGTGCCCGGTGCGTGCGCTCGACAGCCGGCTGGTGTCGAGCCACCACCGCACCGACGGCGCGAGCGTGATCGCACGGCCCCGAAGTGACGGCAACGCCCGCCACGGCACGGCGTGGAGGTCGGCTGGGAGAACGAGGACGATGTCGTGCGCCGCCAGCGCGAGCGGCTCGACGAGGCGCGTTTCGAGTTCGTCGACGGCCTCGCGCGCCGCTCGGCGCCGTGCCGCTTCGACCGTCGTCCCAGCGCCCTTGGTGCGCGTCGCGACGAGGCCGCGGAACGCGGCGGTCGCGCGCTCGGCGGCCCGGCGCGTCTCGACGACCGATCCCAGCTCGACGACCGCCGAACGGCGATCGGTGATCACGACCGCGACGAGGTCACCACCAGCACGCGCGATCGACACGAGCGCGCGTCCGCCGAGCGATTCGCGAAGATCGCCGAGGCGCATGCGCGCGGCTCGGGCCTCCTCGGTGGGCGGCGACTCGCGCATCCATCGGTCGTGCAACGATCGCTCGAGCTTCGCCTGGCGCGACCGGAGCTCTTCCGACGGTGATCCGTCGAGCTCGGCTCGCGTGAGCTCGACGGCGTTCGCGCGGAGCTCGGCGAGCTCGTCGACGACGGCGGACGGAACGCTTGGCACGGCCGGCCGTGGGAGCGCCGTCCCGGCGCGTGCCCGTTCCATCCACGTGAGCAGATTCCACGGACGCGGGTCGGCATGGGCGACGCGCATGGCCAGGTCGACGATGTCGCGGGCGTGCACCTCGATCGCGGCTCTCGCGTCCGATGCGCCGAGCGTCACGCGGTCCCGTTCGAGCTCGCCGAACGCGGCGACGAGATAGCCGCGTGCGGCGGCGGCGTCGCCAATCGCCCACGCCGCGGTCGCCGACGCGTATCGCGCATGCAGGCGGGTCTCGAGCATGCCGGCCTGCTCGGCGCGCGCCGCCGCAGCTGCGGCGCAGCGCTTGGCGACATCGATCTGGCGCAGGTCGGCGGCGACCGCCGTCGCGAGCGACAGCGCCGCGACCTCGCCGCTGGCGTTGCCGACTGCTGCCAGCTCGCCGGCGAGCGTCTCCAGACGGAGCAGCTCCGACATCCCCAGCTGGCGGGCGTCGATCGCACGTCGGGCCTGCATCAGCTCGAGCTCCGCCGCCCGCTGGCGACCGCCCGATCCCATCTCGGCGAACGCCGTGCGGGCTTGCTCAGCCGCTTCCGCGGCGCCGGTTGCGTCGCCGTCGAGTCGCGCCGCTTGGGCGCGCAGCAGCCACGCCTCGGCGGCGGTCGCCCGATCACCCTCGGCGCCGAGTCGCCGCAAGGCCTCGTCCGCCAGATCGAGGGCGTCCGCTGTGAGACCGGCGGACAGCAGCACCTCGGCCCTCGAGACCAGCGGCAGGGATGCATCATGGCCGAGCCGCAGGAACGCCTGGCAGTTCTCGTCGAGGATCGTCAGCGCCTGCGGGAGCTGACCGAGGTTGGCCGCCGTCCAGCCCAAGTTGTGACGCACCTGCAGGGCCATGAACTCGAGCCCTGCCTCCGAGAACAGGTTGTACGCCTCATCGAAGTCGTCGACCGCCTGGCGCAGCTCGCCGCGACGCACGCGGATCGCACCTCGATTCATCAACACGCGTGCCAGATCGATCGTGGCGCCCCGCTCGCGGAGGCGGGGGATCGCCTCGGCGAACATCTCGAGCGCATCGTCGATGCGTCCCGACCGGGAGTACAACGAGGCACGTTGGAGGCGACCCGCGTCGCGCTGCGGATCCGAGCCGAGCCGTTCGACATCGTCGAGGTGGGCGAACGCGGCTGTCATCGTCGAACCGAGGGCGAGCACTCCGGCGAGCGCCAGATGGGCGTCGGCCTCGGCCTCCGCATCACCGACAGCCTGGGCGGCGGCGATGGCCGCGTGGAGCGACGAACGTGCCAGGTCGATCTCGCCGAGCAGGCGTCGGGCCCGCCCGAGGATGGCCAACCCGCGGCTGACGCCCAGCAGGTCGCCGTCCGACCGGCATTGATCGACGAGGGCGGTGACCTCGACCGCGACGTTCGCCGGATCGCGTTCGACCGAAGCGGCGAGCTCGGCGAACGCGGCGAGCCGGTCCGGTGCGATCCTGGCTTCGGCGATGCCGCGACGTTACGACGTGACGACACGACCCCGGCACCATCGCCGGGTGCAGCCGATACGGTCATGCTCCGTGGAAGCCACGGATGCCGTCGCCGACCCATCCGCCATTCGGCCGCCACGCTGGGGGACGCTCGCGTTGGCCGCCTTCGTCGGCCTCGTCGTGTGCAGCAACGTGGCGAGCGCGGTGTGGGCACGCTGGGTCGAGACCAACCCCGAGGGCCTGCTGATGCTCTCGTCGCGCAACCGCTACCTCGCCCTGACGCTCGCCTCGGGCATCCCGCTCGGCGCCTACGTGGTCATCGCGACGGTGCGCCTGTCGGCTGCCTTCGCGGTCTGCCACCTCATCGGTCGCGCCTACCGCGGCCAGGCGCTCAACTGGTTCACCCGTTACCTCGGGGTCACGGCGGAGTCGCTCGAAGCGTTCCAACGCGGGTTCGACCGAGCCCAGATTGTGCTCATCCCGTTCTTCGCCGGCAGCAACATCGTCGCCGTCCTGAGCGGGGTCCACCGCACGCCGCCGGCCAAGCTGGCGGCGCTTCTCGCCGTCGGGATCGCCGGCCGGCTGGCGCTCATGTGGTGGCTGGCCCGGACGTTCGAGGAGCAGTTGGTCGACTTCCTCGAATGGCTGCAGCGCTACCAGTGGTGGGCGGTCGGGATCTCGATCGCGATCGTGGTGCTCGTCAACATGCGCAACTTCCGTCGCGGCGCCGCCGGCTGATCGAGCCGCAATGGCTCGAACGCCTCCTGGCCTGATACAACGAGTCCCATGGCTCAAGTAACCCTGGGGGGCAACCCCGTCAACACCGTCGGTGAGCTCCCAGCGGTCGGGAGCACAGCTCCTTCGTACACGCTTGCCGGCGCCGACCTCTCCGACATCACGCCGGAATCGTTCAGTGGCAAAAAGGTCGTGCTCAACATCTTTCCGAGCATCGACACCCCGACCTGCGCCACGAGTGTCCGCACCTTCAACCAGTCCGTTGGCGACCGTGACGACGCCGTCGTGCTGTGCGTCTCGCAGGACCTGCCGTTCGCCCAGGCCCGCTTCTGCGGCGCCGAGGGGTTGTCGAACGTGGTCACCGCCTCGGCGTTCCGCAGCGACTTCGGCAAGGACTTCGGCGTCTCGCTCGCCGACGGCAAGCTCGCCGGTCTGTTCGCACGGGCCGTCGTCGTCGTCGACGACTCCGGCAACGTGGTCTACACCGAGCTGGTTCCTGAGATCGCCCAGGAACCCAACTACGACGCGGCCCTCGCCGCCCTCTGACCGCCACCCGCCCGATCCGTTCTGGCCCGATCCGTTCTGGCTGGCCATTCCTTGCGGGTGCCGGAGACGGCGAGTGGTGCCATCATGACGTCCCGTGCCCGACTCCGGTGAGGAGCTCGAAAGTCTCGCCGAGGCGCTGTATCTCGAATGTGAGTACTCCGCCGCGGCGGCGCACTACGAGCGCGCCTACGCGGCCTATCGCCGGGCCGGCGCCGAGATGGCGGCTGGTCGAGCGGCACGTTCGGCGGCGTGGATCACGGGCAACGTCCTCGGCAACTGGGCGGTGCAGAACGGCTGGTTGGCGCGGGCCCGCACGATCCTCGAGGAAGCGGGCGAGGACGGGCCCGAACGAGGCTGGGTACTGATCATCCAGGCGATCTCGGAGCCGGAAGCGAAGGCACGAGAGGCGATGCTGCGCGACGCGGTGGCCGTTGGCCGTCGCTTCGGTGACCCCGATATCGAGTTCGAGGCCCTCGGATATCTCAGTGGCCTCCTCATCATGACCGATCGGGTCGCCGAGGGTCTGGCCTTGATGGACGAGATGATGGCGGCGGTCTGTGCCGGCGAGATGACCGAGGTGACCGAGGTCGACCGGCTCTTGTGCGGGTTTTTCTGGGCCTGCGAGTTGGTCAACGACGTGCCCCGGGCCGAACAGTGGATGCGCGCCGCCGCCGATCTCATGAGTCGGAAGAAGATCGTCGCCGCGTTCTGCCGTGCTCATTACGGCGGGATCCTGACCGCCGCTGGCCGTTGGGCGGAGGCGGAAACGGAGCTTCTCGCCGCCAGCACCCATTTCGAACGCGCCGTGTCGACGCGGCGCGAGGCCGCGCTCATCCGCCTCGGTGACCTCCGTGTCCGCCAGGGTCGCCTCGAAGAAGCGGCCCAGCTCCTGACCGGGCTCGAGGCGCACCGCGAGGCCGTCCGCCCCCTCGCCGGCCTCTATCTCGCCCGGGCGGAAACCGCCCGTGCCCGCGATCTGCTCGAACGGGCCACCGCCGGGGCGGACGACGAGGTCCCCAAGGTCGGCGGGTCGACAATCGTCGGCGCCCTGCTCGCGCTGCTCGTCGACGTCCACCTCGCGGAGGGAGATGTCGGTGCCGCCGAACTGACTGCAGTGCGTCTGCGCCGCATCGCCGATGCGCGAGGGGGCGCGTACCTGCGAGCCGCGGCTGCACTCGCCGAGGGGCAGGTGTGCATCGGGAGTGGGAAGGGAGATGCGCGTGCGTGCCTGCACGACGCCCTGGAGGGTTTCGTCAGGGCCCAGATGCCGATGGAGCTGGCGACCACGCGCTTGGCGATCGCGCGATCGCTCGCCGAGAGCTCGCCCGAGGTCGCCATCGCCGAGGCGACGTTGGCGCTCGAGGGCTTCGAGCGACTCGAGGCCACCCGGCACGCCGACGCGGCCGCCCAGATGCTCCGATCGCTCGGCGCGCCGGCTCGCACGGGACCGAAGGGAGTCGGCGCGCTGACCAAACGCGAGACCGAAGTGCTCCAGCTCATCGGCGCCGGGCTGTCCAATCCCGAGATCGCCGACCGCCTCTACATCGCCCGCAAGACCGTCGAGCACCACGTCAGCAGGACCCTGACGAAACTCGGGTTGCGGAACCGGGCGGAGGCGGCTGCGCTCGTGACCCGGGAGAAGATTCGTCCCTCGCAATAGGGGACCTCTCCGATGCTCCCGGGGCGGCCGTCTGTCACCGTCCAGACGAGCGCGTAACGGATTCACGCCTGCCGGCACGATCCGTCCACCGCGTCACCCCCCGAGGAGCAGGAGGCAACACATGGGCCAGGACCGGTACGATGTCATCGTGGTGGGCGCGCGCTGCGCCGGCTCCCCGACCGCGATGCTGCTCGCCCGCAAGGGGTACAAAGTGCTCGTCGTCGACCGCGCGAAGTTCCCGAGCGACACACTCTCGACCCACATCCTCCACCCCCCGGCGGTGGAGTCGATGCAGCGATGGGGCCTGCTCGACCGACTCGTCGCGACGGGGTGCCCGCCGATCGACACCTATACGTTCGACACCGGACCGTTCACGCTCGCCGGCGCGCCGGGCACCGATGCCGCTCCGGTGGCGTACTGCCCGCGCCGCACCGTGCTCGACAAGCTGTTGGTGGACGCGGCGTCGGAGGCAGGCGCCGAGGTCCGCGAGGAATTCGCGGTGCAAGAGATCGTCGTCGAGGACGATCGAGTCGTCGGCATCCGAGGTCACGGCAAGGACGGGGCAATTGTCACGGAGCACGCCGATGTGGTTGTCGGCGCGGACGGACGGAGCTCGTTCCTGGCCAAGGCGGTTGACCCCGCGCAGTACAACGAGAGGCCGCCATTCCTCGGCGCCTACTACACCTACTGGAGCGGTCTGCCGATGGACGGCCGCTTCGAGATGTGTCTGCGGCCCGGATGCGGCTTCGCAGCGGCGCCCACGCACGACGACCTCACGCTGGTGATCGCCGGTTGGTCGTACGACCAGTACGAGGCCAAGAGGGACGACGTCGAGGCCCACTACGTCGCGACCTTTGACATCGCGCCAGGGTTCGCCGAGCGGATACGCGGCGCCAAGCGCGAGGCGCGCTTCGCGGGCACGGCGGTGCCGAACTTCTTCCGCAAGCCGTACGGTCCCGGCTGGGCGCTCGTCGGCGACGCCGGGTACAACAAGGACTTCATCACGGCCCAGGGGATCCTCGACGCGTTCCGCGACGCCGAGCTCTGTGCGACCGCACTGGATGAGGCGTTCTCTGCTACGCGGTCCTACGACGAGGGGATGGCCGGGTACCACACCACCCGCGACGCCCATGTGCTGCCGATGTTCGAGTTCACGTGCCAGCTGGCAGCACTCGAACCGCCCCCGCCCGAACTGCAGGCACTGCTGGAAGCAGCGCACGGCAACCAGGAGGCGATGGACGGGTTCGCACGCGTGAACGCCGGCGTGCTCTCACCGGCCGAGTACTTCTCCGAGGAGAACGTCCACCGCATCTTCGCCGCCGCCGCGCACACCGACCTGCGAGCATCGACGTCCAACTAACCCATTCAAATTCCGAGCAACTGGTCGAGGCCGAGGGTGAGGCCGGGGTGGTCGGCGATGCGCTTGCAGGCCAGGATCACGCCCGGCATGAAGCTGTCGCGGTCGAAGCTGTCCTGACGGATCGTCAATGTCTGGCCGAGCGTGCCGAGGATGACTTCCTGGTGGGCGACCATCCCACGCATCCGCACCGCGTGGACGCGGATGCCGGCCGGGCCGATCCCGCCGCGCGCCCCGGGATAGACCTCGCGCTCGGTCGGGTCGGCGGCCCAGTCGGACGACGCGGCGGCGATCCGCTCGGCGGTCTGAACAGCGGTGCCCGACGGGGCGTCGACCTTGGCGTCGTGGTGGAGCTCGATGATCTCGGCCGACTCGAAGAACGGCGCCGCGATCTCGGCGAAGCGCATCATCAGCACCGCCGAGATGGCGAAGTTGGGGGCGATCACGCAGTGCGCCGGGCCGTTGCCGAACGCCTCGCGGGCGGCCTCGATGTCGGCTACGTCGAGCCCGGTAGTCCCGACGACCGCGTGCACGCCGTGCATCGCCAGCCACGGCAGTGTCACCCGGGCCGCGGCCGCGACGGTGAAGTCGACGACGACGTCGCAGGCGGCGTCGGCGAACGCCCTGCGCTCGCCACCGATCGTCACGACGTCGCCGTCGGCGGCAGCTGGGATCGTGCTGCCGGCGACGTGCGGATCGACGGCGGCCACGAGATCGAGGTCGGGGTCGATGGCCACGGCGCGGCACACCGCCGATCCCATCCGACCACCTGCGCCGTTGACTCCGACCCTGATCGCCACGTCAGCGACGGTAGTCGGGCCCGAGCGCAACCGTCAGCGGTGGCGTTTCGCCGTACACGTTGCGGATGACCCGGCGCACGTCGTCGTGGGTCACCTTCTCCCAGCGGGCGAGTTGATCCTCGACCGAGCGGACCTCGCCCGTCGTCACGAGCATCCCGCCGATGCGGGCCATGCGCGCCCCCGAATCCTCGAGACTCATCTCGTACGATCCGGTCAGGAACCCCTTGGCGATCGCCAGTTCCTCGTCGCTGATGCCATCGGCGACGAGGCGGGCGAGCTCGTCGCCGATCAGCGCCCGCACGGTCGCCGCATGGTCCGGCATCGTCCCGGCGTAGATCGACCACGCCCCCGCGTCGGAGTACGACGCGGTTCCCGAGAACACGCTGTAGGCCAGGCCGCGACGCTCGCGGATCTCGTCGAACAACCGGCTCGACAGGCCACCGCCCAACACATGGTCGACGACGTCGAGCGTCTCGCGGTCGGGATCGAGGCGGCGCAAGGCCCGACCGCCGACGATGAGGTGCACCTGTTCGGTGTCGTCGGGGATCGACGTGTCGGGTCCGACAGCGTCGGGGGCCGACCGTGCGATCGTGCCGTCGCCGGATTGGAACGCTCCGAACGCGCAGTCGACGGCGCGGCGGATCTCGTCGGTGCCGACCGCGCCGGCAACGGCGACGACGGTGTTGCCGGCTCGATAGTGGTCGGCGTGGAAGCGTCGGATCTCGTCGGCGGTGAGCGAGCGGACGGTCGGGCGCTCACCCGCCGTGTCACGCCCCAGTGGGTGCCCCGCGAACACCTGCCGGGCGAACTCGCGGTGCACGACGTCGTCGGGCGAGTCGTCGTCCATCGCCAGCTCCTCGAGGATCACCTGACGTTCGCTCTCGACATCGCTGTCGCGAAGCGACGGTGATGTCAACACGTCGCCGAGCAACTCGATGCCTTCCACGGCGTAGCGAGCAGGGAGTCGGCAGAAGAACGCCGTGTACTCCTTCGACGTGAACGCGTTGATGTCGCCACCGACGCGGTCGACGGCGCGAGAGATGTCCTGGGCGGACCGGTCGGGGGTGCCCTTGAACAGCAGGTGTTCGAGGAAGTGGCTGACGCCCGACTGCTCGGCCGATTCGTCGCGCGCCCCGACACCGACGTACACGCCGATCGACACCGTGCGGGTCCACGGCATCTCCTCGATCCCGACGGTGAGCCCGCTCTCGAGGCGGTCGATCCGTTCGCTCACCGGCGCACCATCACGCGGCAGGCCGTTGGAAGATCGCCGTGTAGGTACCGGCCCGTCCGCGGCGCGCGAGCGCGGCGGCGCCGACCACACTCGCCGTACCGAGCACCGGGAGCGCCGCCAGGCCGAACACGACCTCGGCCTTGCCACGCCCGTCGTAGGCCGACAGCGGCTGTTTGCGCTTGAGCCGGTGGTAGAGCGCGTTGTGGCGATTGCCGATCCGGTTGAGCGCGCTCTGCATCAGCCCGAACGGCCCGTACTCGGCGGAGAAGGACACCGTCTCGACGTGTCGCACGCCCAACTCCTCGAACACCGTGCGCAGGGTACGCGACGGCGGGAACACGAGATGACGCGGCACGTCGAGGTGGAACCAGTCGGCACCGAACCGCTCGGCCTCGAAGCTCTCGACATTGGGGAGTGACAACAGCAACCGCCCCCCGGGCGAGAGCCGGTCGACCAACGCCCGGCCCAGCCGTCGAGGATCGGGAACGTGTTCGAAGACCTGCCACAACGTCACCAGGTCGTAGCGATCATCGGCTTCGAGATCATCGACATCGGCGACGCTCGGGATCGACGCGCCGGCAGCGAGCCGGCGGCCGTTCTCCGACGGCTCGACGCCGCTGACGCGAATCGCTCCGGCCGCGACGGCGCGCCGCAAGAACTTGCCGTCGCCGCTCCCGACATCGAGCACGCTGCGGCCGGCGATCGGACCGCACAGCCGGAGCCGGCGCGACAAGAACCACTCCTCGATCCGTTCGGTGTCGGAGCGGCGCCTGCCGTAGAAGTCGTCCGGATACGCGGCGTTCAGCACGTCGGCGGGCGGCACCGGATCGACGAACACCGTCGCGCACGTCGCGCACCGGCTCATCGGGAAGTCCCGTTCAGGGTCACCACTTCGCCAGCGGGCGCTGTCGTCCGCGATGTCCGTCCCCTCGCACATCGGACAATGACGTGCGCGAGGGGCGGACATGCTGAACGGACCGAATGACTGATGGAGTGGATCAGCGGTGGCGTCGACGCCCGCCGCGCGGACCGCCGCGGTCGCCGGCGCTGTCGTCACGATCGTCGCGATCGCGACGGACGCTCGCCGGCCCCAGATCGCCGTGCTCGGTGCGCAGCTCGGCGTCGAAGGAATCCTCGAAGTTCACGGTCACGATGTCGTCACCGTTCGACCGGGGAGCGGGCGACGAAGGCGCTCGCTCCGCACGCTCAGGGGCGGCACCACCGTCGGATCCGCCGCCGCCGTCGCCGACGTCGCCGGCCGGCACGAGGCTGACCTTGCCGCGGTCGTCGATCTCCTCGACCCTGACCTCGATCTCGTCGCCGAGCGTGAGGACGTCTTCGACAGCGTTGATCCGCTTGCCACGACCGAGCTTGGAGATGTGCACGAGACCGTCACGGCCGGGAAGGATGTTGACGAACGCACCGAACTTGGTGATGTTGACGACCCGGCCGGTGTAGACCTTGCCGAGCTCGGCCTTCGGCGGGTCGACGATGGCGAGGATCGCGGCCTTCGCCGCTTCCATCCGCCACGCCTCGACGGCGCCGATGGTGACGATGCCGACAGCACCGTCGTCGTCGACGCTGATGTCGGCGCCGGTCTCGGTCTGGATCGTGTTGATGACCTTGCCCTTGGGGCCGATGACCTCGCCGACCTTGTCGATCGGGATCGTGATCGACACGATCTTCGGCGCCGTGGCCGCGACCTCGGGACGCGATGCCGCAAGCGTGCCGTTCATCACCTCGAGGATCGCCAAACGGGCCTCCTTGGCCTGCTGCAACGCGGCCGACAGGACGTCGGCGGGGATGCCGTCGATCTTCGTGTCGAGCTGCAGGGCGGTGACCGCATCGGCGGTGCCGGCGACCTTGAAGTCCATGTCGCCGTAGGCGTCCTCGGCACCGAGGATGTCGGTCAGCGTCGTGTACTTGCCATCGTCGTAGACGAGACCCATGGCGATGCCGGCGACGGGCGCCACCATCGGCACGCCGGCGTCCATCAGCGCCAGGCTCGACGCACACACCGACGCCATCGACGTCGAACCGTTCGACGCCAGGACCTCACTGACGAGGCGGAGCGTGTAAGCGAAGTCTTCCTGGCTCGGCACGACCGGCAGCACGGCACGGGCGGCGAGCGCACCGTGACCGATCTCGCGGCGCTTGGGCGAGCCGACGCGACCGGTCTCGCCGTTGGCCCACGGCGGCATGTTGTAGTGGTGCATGTAGCGCTTCGTCGTCTCCGGCGAGAGCGTGTCGAGCAGTTGATTCATGCGTGGCATGGCCAGCGTGCAGACGGTCATCACCTGCGTCTCGCCGCGCTGGAACAGACCAGAGCCGTGCGCCGTCGGCAGCACGCCGACCTCGGCCGACACCGGTCGCAGGTCGGTCGGGCCGCGCCCGTCGATGCGGGCGCCCTCGTCGACGATGCGGCGGCGGACCAGCTTCTTGGTGAGCGAGCGGACAGCCTCTTTGACTTCCTTCTCGCGACCGGCGAGCTCGCCGGGCACCTCGGAGGTGCCGCACAGCTCGGCCAGCACCTCGGTGATGACCGCGTCGGTGGCGGCGTTGCGATCGGCCTTGGCCGAGATCGTGATCGCCGTGGCGAGCTTCGCAGTGCCCAGCTTCTCGACGGCGTCGAACACGTC
>DATMDV010000320.1:0-15105 GCA_035557475.1 Ilumatobacteraceae bacterium
TCCGCCCGCCAGCGCCGGCATCCGATCGACGTTGCGCCCACGAGCACGTTCCACCGCCGGCCGAGGCTACCGAGGAACGCGACCGCTCGTGACATGCTGGAACGGTGGAGAAGGTGCTGCTGACCGGGGCGGACGGGTACCTCGGCGTGCCCATGGGTGACCTGCTCCTGCGCCGCGGGTTCGACGTGATCGGGCTCGACACGGGCTTCCACCGCGCCGGGTGGCTGTACCACAGCACCGACCGGCGGCCGCCGATCATCACCAAGGACGTGCGCCGTCTGACCACCGGGGACCTGGCCGGGTTCGACGCTGTCGTGCACCTCGCCGAGATCTCGAACGATCCGGTCGGCGACCTCGACGAAGACGTCACCTACGAGATCAACCACAACGGAAGCGTGCGTCTTGCCGAGGTGGCGAGAGAAGCCGGCGTGGCGCGATTCGTGCACATGTCGTCCTGCAGCGTGTACGGAGCGTCCGGCGCCGCGGCGAGCCGCGAGAGCGACCCGACCGACCCGCTCACGACCTACGCCAAGTGCAAGGTCCTCGTCGAACAAGACGTGTCGAAGCTCGCCGACGACACCTTCTCGCCCGTGTTCTTGCGCAACGCCACCGTGTACGGGGCGTCGCCGCGGCAGCGATTCGACCTCGTCGTGAACGATCTCGCGGCGACGGCCTTGCTCTATCACGAGATCCGCATGTCGAGTGACGGCACGCCGTGGCGCCCGTTCGTCCACGTCCTGGACGTCGCCCAGGCGGTGGCGTGCGTGCTCGGGGCCGAGCGCGCGGTCGTCCACAACGAGATCTTCAACGTCGGCGACGACTCTTCGAACCACCAGATCCGTGACGTGGCCGAGATCATCGCCGGTCTGGTGCCGGGGTGTGCCCTGCGGTTCGGCGACGCCGGCCCCGACCGCCGCGACTACCGCGTCGACTTCGCCAAGATCACCGCGGCACTGCCCGGGTTCACCTGCGACTGGGACGTCGAGCGTGGAGCGCGCGACCTGCTCGCGGTCATGCAACGCATCGGGTTCGACGAGGCGACGTACCGCGCCCGCGGCTACACGCGCATCGCCCAGATCCGCCACCTCCTCGACACCGGTCAGATCGACGACGACTTCTTCTGGCTGGCGGATGAGTGAGTTGGCGATCGTCACGGCGTGTCGATCGTGCGGTGCACCTGGATTGCAGCGCGTGCTGTCGCTGGGGTCGACGCCCGTAGCGAACGCGCTGGTCGACCCGGCGCGCTCACCCGATGTCGATCCGAGCTTTCCTCTCGGGATCGCCTTCTGTCCGGAGTGCTCGCTCGTCCAGTTGGACAACGCGCTACCGGCCGCCGCCATCTTCGACGAGGGGTACCCCTACTTCTCGTCGTTCTCGGAGTCCCTGTGCGCCCACGCCGCTGCCCACGTCGAGGGGCTCGTCACGGGACGCCGACTCGGTCCGTCGTCGTTGGCGGTCGAGGTCGGCAGCAACGATGGCTACCTGCTGCGCAACTTCGTCGCGGCGGGGGTCCGGACGCTCGGGGTCGATCCCTCGCCCGGACCCGCAGCCGCGGCCGAGCACGTCGGCGTCCGAACCATCGTCGGGTTCTTCGGGACGGAGTGTGCCGCCGCGATTCGCGACGAGCACGGACCGGCGGACGTCATCGTCGCCAACAACGTGATGGCCCATGTACCCGACCTCAACGACTTCGTGAGCGGTCTCGCCCATCTGCTGGCCGACGACGGTGTGCTCTCGGTCGAGAACCCGTACGTCCGCGAACTCGTCGCGCGCGTCGCGTTCGATACGATCTACCACGAGCACTACTGCTATTTCTCGTGCTCGGCCGTCGACGCCCTGATGACCCGCCACGGTCTGCGCTTGAACGATGTCGAGTACTTTCCCGACCTCCACGGCGGCACGCTCCGCTGGCACATCGGGCATGTCGACCGCCGCACGGCGCGTTGCCGGCAGTACCTCGACGCCGAGGTCGCGTCGGGGATGACCCGGATCGACTACTACGCGGGTTTCGCCGAACGCGTCGACGCCTGTCAGGTCGCCCTGCGTCAACTGCTCGACGATCTCGCCGACCGGGGTCGCCACGTCGCCGCCTACGGTGCCGCCGCCAAGGGTGCGACGCTGCTGAACAGCACGGGGATCGGCACCGACCGCATCTCCTTCGTCGTCGACCGCAACGTGCACAAGCAGGGCAAGCTGATGCCGGGTTGCCGGCTCCCGATCCGACCGGTGGAGGCGCTCGTCGACGATCACGTCGACGACCTGATGCTGCTCGCCTGGAACGTCGCCGCCGAGATCATGGTCCAGCAGCGAGCGTTCGCGGCTGCCGGCGGGACGTTCTACGTGCCGGTGCCGATGCCACGTCGGATCTCGCCCTGACCGTCGGACGGGGCGGCGCGCACGAACGCCCCGCCGAGGTCGAGGTCGGCGAGACGCGGTGCCGAAGCGTCACGATCGGAGACGATGGCAGGGACCACCGGCCAGGAGATGCCGAGCGCGGGGTCGTCCCACGCGAGGGCGAGTTCGGCGCCGGCCTCGTAGGGTCTCGAATGGAGGTAGCACACGTCGGCGACGTCGGACACGACCTGGAACCCGTGGGCCACGAACGGAGGCAGGTACAGCTGCTCGAGTGAGTCGTCGTCGAGCTCGAAGCGCTCGACGCGTCCGAAGACCGGCGACCAGGGCCGCACGTCCACGACGTGGTCGACGATCGCACCGCGGGCGCAGCGCACGAGCTTGACCTCACCCTGCCCGGCCCGCACGTGCAGCCCGCGCACGACGCCGCGACGTGACCGCGACTGGTTGTGGTGTACGAAGCGGGTTTCGAGCCCCGCCTCCTCGAGCCACGCCAGGTCGAGGGTCCGCGAGAACCACCCCCGGTCGTCGGTGATGGGCTGCGGCGCGAACACCACGACGCCGGGGATGGCCGTCTCGCGAGCCGGGCCGCGGGTCAGCTCTGCCACAGCTTCCACGGCGCTTCTCCCCGATCCCACAGGGAGGTGAGCAGCGCCTTGTCGCGCATCGTGTCCATGCACTGCCAGAAGCCCTCGTGGCAGAAGCCGGTCAACTGATCGTCGGCGGCCAGCCGTTCGAGCGGCTCGCCGGCCCAGTCGACGTCGCCGGGGATGTAGTCGAAGACGCCGGGCTCGAGGACGAAGAACCCGCCGTTGATCCAGCCCTCCGACATCTGCGACTTCTCGTCGAACCGCCGGACCCCGCCGTCGACGACGACGAGCTTGCCGAAGCGGGCTGGCGGATGCACCGCCGTCACGGTGGCGAGGCGCGACTGGTCGCGGTGGAACGCGAGCAGCTGGTCGAGGTCGACGTCGGACACGCCGTCGCCGTACGTCATCATGAACGTCTCTTGGCCGAGAAGCGGGCGCACCCGGGCCAGCCGCCCGCCGGTCTCGGTCTGCTGACCGGTGTCGACGAGCGTGACGCGCCAATCGTCCCGGGGCGTATCGAGCACCTCGATGGTCTTGGTCGAGAAGTCGATCGTGACATCGGCGGCGAGAGCGAGCTCCTCGGAGAAGTACCGCTTGATGGATTCGCCCCGATATCCGAGGCACACGATGAAGTCGCGCAGGCCGAAGTGGGCATAGTGCTGCATGATGTGCCAGAGGATCGGGCGGTGGCCGATCTCGACCATCGGTTTGGGGCGGACGTCCGTCTCCTCGCTGAGGCGGCTGCCGAGGCCGCCGGCCAAGATCACGACCTTCATGACGCCCGTTCCGGTCGATCCGCTCCGCGCCCGACGCCGACGGGGCCGACGGCGCGCCGACGCCGGAGTGCGTAGCGCAGGCCGCCCGGGACCCCCAGCACGAGTGGCCGCCACCACATCTTGGCCCAGGGGCCGAGGGAGATCAGCGCCCGTGCCTTCGAGCCGAGCGGGAGCGACGACCGGACGACGACCTTCACGTACCCGAACGCCATGCTCCAGCGCGGGAACGTCACCTTGCCCGCCTCCGTCGGTCGGTAGAGCACGATTCGGTCACGGGGGTTCGGGTAGGCGGTGATCGACCGTTCGGCATGCTCGCGGTGCTCGAACAACACTTCGGGCACCTCGACGAACCGCCCCTTGAGCGCCAACTCGGCGAGCAACGGGTGGTCCGAACCGGCGTAGTTGCCCATCAACACAGTGGAGGAGCGGACGGCCTCGGTGCGCATCACCCCGTAGATGGGAAAGCACTGCCGTTCATTCATGAGCACATCGCGAAACCGATCCACGGGATCGGTGCTCGACGCCCGGTTCGTGGTAGGCCAGGCCTTCATGAACTCGTCATCGGCATCGATGTCGACCGTGTTCGTGTAGCACAGCACCACGTCGCGGTGGCGATCGAGCACGTCCACACATGTCGATACGAACGACGGGAGGTACCTGTCGTCGTGGGCGGCCCACTTGAAGTACTCGCCTCGTGCTTCGGGGAGGAGCCGGTTGTGATTCCATGACAAGCCACGGTTCTCGTCGCTGCGCACGATTCTGATCCGCGCATCGCGCTCGGCGAAGCCGTCGCAGATGGCGAGCGTTCCGTCGGTCGACGCGTTGTCCCCGATGAGGATCTCCATGTCGCGGTAGTCCTGCTCCACGAGCGATCGCAGCGCGTCAGCGAGGAAGTTCTCACCGTTGTAGACGGCCAGACCCACCGTCACTCGAGGGCCCGACTCCACGCGTTCAAGCTAACGGGTCGGGGTCACACGCGTAGTCCTTCCCCAAAGTCGATCTGTCCGGTCCGCTCGCGCGCCCGTCGCTCTCGGACGGTCGGCTGCTCTAGGGTGCCGGCTCGAACGGATGACCGCACGCGCACGTGTATGTGTTCCCGTGTGGGCACGGTGTGTTGATCTGTAGCTCACACTCGCAGTCGGCGTTCGTACAGGTCAGGCGGGTGCCGGCGACGTTCTTGGTCTCATCCACGCCGGAACTATTCCCGCCAGCGTGATGGTCGAACCGTGCCACGCGCGTTCTTGCCGAACGCTCTCGTGCACACTGGTCAGATGGTGCACGAGAGCGTCCACGTCAGCACGCAGATCGATCGTCCCGCCGGCGACGTCTACGAGTACGCCTCGAACCCGGCGAACCTGCCGGCCTGGGCGGCGGGGCTCGTCCACCAAGACGTGCAGCTCGTCGATGGCCAGTGGGTCGTCGACTCGCCGATGGGACGCGTCGTCGTCGCGTTCGCGCGACCGAATGACTTCGGCATCGTCGACCACGACGTCACCCTTCCGGACGGCGAAACGGTGCGTAATCCGATGCGGGTGATGCCCAACGGCGACGGCTGCGACGTGGTCTTCACCGTCCGCCGGCGACCTGGGATGAGCGAGACGGACCTTGCCGGGGACGTCGACGCCGTGACCGCCGACCTCGCCGCGCTTCGTACGCTGATGGAGCGCGTGTCGTGAGCACGAACAGCTTCGACGAAAAGGCCGCCACATGGGACGACGACCCGGCGAAGGTGGAAGGCGCCAATGCGGTCGCCCGCGCGATCGGCGGAGCCATCCCGCTCGACCGGTCGATGCGGATGCTCGAGTACGGCGCGGGCACAGGGCTCGTCACCCAAGTGCTTCATGAGTCCGTCGGTCCGGTGACGTTGGCAGACACGTCGAGGGGGATGCGCGAGGTCATCCGGGGCAAGATCGACGCGGGCGCGATCACCAACGCCCGATTGTGGGACTTGGACTTGGCCACCCAACCCGCACCCGATGAGCGGTTCGACCTCGTCGTCACGGTGATGGCCCTGCACCACATCGCGAACGTGCCCATCGTGCTGTCAGGTTTCGCGGAGCTGTTGCACGAAGGCGGACATCTCTGTGTGGTCGACCTCGACGACGAGGACGGTTCGTTCCATGGCGCTGACTTCGAGGGCCACCACGGGTTCCAGCGTTCGACGATGTCATCTCTTCTCGTCGGCGCTGGCTTCACCGAGATCGCGTTTCGTGACTGCGGCGACGTCGACCGTGGCGGTGCGAGATATCCGATGTTCCTGGCTACGTGTGTACGGGGCGGTTCCGCACTCGGGTCGTGACGGTCTCACCCGCGTCATGTCTCCCATCGGACGCGGATCCCGCCCTGGACAGCTGGTACGGGGAACGACTGCGCCTCGAGCTCGACCGCCTCGCGAGCCGCCGGCGAGAGACGCTGCCAGGTCTGGATCGTGACCACTGCTGCTGCCCGCCGCCACGTGCCGGCCACCTCTCCGTCGACCACGACGGCACCCGGCCAAACCCGCGGTGTCCAGAGCATTCCGCGCCGGCCGGGATCGCGGACGAGCAGTTCCCGATCGGCGCCCTGGAGGAGGAAGTACGCGTCGCCGCTGGGGAGGAGCCGGGCGGCCGCCACATCCCCTCCGACGGAACTGCGGAACGCCTCCGCTTCCGCGGTCAGGATCCACGCGTCGCCGACGGGTGTGCGGACCGGCGTCAGCGATCCCGCCATCGCGTCGAATGTGGCCCGACCTCGCGCTGGCGCGATTCCGGCCCACTCAGCGAACGCCTCGGCGGTCGTCGGACCGAAGGTGTGGAGATACCGACGCGCGAGCTCGAGTCGGGCGTCGCCCGGATCGACGGCTGGTGACGGCACCGTCCAGATCGTCGGTTGGTGCGCGCCATCCCATCGGATCAACACTCGACCGGTCGGCGCCGCGTAGCGCAGCGAACTGGGGTGCCTGCCGAGGGCGAGTCCCGCCTCGCGGCACGACATCCGGCGACCGTCGAGGAACGCTTCGAGCCGGTCGGCCAACTGCTCCACATCACGGCGCGCGGCAGGATCGTCCGGCAGCCGTCCAACGGTGAACAACGCTCGGTCGCGTTCGGCGACGACGTACGCGCTGAACCGTGGCCCCCACAACTGGACCAGCGACGGGTCCTCCCAGCTGTCGGACTCGGTCCCCTCGACACGAGCATGGATCGAAAGGAGCGCCGCCCGCGGCATGCTGTCTTGCAGGCCGGCCCACGCCGCAGCTCTCAGCGATTTCGGACCCGCTGGGAGCCGCTTGTCGAGGCCACCTGAGCGTCGTCGAAACGCAAGCACCTGTGCCCGCGTGAACTCGAGCCGACGCTTCGCCAAATCAGGAGTCCGTCTCACTGATGGGCGCACCCGCATAGCCGGCGAGCAGGCTCGCCAGCTCGCGCGGCCGACTCAGTGCAACGCAGTGCCCCGCGGCGATCTCGTCGGGAACGATGCCGAGGCGCTCGGTCACCACCCGTCGCATGAACTCGGCTGGAAAGAACCGATCCTCCGTGCAGACGACGAACTTCGTGGGCACGTTTGGCCATGCGTCGAGCGGCCACGGGTGGTTGTATGCCGTCTCCGACTCGGAGCGCTCGTTGCTCAGCGCCTCATCGGCGAGAGCCCGAGGCACGTCGTGGTAAAAGGCAACGTACGGGTCGTCGTTCCCGGTCAAGCCACCGTCGATCTGCGACTGCTCCGCAACGGCTTGTCGGTAGCCGGTGTTCTCCCACCACGACGCGGGTGGCTCGCCCGGGGCGGGGATCATCCCCGCGACGAGAACGAGCACCTCGACGGGAACCCGATCGGCAACCAGCGGTGCGGTGAAGCCACCGTACGACTGACCGACGACGATCAGACTGCGCCGACCATCAATCGCGTCGACGACGGTGTCGGCGTAGTCGAGCAGGGTGGCCGTGTCGTCGTCACAGGGCATGTCGGGTGCGACCGTCTGGTGGCCGAGGCCGTGCAGCTCTCGCTCCACGAGATGCCAGTACCAACCAACGTCGCCGCCGCCGTGAATGAATGCGAACGTCGCCATCGCTCATCTCCCTGCAGCTCGGTCGGCGGGTCACGGCGTCGCCTCCTCCCGACGAACGAGCGCGGCAGAGAACCGCCGGTACGCCGACGCAACGTACACCGCGGGCTCCGGCGTCTCGTTGCGGTCGGACACGCCCGGCGTGCAACGTGCGATCGTCGCGCCGGCCCTACACGCTGCGGAGTGCTTCGACCGGCTCGAGGCGAGCCGCTCGCGCTGCCGGGTAGAGGCCGGCCAGCAGGCCGACCAGGGCGCCGAGCGGCGGGGCGGCGAGCGGCATCCACGAGTCGATCACCGGTGTCCAGCCCTTGATCGCCGAGACCGACACGACCACGATCAACCCGATGCTGGCTCCGATCACGCCACCGATGAGGCCGATCACCGCCGATTCCCCCAGGAACTGGGTGGCGATGTGACGACGGCGGGCTCCGAGCGCGCGCCGGAGCCCGATCTCGCCCGTCCGCTCCATCACCGTGACCAACGTGACGTTGGCGATCCCGATCGCTCCGACGACCAGCGACACGATCGCCAGCAGCAGGAACAGGCTGTCGACGTCGCCGGCGACGCGGTCACGCGCCGCTTGCGGCAGCGTCGGCGCCGCCGCGGCGAGGTTCTCGGGCGCGCTCGGCGCCAGGGCGATCGGGCCCTGCACGGCGATCAACTGTCCTGCTCCGATCTCGACCTCGATCACCACGCGCTCCGGACGGTCGACGTCGAAGTAGTCGGCGGCCGCGGTGCTGGTGATTATCGCCGCGCCGAGGAAACCGCGATCGCGGAGGGCCTCGTCGACGACGCCGATCACTGTGAAGTAGTGCTCGCCGATGTACAGCCCGGGCTGCACCTCGAGGCGGTTGATGCCCAACTCGGCTGCCAGGTCGGCGCCGATCACCGCGACCGGGTCGCCGCGACGCACATGACCCTCGTCGAACCATCGGCCGAGTGCGATGTGGCCGCGCACGGCTTCGAGCAGTCCTGCCGAGGCCGCCAGCACCGGAGCCACCTGCTCGTACTCACCGGCCACGTCGAGCACCGGGACGGTGCGGATCGGTCCGGGATTGACGACGTCGGCCACCGCCCCCGATGCGACAACCCCGTTCAGCCGGTCGAGTCGCTCTTCGACCGCCCAAGGCAACGCGCCCGCAGTGCCTCCGCGTCCGTCGCTGCGCCCGGTGATCATCACCTGGGTCGCCGTCAGCTCGTCGAACTGATCGATGATCTGGCTCCCCGCCGTGCGCGACAGACCCACGGTGGCGATCAGTGACGCCAGGCCGAGCACCGTCCCGAGCGTCGTCAGTAACGACCGCAGCGGCCGGGCGAACAGCCCGGCGAGTATCTCGTCGAACAGATCGCCTGATCGCATGCGGCTGCGCCGACGGCGGGGCGCGATGACAGTGACCGTCACTCGCCGACCCCGCTGCTGAGGGTCGCGGGTGCCATTTCGGTGAGCTGGCCGTCGACGATCCGGACCTCGCGTTGGGCGCGCGCCGCGACATCGCGGTCGTGGGTGATCAGGCACATCGTCAGGCCGCCTGCCACGAGCTCGTCGAACAGCTGCAGGATCGAGGTCGTGTTGGCCGAGTCGAGGTTGCCGGTCGGCTCGTCGCACAACAGGATCGACGGCTCGACGGCCAGGGCGCGCGCCACCGCGACGCGCTGTCGTTCTCCGCCCGACAGGTGGTCGGGCCGGAACGTGGCCCGGTGCATCATCGCCACCTGCTCCAACGCAGCGACGGCGCGCCGCCGCCGTTCGCGCTTGGACAGGCCTTGGTACATCCCGCCGAACATCACGTTCTCGAGCGCCGTGCGATGCGCCAACAGATGGAACGACTGGAACACGAACCCCAGCCGGGCGGCTCGCAGCCATGCGCGCTCGCGCTCGGAGATGCGCGCGGTGTCGCGACCATCGAGCTCGTAGGTGCCCGCGTTCGGGCGGTCGAGCAGCCCGAGCACGTTGAGCAACGTCGACTTGCCCGAGCCCGAGGGTCCGACGATCGCCACGTACTCACCCGCTGAGATCGTGAGGTCGACCTGACGCAACGCCCACACCGGTGGCGTGCCGGGGAACACCCGCTCGATCCCGCGCAGGTCGATGATCGACACGTCAGTTCCCCAACTCGGGGAACTCACTCACCAGCTGATCGACGAGGTCCTGCTCGCGCTGCTGGTTGTAGTCGGCGTATCCCGCTTCCTCCTGGCACGCCTGATCGGCCTTCCAAATATCGAGCTCGATCGCCGTCAGCTCGTCGATCTGGTCGGCGGTGAGCTCGGGCAGCTCGCCGTCGGGCGCCAACACGATGTAGCCGGACCCGTTCTCGTCGGTGTACGCCGTCAGCACGTTCTCGCCGCTGGTGAAGTACTCGTCCATCTCGGCCTGGCTGGCGACGGGGACGACCTCGGCGCCGAGCGCCTTGTACTTCTCCGCCTCCATGATCTGGTAGCCGTCGAACACGTTCGTCAGATCGGCTTCGAGCCCGTACTCGTCGAGCTTGGGCTGTAAGCACTCCGACCAGGTGTCGACGATCGCCTGCAAGCCGGGATCGTTCTGCTGCGACTCGTAGAAGTCATTGAGGATCTGCTGTACCGCCGGATCCGACGACGGGTCCTCGCCGACGACCTCGAGCCGGGCCTTGCCCTGGCAGCCCTGCTGGTCGAGCGGCGGGGCGACCACCATCGTGGCGTCCGTCGCACCGTCCTCGGACTGCTCCCAGATGCCAGGATCGCCGTACAAGTCGGCGCTGTAGGTCTCCTGGTCGGACGGGCTGAGGCTCATCATGTACTCCCCGTTGGGATCCTCGAATGGGATGCCCATCGGTCCTCCGTCGCCGCCGAGCTCGTTGGTCTCGTAGTTGTACATGACCCCGTAGCCGTACTTCTCGCCGAATGCCTGCGGGTCGCTCATGTCGACGTCGACCTCGGGCATCTGGGCCTCCCAGTCGACGGGCGTGTACTCCCACCCCTCGGCCTTCATGCACTCGGCGACCTTCTCCTCGATCTCGAGTTGCTGGCGACGTTGCTCGACGGGATCGCTCACCCAACCCAACAGCTCGCCGAGCGGGCTCACCGCCGCGTCATCGTCCCCGCCGTCATCGCCGCCGTCGTCACCGCCGCCGCCGTCACCGTCGCCATCACCCTCGTCCGACTCGCCGGACGCTGGCGGCGACTGTTCGTCGTCGTCCCCGTCGGGCGACGCCCTGTTGTCGTTGTTGGCGTCATCGTCCTCGGCGTCCTCGTCCTCGGCAGTGCCAGGGAGCAGATGGCTGTCCACTCCGATCACGACCCGGTCGCCCTCCTCGAGGGCACCCGCTTCGATCGGCGCCACCTCGGCCAGCCCTCCGGCGGTGAGCCCGACCGTGACTGGCACGATCTCGGTCTCGGCCGGTCGCTCGTCGGTCGCCGCGGCGCGCTCGACTTCGACCTGACTCACCTCGTCGGGACCGACCGTGAGCGCCGCGACCGGCACCACGAGCACCTCGCCGTCGGTGGCGTCGATCGGGACCCGCACGCGGGCCCCATAGAACATGTATTGGCCGATGTCCACGTCGGGACCCGGCACCACCACGACCTCCATCCGACCGCTGTCGGATCCACCCGGCGACTCACCGCCCGGTCGCTCGCCGATGCCGGGCTGCTGCTGCTGCGGTTCGCCCACACTCAAGACAGTGCCCGTCAGGCTGACACCGGCATCGCGGATCTCGACCTCGACCTCGGAACCGACTGCCACCAACCCGGCGTCGGCGCGAGCGACGCGGGCGCGCACCAGGGTCTCGCTGGTCGTCAACATCCCGACCGGCCCGTCGACCGCCGAACCGAGCGCCACGTAGGTTTCGGTCAGGTTCGCCGGGAGCACCGGCGCGAACACGACCTCACCAGGAGAGATGCGCATGCCGGCCGTCGCCTCGCGCTCGGCCAGCTCGGTCTGCGCCGTCGACAGCGCCGTCTCGGCGGTGGTGATCGCCGCTCGCAGTGGGCCGTCGTCGGGATCGGCGGTGCCTTCCGCCAACTGCGCCTCGGCGATCCGCCGCTGCGCTTCGGCGGCGCCAATGGCAGCGTCGGCGGTGTTGATCGCCGGGGTGCGCGCCTGCTCGGCGACCACCAGTTGTGTCTCTGCCTCGGTGTAACTCTGCTGCGCCTCGGCGGCGGCGACGTCGAGGGCGGCGATCCGCTCCGGCGTGTACGGCTCGCCGGTGTCTGGATCGATGGCACCGGGTGCGTGCGCGGCGTCGCTCACGGTCGCTGCCGCATCGCGAACCGTCTGGGCCGTGTCGCGGGCGGCACGGGCGCTGGCGACCAACTGGTCCTGTTCGACGCGCGCGGCCTGGGCCGCCTCGCGCGCTGCCGCCACCGCCCGACGGGCGTCGTCGACCGATTGCTCCAGCTGGAGACGCTCCGACTCCGGCCGCGGCTTCTGGGCGTCGTCGAGCGCCTTGCGAGCATCGGCGAGGGTCCGCTCGGCAGCCGTCACGGCCTCACGAGCGGCCGTGATCTCGGTGCGCTGCTCGTCGGATGGGCCCTCCGCGGCGTAGCCCGCATCGGCATACATCTGCTCGACGGCGGCTGCAGTCGACGCGTCGAACGCCGTGTCGACGGTGCCGGGGTCGTAGCCGAGACGGGCCATCGCCTGCTCGAGCTGGGCGACGTCGGGCCCCTCGGTGCCGATCACCAACCGGCGATACATCGGCAGCTCGCCCTGCAGCACGAACACCGGCCGGGTCGTGACCTCGAGCAGCACGTCGCCCTCCTGCACGTCAGTGCCGACCTCACGGAGCTCGGTCACCACAGCCGTCTCACCCGGATCGAGCCCGACGGCGCCGGCCAGCGTGACACTCAGCGGCTCGTTGTAGGCGACCTCACCCGACAGCACGACCTCCGACGTGAGCTGCCGACGCTCGACGGGAACGGTCACCAACGACGGGGTCGGCGCGCCGCGCGCCGCCGCCCGGTCGGCGGGCGACTCGATCTGGGAACCGATCCACATGCCCGCCGCTCCGGCCAGCACCGCGGCGACCAGAACGGCCAAGGCGACGCGCCGGCGACGCCGCCCGTCGGCCAACTCGACGTTGCCGTACCCCGGCGGCACGGGAGCTGCCGGGGACGGCAATGGCATCAGCGGCGTCTCGATGTCGGCGCGATGTCCGTCACCCGAGTGCGCCGGCGGGCCAGCAGTCGATTCGGCGATCGGTGTCGTCGGGTCAGTTCGCTCGTCCATCGCCCACTATCCGATCCGGCCAGATCCGGCCGCGCGCCGGACGCGCGACTCCCAGGTCACCGATTGAGACGCCCGGCGGAGGCGGATGGTTCCCCGCTCGCGGTCCGGGTCGTCGCACGATTCCACCCAAGCACGCCGATCAACCCCCGCACCCAACGTCCCCATCGACCCACCTTATGAACCAGACCGGCAGAAGAGGCGGGGCAGGACTGCCTACCCCGCCGGGACGATGATCCGCTGCGCGTGGAGCTTCTCGTAGAACGGCAGGTGGTGGGCGGCGAACCGCGCGAGCTCGTCGGAGGTCTCGACGGTGTGCGTGTGGCGACGCTCGCGCTGTTCGAAGCCGGAGCTCGCGCTGACATCCGCGTGCCAGCGGGCGGACCGTCGCCACTCGGGCCGTTCGCCGGACTCCCAGGTCAGCGCCTGCGGGATGAACGGCAACTCGACGGATTCGCAGTATGCCGCCATCGTTGCTTCGGGTCGTGCCACGAGGTCGTCGGAGTCGATGACGACCGGGCGATGTCCACCGGCGTCGTGGACTGCGGCGTGCAGCTCGTGCAGCGCCTCGAGTCCGATGTCTTCGATGCGCATGTCGCGATACGGCTGCTCGAATGTCGTTGTGAGCGCGTAGAAGGATGCGGCAATCTCCTCGGGACGGCGAATGAGGAACGCGTGCCGGGCCTCGGCGAGGAAGCGCCGGTCGGCGAGGACGACCTCGAGGACCTGGGAGTCGGTCGTCTCCTTCAGGAACACGCTGGTGTCGTGAGTCTCGTCGCGCAGCCATGCGAGGAGCGACACGGGCGAGTCGAACGTGCGCCCTTCGACTTCGGTGGCTCCGAAGTAGATCAAAC
Organism: Ilumatobacteraceae bacterium; assembly: GCA_035557475.1. Classification (GTDB taxonomy): domain Bacteria; phylum Actinomycetota; class Acidimicrobiia; order Acidimicrobiales; family Ilumatobacteraceae; genus JALOLG01. Next base: position 13,815 of record DATMDV010000320.1, read on the forward strand.
CCTCGATCGGTTCGTGGAGAGCGAGCAGGTCGCCGCGCTCGAGCATCGAGCGGAAGAACGCCGTCGAGCGTGCTCGTGGTGCGCTCCACAGTGCGAACACCGCCATCGGTGCAACGTATCCCGACCCCATTCCTCTCCCACAGGTTCAGTCCACGAGCTTGTCGAGCAGCCAACTCGGCCCGACGACGTTGCCGTCGGCCGCCCGCACGCGCTCGGCCAGTTGGCGGTCGGCTGTGACCACGACCACCTCGCGGTGGGTCTCGGCGATGGCGGCAATCGTGTCGTCGCCCTCGCCGGGCGCGTGCACAACCGCGACGCCCTCCGAGTCGGACTCGTCGGCTCCCGTCCGGGCTTGGCCTTCGAGCACGATGGTCACGGGCGGGTCCAGCCTCCCAGCGGTCACCGTCGCCCGCACTCGTTCGGTGAAGCGTCGCGCCGCGCCTGGCCGATCGCGCCACCAACCCGTTGGCCGAGAGCCGATCACGTTGGCCGCGTCGATCACCAGCATCCGAACAGCCTCGCGCCGTCCCACACCACCGCCACGCAGCCCGCGACCTGCTTGTGGGTCGACGTCGACTGGCGGCAATCGCCGCGGTCTGCGAATGCGCCCCCTCGGTAACGTTGGCTGGTGTCCGAGCGAGTCATGGTCGTGACGTTCCGCCGGCAGGGCCGGGGATGCTCGTGGACGGCGCGGCGACCGCCTCGGACCATCGTCCCCGGTCCGACGATGGCAGCCGGTGGTGACCTGCCCCACGACCTGTACACGTTCGTGATCGAGGACGCGTTGGGCATCGAGTACGGGTTCTGGGGGTGCGTCGCGGCCGGGGCGACGTTCAAGACCCTCGGACGCAAGCGGACCCCGCAGGGTCGGTCGGTCATTGCTCGTCACCTCGACGATCTCGACGCCGCCGAATTACGTGTCAACGAGATCTACTTCGCGTGGCGTGCCGGCGAGCCGACACCGCTCGACGACGAGCTCGACTCGATGCTGTCGCGATGGCGGGCGTTGGCTGATCGCGAAGAACTCGCCCTTCGCTGGCCGATCCGTCAACCGGCCACCCACCCGCGTCGAGACCGCCGGCGCTCCTCGGCACCACCGTCACATTGACGATAGGAAGTTGTCATGGCAGCGACGCCCTCGATCAGGTGTACCACGATCACGCTCGACTGCGCCGACGCCGAGGTGCTCGCCGCGTTCTACTCGCGCCTGTTCGGCTGGGACATCGCAGCGCGCGACGGCGCGGGCTGGGTGCAGCTCCGCAATCCACACGGGGGTGTCGGCCTGAACCTC
>DATMDV010000321.1:0-2726 GCA_035557475.1 Ilumatobacteraceae bacterium
ACGATGAACATCGAGAACGACTTGTAGGCGGCAGTCTCGGGATCGCCTGTCCTCGCCATCACGACGAGGAAGTCGCTGATCGACGCGTTCGACGAGAACCACTTGTGGCCGTTGATCAACCACTCGTCGCCGTCACGGGTCGCCGTCGTCTTCAACAGCGTCGGATCGGCGCCGGCCGTCGGCTCGGTCATCGAGAAGCACGAGCGCATCTTGCCGTCGAGGAGCGGCTGCATCCAGCGCTCCCGCTGATCCTCGGTGCCGCCGACCGCGATCAGTTCGGCATTGCCGGAATCGGGCGCCTGGTTGCCGAAGATCGCCGGCGCGTAGACGCACTGGCCGAGGATCTCGTGCATCAGCCCGAGCTTCACCTGACCGAAGCCGAGGCCGCCCATGTCGGGCGGGAGGTGGGCGGCCCACAACTCTTGCTTGCGGACCTCCTCCTTGAGCGGGTCGGTGATCCGACGAAACGTCGCCCGTCCCTCCGGGCTGCGCCACTCCTCGGCGAGGGTCTCGAGGGGGATGATCTCGTCCCTGACGAACGACTCCATCCAGTCGAGCTTCGCCTGGAACTCGGGTTCGGTCTCGAAATCCCATGCCATGCAACGGACTGTACGAGCATCCCGCCGACCACACCGCACCGGGACGTGACGTCGGGCGGGTGCCTCGTGGTAGCACCTCGGACTGAATACCCTTTGCGCCAGCCATGTCGACGCTGCCCCCACCACCTTCCGGCCAGGCCAACATCGAGACGTCCGAGCCTGGGATGTGCTTCCGGCACCCCCGGCGCGAGGCCGGCCGGCGGTGCACGCGTTGTGGCCGGTGGGCGTGCACCGAATGCCTCGTGCAGGCGAACGTCGGGAGCCATTGCGTCGAATGTGCAAAGGCGGCCAAGCCCGACGTCAAGACGCGCGCCAAGTACTGGAGCGCCCGCCAGATGACGCTCGTCACGTTCGCGATCATGGCCGTCAACGCACTGGTCTTCTTGTACGTCGCGGCGCTCGATCCCGAGAGCATCCTGAGCCGCGACGTCACCAAGGGCCAGATCGAGCTCGGGCTCTCGGCCGACATCATCGATCGGGGAATCCCGCCGGTCCGTCTCCTCGACGGCAGCGTCTACTCCGCCGACCCCGGCCAGTGGTATCGCATCGTCACGTCGGGGTTCCTCCACTTCGGAATCATCCACCTGGCGTTCAACATGTACCTGCTGTACATGCTCGGCCAGCTGCTCGAACCGGCGATCGGACGGATCCGGTTCGGCCTCGTGTACATCGCGTCGCTGCTCGGCGGATCGGCCGGGGCGATGCTGATGCAGCCCGACGGGCTGCACGGTGGTGCCTCGGGCGCGGTGTTCGGGCTCATGACGGCGGCGTTCGTCGGGTACATGCTGCGCGGCATCAACCCGCTCACCACGGGCATCGGCACGACATTGCTCCTCAACGTCGTCATCACGTTCTCGATCCCGGGGATCTCCAAGGGTGGCCACATCGGCGGGGCGGTGGCCGGCGCGCTGTGCGGTCTGGTCGTTCTCGCGCCCGGCTACAAGCGCTACCCGACGTGGATGTCGTATGCCGTTCCCGCCGCGGTCGCTGTGATCAGCGTCGTCGCCACCGTCTACGCGATCCAGAACTAGCGACCGACGCAACGATTTCATCGGCCGTTTGCGCACGCGTCACCCCAGCTCAGGGTGTGTGTCACACCCCTTCGCCAGGATGGTGGCATGACCGAAAACGAGACCCCCAAGCAGCTCACCTTGCTGCCACCAACCGAGGTCCCGCTGCAGTTCCGCCTCGACGAGGCGACGCGCCGCCGGGGCCTCCAGCACGTCGCCGAGCTGCGCCGGCTGTTAGCCGCCCGCCAGGCCGCCAAGGCGCCCAACACCAAAGAGCAGTCGACGGGTCGTCGGGCGGCGTGATCCGTGACGTCAGCTCTTCCGGCGTCGACTATGCCGACGCGGACGGTGCCAGCGCCCGCACGGCGTCCCAGTGCTTGAGCTCTGGATCGAGGGGCAGGATGGCGAGCGAGCTCGTGGTCACCCCGTTGTCGAAGTACTCCTGGATGCGTGCCCGGCACGATGCCGGGTCCCCGTGCACGATGAGGTCGTCCACCACCTCGTCGGGCACCGCCGCCAGCGCCGCCTTACGGTCGCCGGCCCGCCACGCCGTCCACATCGGCCCGAACACCTCGCCCCGTCCGAGCCACTCGTGGAAGGCCGCGTACACGGGCACGTTCATGTAGGCGGCGATCGCGAAGCGGGCGGCCTCGCGCACCACGTCGGCCCGATCGCTCGGGCACACGAAGATGCGCGCCACGATCTCGCGCTCCGCACCGCCCGCCGCGTCGTTCACGATGCCTGCCACCCGACTCACGTCGGCTGCCGACAACCAGTTGATGATCACCCCGTCCGCCTCGCGACCGGCGAGGCGCAACATGCCCTCGCGCAACCCGGCCACGAGGATCGGCGGTGAGTGCTCGGGTCGTACGCCGAGACGGAAACCCTGGATGTCGAACGAGTCGTAGGTCGTGGCGACCTTCTCGCCGGTCAGCGCGTCGCGCAGGAACCGCACGACGTCGCGAACACGCTTGTACGGGTCGACGAACGGCACTCCGTTCCAGCGTTCGACGATCACGTTGCTCGACGACCCCACGCCGATCGCGAAGCGTCCCGGTGCGGCATCGGCCAGCGACGCCACGCACTGGGCCAGGCACGCCGGTGACCGGGTGAAGGC
>DATMDV010000322.1:0-29949 GCA_035557475.1 Ilumatobacteraceae bacterium
GGACGGGCATGCAGTGGTCCCAAGGGTCGTTATGGAGTGGTCATGAACGTCGTCTTCCTCGAACCGGCCTTCCCGGCCAACCAGCGGGCGTTCGTGCTCGCCCTGGCGGAGGTCGGCGCGACGGTGATCGGGATCGGTGAACGCCCTGCCGACTGGCTCGACGACGAGCTCAAAGGCGCCATGGCCCATTACCACCAGGTGCACTCCGTCGTCGACGAGGGCGCCCTGCTCGACGCCGTGCGCCAGATCCAGGGCGCGGTCTGGGTCGACCGCCTCGAGGCGACGATCGAGGCCCACATCATGGCCGCCGCCCACGTCCGCGAGGCCTGCACGATCCCGGGGACGTCGTCACGCACCGCCTTCCTGTGCCGCGACAAGCCGGCGATGAAGGACGTGCTGCGCGCCGCCGGCGTGGCCTGCGCGGCCTCCACCGGCGCCTCGTCGACCGCCGAGGTCGAGGAGTTCGTCGCCGCCGTCGGGTTCCCCGTGATCCTCAAGCCGCGCGACGCCGCCGGCGCGTCGGGTACGCACCGAGCGGACGACTCCGAGCAGCTGGCGGAGGCGATCCGGGCCACCGGCGTCGACCGCGGCGCGGGGATCGCGGTCGAGGAGTTCATCGAGGGCCACGAAGGCTTCTACGACACCATCTCGATCGACGGACAGGTGGTGCACGAGTTCGTCTCCCACTACTTCCCCAACGTGCTCGACGCGATGCGCCACCGCTGGATCTCACCGCAGTTCATCGCCACCAACCGGGTCGACGAGGCCGGCGTGTACGACGAGGTCAAGGCGCTCGGCCGCACGGTCAACGAGGCGCTCGGCATCGGCACGTCGGCAACGCACATGGAGTGGTTCTTCGGGCCCAAGGGATTGAAGTTCTCCGAGATCGGATGCCGGCCGCCGGGCGTGCGGGCGTGGGACCTGTATGCCGTCGGCAACGACATCGACATCTACCGCGAGTGGGCGATGGCGGTCGTGCACGGTCGACCCTCCCAGCAACTGTCGCGCCGCTTCGCCGCCGGGATCATCGCCCTGCGACCCGACCACGACGGGGCCATCGCCGGCTACGAGGGGTTGGACGCGGTGCAGCAGCAGTTCGGAGAGTGGATCATCGACCATCACCTCCCACCGGACGGGACGCCGACCCAGCCGGTCGAGGCCGGTTACATGGCCAACGCGTGGCTCCGTCTCAAGCACCCCGACTTCGATCACCTGCAGTGGATGCTCGACCAGGTCGGCCAGATGGTCCAGGTCCACGCGCAATGACTGCGTTCCCCGGCCACACCACAAGCCGCCCGCGCAGCTGCTGGCCGCTCCTCGGCTGGCGCCTCGTCGCTCGCACCGGTAACAGGGTGTTCGAGTGAGCGCTCCGGGCGCGGTCACGCTGCTCGGGCCGCAGCGGCTGGCGCCCACGCTGCCGGACGTGGTGCGAGCGGCGGGCATCGACCTCCAGTCGTCGTCGTGCGCGCCGATGGCCACCATCACCGCTGGGTGGCAGGAGCGCGAGGACGACGACCGCGATCTCGTCGACGCCCTGCTCGGGAACACGGTCAACCTGCGCTTGTACGCACGGGCTGCCGACATCTTCGAGCGCGACACCGAGCTCACCGCCGCCCACAGCGAGCGCGGCCGCCGGCTGCGCGACCTGCAGAGCCTGTACGAACTGCGACTCGGCCACGCCATGGACGCGGTCTACGAACTGGCCGAGCGCCTGGACGGAGGCCAGCTCGTCGACGATGAGATCAGGTCCGCCCTCGACGCCGTACGGGCCCTCGACCAACGCCTGCTCGAACGCAGCGGCGAAGTCATCGACGAGTTCGTCGAGCAATGGCGGCCGGCGGAGCGCGATGTCGTCGCCGCCCACCGCGCCGATGTGGCGACGATCCTCGCCGAGTCGTGCGGCCTGGCGATCGCCGGCGGGCAGGTGCCGACGCTGCTCAACCGGATCCACCTGCTCGGCGTGGCCGACCACGTCGCCGGCCTGCCCGTGTTCGCCTGGTCGGCAGGCGCGATGATCGCCACCGAGCGGATCGTGGTCTTCCACGACGATCCACCCCACGGCCGCCGATACGCACGGATGTTCGAACACGGGCTCGGCTGGTTCCCCGGCGTGGTGGCGATGCCAGACGCCCGACGCCGCCTGCACCTCGACGACCCGCTGCGCATCGGATTCCTTGCCCGCCGTTTCGCCCCTGCCGTGTGCCTCGGCTTCGACGACGGAGCACACCTCGTCTCCCCGATCGACGGCGGAAACAGCAGCAGCAGCGAACGCCGTGACGTCATCGTTCGGCGCGGCGTGCTGCACCTCTCCGACGACGGCTCGGTCGACGAGTTGGCGGCGTGAACGAGGTCCGATGAGGTCGATCGCGGCACCAGTCAGATGAGAGCGGTCACATGAGGCCCGAGCTGGAAGCGCTGCGGCGCGACGCCGTCGCCGATCCCACCGCGGTCGACCGCTTCGTCGACGGCCATTCGTTCCCGTTGATCGACGACAGCACCTCGACCTTCGTCTACCGCGGCGAGGCCGACAGTGTGCGCCTCCGCCATTGGGTGTACGGCCTCGCAGCCACACCGGCCTTCACCCGCCTCGACGGCACCGACTTGTGGTACGTCGTGCTCGACGTCCCGCGCGACTCGCGCATCGAGTACAAGATCGAGGTCATCCGCGGCGACCACGTCGAGTCGATCCAGGATCCGCTCAACCCGTTCACGGCTCGCGACCCGTTCGGTGCCAACTCGGTCCTGCAGACCGACGGCTACGAGCGGCCGGCGTGGACGCTCCCCGATCCCGAAGCGCGCAGTGGCACCCTGGTCGCCCACCGCAGCCACAGCCCGGCGCTCGGGCGCGACGTCGATCTCAGCCTCTACCTCCCGGCGCGGTTCCGTCCGACGAGTCGCTACCCGCTGCTGATCGTCCACGACGGCAGCGACTACCTCGACTACAGCTCGATGCAGGTGGTGCTCGACAACCTCATCCACCGCCTCGAGCTGGCTGAGATCCTCGTCGCCTTCAGCAACCCGCAGGACCGCCTGGTCGAGTACGCCGACCATGAACCTCACGCCCGCTACATCACCGACGAGCTCGTGCCCTGGCTGGAGACCGAGTTCCCGCTCGTCGCCACAGCAGGTGGACGGGGTTTGATGGGAGCCAGCTTCGGCGCCGCGGCATCGTTCGCGGTCGCCCGCCGCCACCCCGAGATGTTCGGACGGATGCTGCTGCAGTCCGGATCGTTCGCCTTCTCCGACATCGGCGAGAGCGAGCGCGGGCCGCTGTTCGCCCCGATCGAGGCGATGGTGAATGAGTTCCGTGCCGATCCAGAACCGTTCAGCGAGCGGGTCTTCGTGAGCTGCGGCACGTTCGAGTCGCTGATCTACGAGAACCGATCACTCGTACCAGTGCTGCAGTCGACGGGGATGGAGATCCGCTATGTGGAGGCCCGCGACGGGCACAACTGGGAGAACTGGCGCGACCGTCTCCGCGACGGCCTGTCGTGGCTGTTCCCGGGGCCTCTCTGGATGGTCTACGAATAGCGCCTACGAATGACGCCAAAAACGAAACGGTCCACCACTCGTGAGGGAGTACCCGATGGCTGACGTCACCCGCCGGATCGGTCTGTCGCTCGGCGCCGACCTGTGCTGGCCGATCTGTTACGAGGAGCTCGTCCGCCAGCTCGACCTGGCGCTGCCGGTCGGCGACGACATCGTCCGCTTCGCCGTCGAGCGGGTCACCATCGAGCCCTTCGACCTGCGCCAGCCATGCCGCTACGACCTCGTCGTCGACCGCCTGACGCACTGGTACACGACGAGTCGGGAGTGGATCAAGAAGGCCGTCGTGATGGACGACCTCTACGTCTTCAACAACCCGTGGTCGATCCAGGCCAACGAGAAGCACACCAGCTACTGCGCCATGATGGCCCTCGGCCTGCCGATCCCCGACACGTGGATGGTGCCGCCCAAGGAGTACGCGCCGCGCGCTGACCTCGACGAGACGCTGACGCGCTACGCGCAGATCTTCGACCTCGGTGCAGTCGGCCACCAACTCGGCTACCCGATGTACATGAAGCCCTACGACGGCGGCGGTTGGGCGGGCGTCAGCCGGGCCGACGACGAGGCCGGTCTGCGCTCCGCCTACGAGGGCAGCGGCACCTACGTGATGCACCTCCAGAAGGCCGTCGACCCGCACGACCTGTTCGTGCGCTGCCTGGGGTTCGGGCCCCAGTTGCGGATCATCCGCTACGACCCGACGGCGGCGCTGCACGACCGGTACACGGCCGACGATGGCGGGATCAGTGACGGCGAACGGTCGCTGCTCAGCGATATCACGCTGCTCATCAACAGCTTCTTCGGGTGGGACTTCAACTCCTGCGAAGCGCTGCGCCAGAACGGCGAGTGGTACCCGATCGACTTCGCCAACGCGTGCCCCGACTCGCAGGTGACGTCGTTGCATTACCACTTCCCGTGGCTGGTGGCCGCCAACCTGCGGTGGTCGATCTTCTGCGCCGCGACCAAACGACCCATGCGCCGCACACTCGACTGGGACCCGTACTACGAGGTCGTCGCCGAGGACCTTCCGTACCGCGAGCGGATCGCGGCCTACGGCGCGATCGCCCGCCACCGTTTCGACACCGACGCGTTCGACGACTTCTGCGCCACCCACCTCGGTCATCTCGACGAGGCCGTGTGGGAGTTCTTCTCCACACCGGTCGCCAAGGACGCCGTGCGCCAGAAGGTGGCGGCGCTGTTCCCACCCCATGAGGTCGATGCGTTCACCGAGTTGTTCTGGAACCGGATCCAGACGTGGCGCGCCGACGCCAGCGCCGAGCCCGGAATGGAGAGGCAACAGTGAAGGAGCGAACCACGTGGTACTCGACGCGCGTCGAGCGCGACGTCAAGCTCGCCCGCTGGGGTTCGTACGGCACGCCAGTGCTCGTGTTCCCCACCGCCGGCGGCGACTACGAGGAGATCGAACGATTCCATCTCGTCGGCGCCGTCGGTGAGCTGCTCGACGCCGGCCGCGTGAAGGTGTACAGCTGCGACAGCGTCAACGGCCGCGTGCTGCTGGCGCAGGAGGGCGACGCCGGGCGGCGGACGTACCTGCTGAACCAGTTCCTCGAGTACGTGCGCTGGGAGGTCGTCCCGGCCATCCGCGCCGATTGCGAGTCACCCGAGATCGAGATCATCACGTCCGGCGCCTCGATCGGCGCCTACAACGCGCTTGCCGTGCTGTGCCGTTGGCCAGATGTGTTCCGCGCCGCGATCTGCATGAGCGGCACGTACGACCTGGCGCGCTTCGTCGAAGGCCCGATCGACGACAACTTCCGCGCCGCCTCGCCGCTGCACTTCCTCCCCACGCTCGACGAGGATGGCGCATTGCTCCAGCGGCTGCGTACCCGCTCCGTGGTGCTCGCCTGCGGCGAGGGCCCCAACGAGGACATCGGCGAATCGTGGCGTGTCGCCCACGAGCTCGGTTCACGAGGCATCCCCAACCGGGTCGACTCGTGGGGCCCGGACTGGCCCCACGACTGGCAGACCTGGCGGCACATGCTCCCGCAGTACCTCGACGAGTACCTGTAAGACGAGTACGTGTAAGAGGTGTGCGATGATCCGTCGCGATGACTTCGTCCGTGGGGAACGACGTGTCTGAAGCGAGTGGAGGCGGCCAGGACCGCCGGCAGTTCACCCACGCCTTGCTGCGCGAGGTGCACGCCCTCGACCGGATGCTCGCCGATGGCCGAATCGAGTCCGGTGTGCGCCGCATCGGCGCCGAGCAGGAGATGTTCCTCGTCGACCGCAACTGGAAGCCGGCGCCGGTCGCGCTCGAGATCCTCGACGCCGTCGACGACCCGCACCTCGTGACGGAAGTCGGTGCGTTCAACCTCGAGCTCAACCTCGATCCGCGCGGCTTCGGTGGCGACTGCTTCAGCGCCATGGAGGCGCAGTTGAACGAGCTCCTCGGCCGGGTGCGATCCGTCGCCAACGAGCGCGGCGTCGATGTGCTGCTGGCCGGGATCCTGCCGACCATCCGCACCTCCGACCTCGGTCTCTCGAACATGGTCGACAAGGACCGCTACCACCGACTCAACGCGGCGATCAGCAACTTGCGCGGCACCGACGTCGACTTCTACATCAAGGGCATCGACGAGCTGCGCATCCGCCACGACTCGGTGATGGTCGAGGCGTGCAATGCCAGTTTCCAGGTCCACCTGCAGGTCGACCCGGAGACGTTCGCGAACCAGTACAACATCGCCCAACTGCTGGCCGGCCCGGTGCTCGCCTGCGCGACCAACTCCCCGCTCTTGTTCGGCCGCCGGCTGTGGGCCGAGACTCGCATCGCGGTGTTCCAGCAGGCCGTCGACACCCGCCGGCCGACGCACCACATGCGCGACGTCGGCCCGCGGGTCACGTTCGGCGACCGCTGGCTGCGGAGCTCGATCCTCGAGCTCTACCGCGAGGACATCTCGCGCTTCCCGCCGCTGCTGCCCGACATCAAGATCACCGACCCGTTCGAGTCGTTGGCGGCGGGGAAGGCACCCGACCTCGCCGCGCTGCGCCTCCACACCGGCACGGTGTGGCGTTGGAACCGCGGCTGCTACGGGATCTCCGATGGCGTTCCGCATGTGCGCATCGAGAACCGGGTGCTGCCCGCCGGGCCCACGACGATCGATGAAGTGGCCAACGCCGCGCTGTGGCTCGGCGTCATGGTGGGCCTCGCCGAGCGCCACCCCGACATCGCCGCTGAGGTCGAGTTCGAGCAGGCCAAGTCGAACTTCGTCGCCGCCGCTCGCCAGGGCCTCGGTGCTCCGCTGACGTGGATCGACGGCGAGGAGATGTTCGCGTCCCGGCTGGCGCTCGAACACCTGCTGCCGCTGGCCCACGAGGGGCTCACCGCGGTGGGGGTCGACGACGCCGATCGCGAGCGCTACCTCGATGTCGTCGAGCGCCGCGTCCGCTCCGGCAACACCGGCTCGCGTTGGATGCTGCACTCGCTGGCCGACATGCGCGGCCGCGGCACGCCCGGCCAGCGGATGACCAGCCTGACGGCGGCGATGGCCGCCCGCCAACGAGCCGATCGTCCCGTTGCCGACTGGACCCTCGCCCAGCTCGACGAGGGCGGCGGTTGGGAGCACGACTTCTTGAAGGTCGAACAGATCATGACCACCGACTTCCAGACCGTCCACGAGGACGATCCGGTGTCGCTGGTGGCCAACATCATGGACTGGAACCGCGTCCGCCAGGTGCTCGTCGAGGACGGCAACGGCCACCTCGTCGGCATCGTGTCGTATCGCGCGCTGTTGAAGTTGCTCGCCCGCGGGACCATGGTCGACCTCGGTTCGATCGCCGTGGCCGAGGTGATGACCCGCGACCCGGTGTACATCAGCCCCGACATGGACACGGTGCGGGCGCTCGACGTCCTGCGGTCGCGCACACTGGCGGCGGTCCCCGTCGTCCACAACGGTCAGCTCATCGGGCTCGTCACCGAGCACCACTACATGGCCATCGCCGGCCAGCTTCTCCTTCAAGAGCTTGGCGGTCGAATGCCGTCGTCCTAGCCGTCGGACGCTGATCGAGGCCGGCGACCGGGTCAACGCCAACGTGAAGTGACATCGGCGTTGCACGAAGCGCCTGATTGCGTCACCATCCTGCAGCAGGCAGCATGTGCGGGTGGACGCCGAACTGGCAGAACGAGAGCGTCGCGAAGCGTCGGCAATGCTCGCCGCCGACGTCGAGGAGCTGCAGCGGCTGTGGGCCGACGACTTCGTCGTGACGCCCCCCGACTTGGCACCGCGTGACAAGGCGACCGTGCTGGCGGGGGTACTTGACGGAGCGATCGCCTACACCTCGTTCGAGCGGATCGTTGATCAAGAACGCGCCCTTGGCGCGGATGTTGTCGTCACGGTCGGTCGAGAGATCGTCACGCCAGCGCCAGGTGGGCCGGGGGCTGGGACGAGACTGCTTCGGCGCTTCACCCATGTGTGGCAGCGAAGAGGGGACGGTTGGCAATTGGTCGCCCGTCATGTCGTGGTGACCGGTCCGGCGGACGAGTAACCCGGCGCGTCATGGCCGACAGCAAGGTGTGGCTGATCACCGGTGCCAGTCGCGGCATGGGGGTGGCATTCGTTCAGGCTGCGGTGGCGGCTGGCAACGCCGTGGTCGCGACCGGGCGCCGACCAGACGAGGTCGCGAAGGCGGTCGGCACGTCCGACAGCCTGCTGGTCGTACGGCTCGACGTCACCAGCGTCGAGGACGCCACCACGGCCGTTGACGCCGCCGTTGAGCGGTTCGGCCGAATCGACGTGCTGGTCAACAATGCGGGCACCTCGTTCAAGGGCTACTTCGAGGAGATGTCGCCCGAACAGGTCGAGCAACAGCTGGCCACGAACCTGCTGGGCCCGATGAACGTCACCCGGGCGGTCCTTCCGGTCATGCGCGAGCAGCGCGCCGGTCATGTGATCTCGATCTCCTCGGGCGCCGGGCTCGTCGGGTTCGAGTACTCATCGGTCTACGCGGCGTCGAAGTTCGGCTTGGAAGGGTGGATGGGCGCGCTCGCACAAGAAGTTGCGCCGTTCGGTATCCGGACCACGATCGTCAACCCGGGCTTCTTCCGCACCGGTCTGGCGAGTCCGGAGTCGCTCATTTGGCCCGAGGTGTCTGTGGCCGACTATGCCGACCGCAGCGCTGCGCAGCGGATGTGGTGGACGGCGCAAGACGGCCAGCAGCCCGGCGATCCGGACAAGCTCGCCAAGGCACTCCTCACCATCGCCGATGAGGACGCCCCGCCGACGCGCTTCCTCGCCGGTGCGGACACGGTGGCTCTGGCCGAGCGGAAGGTCGCCGAACTCGAACGACAAATCGCCTCTCACCGAGATCTGTCGACGTCGCTGACGTTCGAGCCGGACGAAGTCAACGGCGACGAGTAGATGGGCTCGCATTGCGATTGTCGATTCGACGGTCGTAGCGTCCGGCGAGATGCGAGTGCTCGAGTTGTGGCGCTACCCGGTCAAGTCGCTGCAAGGCGAACGGCTCGAGCAGGTGGCCGTGACAACCGCCGGACTCGAAGGTGATCGGCGATTCGCGCTCTTCGACGTCGCGACCGGTTTCGGGCTGACTGCGCGACGGGTCCCGGAGTTGCTGTTCGGGGCGGCGCGACTGGGAGGCGACGGCGGGGTTGACATCACGTTGCCGGACGGTTCGGTGACTCGCGACGACGATGCGTTGTCGGCGTGGCTGGGTCGGCGTGTGACGCTGCGGTCGGTCGATGACGAAGCCAGGCCCTGCTACGAGAGCCCGGTCGATTTCGAGGACGAGTCGACGAGCGCGTGGGCGCGGTTCGAGGGCCCGAGCGGCGCGTTCCACGATTCGGGAAGTGCGCGGGTCTCGCTCGTCTCCACCGCAACGCTGGGGACATGGGATCGGCGCCGGTTCCGCGCGAACGTGCTGCTCGACGGTGAGGGTGAGGATGCAGTCGTCGGCTCCACGATGGCGCTGGGCGACGCCATGCTCGATGTGGGCATGCGCATCGGCCGGTGCGTGATGACGACGCGCCCGCAGGCCGGTGGCATCGAGCGCGACCTCGATGTGCTGCGAACGATCAATCGCGAACGAGACGGCTGCCTGTCGGTGGGCGCGCTCGTCGCAAAGCCCGGGATCGTGCGAGTCGGCGACACGCTCACACCCGTGTAGCCACCGCCGACGAGCTTCCGGCGCGTGGTTGACCTCGCTCAGGACGCGTCGAGGAACGGCGTGATCAACGCGAGCACTACGACGGTACCGCGCCCGCGTGACCGGTCAGCCGAGACCAGTCGTCGCGACGCCCGACCAGGCGGTGTCGCCGGCGACGTAGACGGTGCGGGGACCGTGGGGGCCGCCGACGGGCACGGCCCAGGCGAGACGGTCAGGCACCCCGTCGAACGAGAGGTAAGGGTCGGCGGCGCTTTCACCCGCGCGCATCTCGGGGCGGGCGTGCTCGAGAACGGTGCCGGCATCGAGCCACCACGCCGCCGGAGGGCACCCCTCGGACGAGTCGGGATGGTGGCGGAACCACGAGGTACGACGGTGGGTGAGATCGGGGAGCAGCTCGACGAATCCCACCAGGCGGTCGTCCGCCACCATGGGGACGAACCAGGAGCTGAGCCGACCGGCGTTGTCCCGTACCGCGAGCGGCTCGCCGAGCAGCGCCGGGGCGTCGGTGAACGCCCGGGCGCTGCTGCGAACCAGTTCGGTATCGGCCATGCCCTATATCTTGGTCACCAGCGCCGTGTATGCGTACTGGTAGGTCTGCGTGGCGTAGTTCTCCCACTTGGTGATGACACCGGCGTTCGGCGGCCACGGGTCGTAGACCAGGAGCCCGCGGTACGGCTGGGAGTAGATCGGAGCGATGAAGCTCTCGGTGTATCCGGCGACGGTCCGGGAGTGGCCCGGGACGAAGCTGATCAGCGGCCGGTTGGCCTGGATCTCGGTGCGGAACTTGCTGAACACGGGGTTGGTGAGCATCGTCACATCGAGCCCGTTGCCGGTGAGCGCCTCCAGCGCGGTGACCACATGGCCCACCTGACTGTAGGGCAGACCGTTGGGGTTGGCCTTGGTGCCGAGACCCAGTTCCTGCGCCAGTCGCGTCTGTGTGTACTCGTACCGGTAGAAGTCGAGCAGCATCTGGGCACTGGCACCCACGCACCACACATTCGTCTCCTGGCCCCGCAGTTCGTAGCACGGGGTGTGATCGCCGGGCCGCAATGAGTACGCGATCTGGCGAGTGTCGACGAGACTGATCTTGAAGACGTCGGCCCACCTGTTGGGGTCGATCCTGTACGCCACCAAGTCGGAGTTGAGCTGCCGGTGGAGGGCGAGACGCTCTGCATAGGCGGCAGCGCGGGTCCGGCGCGCCCGAGCCGGCATCTCGGTGACAAGGCTCCATCGCTCGAAACTCTCCGGCTGCAGCGGGCGCCGGTCCTTCGTCTCCGCCGGTGGAACCACCGACCACGTGAACAGCTCGAGCATCGCCAGCTCCTCGCCCCCTCGCAGGAACTGCACCGCGATCTTCGGGTAGCTGTACGCGACGAAGCGCACCTCGTCGGCTTCACCCACCTTGAGCCGCTTGTTCCTGCCGGCGACCTGGCGGGCTTCGCCAAGGAGTGCCTCCGGGTTCCACGCCATCCCTGCCGAGACCGCGATGAGAGGGTCGCCCAACACCGCGTGGGCGGCGATGTCGACCGTGGCGATCTGCTGGGTTCGCCGAACTACCGCAAGCCGGTAGAACAGCACCTCTCCGCTGATGTCATGGATCGGGGTCGCCTCCGCGGACACTTCGCCACCGGCGAAGAGGTCCAGCTGCAGCACGCCCGCCAGCGCAAGCGCGTTGAGCTCGACGCCGGCGATCTGCCGGGCCTCTTTCGGGTCCAGTTCCGCCATCCGGTCACCTCCGTGCTCGTGCGGCGACGGTCATGCCACCGCGTCTCCTCTACCGAGAGCACGGCACGAGCTGTCAGATACACGCCCGCCGTCGCCGATGAGTTCACCCACCGTCTCCCGTCCAAGTGGTCATGAAACGCGCCGTCGAGCTGTTCGCGATGGACCGGCGATCGTCGACGTCGTCCTTCGTCGAAGAGACGTGGTGGACACGAAGTGAACCTGAGGTGTCGTTCATCTCGGTTGCGGTGATCCACTGGGAGATGGTCGTCACGCGGCACCGTGACGCGGCTCGGATGACGGTGCGCGGGCCGGAGACGAAGGCAACGACCGTTCCGATCCCTCAGGACGCTGAGTTCTTCGGCATTCAGTTCAGCCTCGGCACCTTCATGCCGACCTTGCAGCCGAGCCGGCTCGTCGACCGGGCGCTGACGATGCCGCAGGCGACCAGCACGTCGTTCTGGCTCGACGGATCGGCATGGGAGCTGCCGGGACCGGACAACGCCGACGTCTTCGTCGAGAGGCTCGTAGGCGCTGGGCTCCTGGTGCACGACCCGGTCGTCTCGAGAGCCATGCATGGCGGCGTCGAAGCCCTGTCCACGCGCTCGGTGGAACGGCGCGTCGCGCGGGCGACAGGGCTGACGCGAGGGGTCATCCGGCAGATCCGGCGCGCCGAAGCAGCGGTCGAACTGCTGTCTCAGGGCGTGTCCGCGGTCGACTCCGCGCGCCAAGCCGGGTACGCGGACCAGTCTCACCTGAGCCGGTCGCTCAGCCGCTTCATCGGCGTGACACCGTCGCAGATCGCGCCCTCCGAGGGAGCTCCTGGCACTCCGACCTAGCTGTCGTTTTCGTTCAAGACGAAGTCGCTGGCGCGGGGCTACACAAGACCGGCGGTCCGAACCGCCCTGCGATCGACCGACGACACCGCGCCCAGCACGAAGGGGACCACTCGATGCGACAGCTGTTCAACTCCACGTACGTCACACTCGACGGCGTCATCGAGGGTCCTCATTTGTGGCCTGCTCTGAAAGGCGGCACCTCCGACGAAGGAGAAGCGATCCAGACGGAGCTGTTGCAGAAATGCGACATCGTTCTGATGGGCCGCCGCACCTACGACGTGTTCGCGCCCGCGTGGTCGAGCCGCAGTGGCGACCCGTACTCGGATCGCATCAACACCATGCGCAAGGTGGTCGTCTCGACCACGCTCACCGATCCGGACTGGAACAACACCGAGGTGATCGCGAGCGATGTCGTCGACCGGGTCCGTGATCTCAAGGCCCAAGACGGCGGCCACATCGTGCAGTACGGATTCGGCGACGTCTCGCGGCTCCTGCTCGAACACGGCCTCTTCGACCAGCTCCACCTGTGGATCCATCCACAGCTCGTCGGACCGAGCGACGACAACGACCTGCTGTACCGCCCCGGCTCTGCAGCGGCGTTCGACCTCGTCGACTCGAGGGTCCTGAGCAACGGGATCGTCGTGGCGACCTACGCACCCTGACCGACGCCTCGCGATTCCCGGCGCGTAACCGGCATACCCCGCACAGATCGCGAGCGACACACTGAAGTCGTGCCGAAGCCAACCGGATTCACGTTCGAGAAGCGGAGCAACGGCGAGGTCGTGATCCGCCATCACGGCCGCGTCGCGACGATCCTTCGAGGTCGCAAGGCGGCATCGTTTCTCGAGGAGGCGACGACAGGTGATGTCCAGGAGCGAATGGCACGTCTGACGGGGAACTACAAACACGGCAACGAGCGCGATCGTCACGACCGCGATCGTGGGCGAGGGTGACGAGGCGGACTCGGCGACACCACTGCCGAGCGAAACAGGCCGTGTCAGTCGTCGGGTCGCTATTGCGGCCGAGGACGGCGCTGGTGGCGGACGTCGATGCTCCGCCGCAGCCGGTAGCCGGTCGACTGAAACCCGAGCCCGAGCCAGAACGGTCGGGAAAGCGGGTTGGCGGAGTCGAAATCGACCGAAACCGTCTCGTGCCTCGCTGAGTCGGCCCAGTCCAACGCTCGAAGTACGAGCGCCGTCCCGACGCCCTTGTTGCGCGCACTGGGATGGGTCGCTGTCGGGCCGATGTACGGCTGACCCTGCGGACACAGCCTCGGGGCCGGCGAGCTGAACTCCACAGTGAGCAGCCCGACATCATCACCCTCGCAGCGGGCGAGGAAATGTATGGCCCCCTCGTCGAACAGCCGCTGATGCAGGACGCGCGTCTCGGCAAGGGTCCGCGGTTGCGTCGCATCGTAGATCGGCGGGGCGGAGCGGTGAGTGAGCTCGATCTGACTGAGCTCCGCGATGGCGTCGAGGTCGTCGAGCGTCGCGATGCGAACGTCGACCGCCGGAGAGGAGGATTCGATCGGGCGTGGGACCTGCGTACCGAACACGCTGCCCCTGCCGAACCCGACGTTGCTCAACGCGGCCCCGACCGGATCGAGCGCGACATGGTCGATCGTGAACCGCGTGGCACCGTCATCGAGAAGCGACGGAGCCAACCCGCCGAAGAGCCGCACCACGATCGCGGTCGGATCGACGCCCTCGGATTCGACGGCAAGACCGTGGGCGGGGACGAAGCCAACGCCTTCGAGGACTCGGCCACACATCACTCCGACGAGGCGCCTGCCGTCGAACGCAACGACACCGACGTACCCATCCGCCAGCAGATCCATCAGGACGTCGTGGCAGTTGCGAGGGTCACCGAACGTGGCAGGAATCAACGGTTGACGGTTGCGCGCGTCCTGGTGTTCCCGCGCAACCAGCGCGGCGACCTGGTCGAGGTCGTCGCGGTCCAGTGGTCGAATCGCCAGCTCACTCGGCGGCGTCATGCGCGTGAGACCTCGACAGTCCGGGGATGCTGCGCGATACGTTCACGGCGGGGATCGGGGGTCTTCATGGGCGTGTCGGACCAGAGTGGGAACAGTGGCAGTGTCGCGCCAGATGTGGCAACTGAGGGTGTTCAAACGGCGAAGTCGATCAAGTTGGCGTCGAAGCTGCTGCTCTCGTACCGGTTCCTTCGCACCGGAATTGTCGCGGTCGTCGCATTGCTCGCGGCATCGCTCACGTACGAGATCGCGAAGGCTGACGGATGTTGGCGCGGTTCGATCAGCGCGTACTACTACTCCCCGGTCCAGACCGTGTTCACCGGTGGGCTGTTGGCGATCGGCCTGTGCCTCATCGTCATCCAGGGCGATCGCGGATCAGAAGAGGTCTGTCTCAACGTGGCCGGGATGCTGGCGCCTGTCGTGGCGTTCGTCCCCACGAAGGTCAGCACATCGTGTCCGGGTTCTGGACCGCTCGCCACTGCAACGGGAGCCGAGCGGACCGCCATCGTCGAACGCCTCGCCCGCGAGACGACCGAGCGCATGCAGAACAACATGGTTGTCTATCTCGTTGTCGTCGGGGTCGTGCTCCTACTGCTGTTGCTCTGGCCGCACGGCTTCGTGACGAACCCGAACCGGGTCTGGGTGCTGCGCATGATGATCGTCGTCTACGCAGCGCTTGGTGTTGGGGGCACCTACTGGCTGTGGAACAACTGGGATGGCAAGGATTCAGACGCCCACAACATCGCCGCGTACACGATGTTCGCGTTCTTCGGTGTGGTCGTCCTCATCAACGGAGCGTTTCGCCGCCGGACGACCGGGCTCTACAAGGTGCTGTATCTCGTGATCTTCGTCCTCATGATCGTCTCGCTCCTCGTGATCTTGTTGACGTTCCCCGAAGAACATGAGGTGTTCATCCTCGAAGCCGTCGAGATCGCACTGTTCGGAGCATTCTGGGTCGTGCAAACGCTCCAGTTCCGCAACGCGGAGCCGGCACCTGGCATCCCGCCGGTCGAGGAGCGCGCAACCGTCACCGCGTGACCGCCTGGTCGCGCGGCCGGAAGCTTGACTTCAAGTTCGCTTGAATGCCTACGGTGAGCACAAGGCCGACAGCACCTCGAGAGGCGGCGGTGTTGACGTCTCGGGGTGAGCAGCGAGGAGTTCGAGCTGAGCGCGAAGGGACTCCAAGTCGGTTGCATCGCCGAAAAACGCCTTCATCGCGGCTTCGCATTCGAACTCGAGAAATCCGCCTGGCTCGCGCAACCACGCCCGGAACGCGCGCCGCCCGGCCGGCGTGGTCGAGTAGACGGTCCGCGACCGAGCGCCGGTCGATGCGACGTCGGCGGTGGCAAGTCCGTGCACTTCGAGCGCTGCCTCATGCCTGGACCGCCTGGGTTACGTCGGGTTCCGTGCGCGACTTCGCGTACCGGGACGACAGGTCGTCGAAACCGCTGCTGCGCATCGCCAGGATCGTGACGACGAGGCCGATCACGCCGGCTGCCATGAACACGAGGGCCATGCCGCGATCGGATCCGGTCCCGAACCAGCTTCCGACAGCGTCGGCGCCGGCGCCGTCGGTCATGAACGGGATCACCCAGACCTGGGCGATGGGCCCGATGAGGAACGCGGTGACGGGCGACGCCGCCGACTCCATCATCTGCGCGAAACCGAAGACGCGTCCTTGCTCTTCGAAGGGGACGACGCGCTGGATGATCGTCTGCTCCGACGCCTCGACGACCGGGATCAGCGCGGTGTAGATGACGAACCCGATCGCGAGGAGCACGATCGACGAACGGAGCGGGAAGAGGATGGTGATCGTCCAGAGCGCCATGTTGGTCAGGAGCAGCGTCCGCAACGGGTGCGATCCGAGTCCCTTCCGAGCGACGAAGATGCCACCGGCGATGAACCCGAAACTCACGGCGCCCAGGACCAGACCCCACGTCTCGACCGACACCAGGGTCAGACCGTAGGGGTCCATCAGCGCCATGAACACGCCGCCGAGAAAGTTGTTGAACGTGGTGAAGAACAACAGCAACAGCAGGCCGGGTACCACCCGCACCGCTCGGAAGGCGCCGCGGAAATCGACGGTCTTGGGCTGGTCACCGGCGACGCCGGCCCTGTCCCCCTCGATTCGTATGCCCAGCAGGTGCGCCGCGGCCAGCATCGTCAGTACAACAGCGATGCCGAGCGACCAGCCCATGCCGAGGAAACCGATCGACAGTCCGCTGAAGACCGACGTGAGGGCGAACGCGACGCCGTTCACAGTGCCGACGAGACCGTTGGCCTTGTCGTGGGAGTCTTCGGGGACGAGCAACGTGACGGTCGTCGACAAGGCCACCGAGCGCAGGTTCCCTGCGATGGCACCGCCGAGCACGAGGACGACGAGCGCCCAGAAGGCCGGGTGGCCGAAGTCCTGCAGCGACCCCTCCGGTGCGACGAAGTACACCGCCGCGGCGAGGAGGTAGGCGGCCAACGAGCCGCCGCTCGATGCGAGCATCGACGCCTTGCGCAGGTGGTGGTCGACGTACGTGCCGAAGAAGAGCGCCGAAACCGACAGCAGCAGCATGTACGAGCCGCCGATGACGGAGGAGGCGATGACCGATCGGGTCTCGAGGTACACCCAGAACGTCAGCGCGAACCACAAGAAGTTGTTGGTGACGCTCGCGATGAGCGTGTTGACGACCAGCCGGTGGAACGTCTTCACGATCGCCCGCCCGAGTCCGCGTTGATCGTCATCCGGGTCGAATCAGTCATCGCGCCCGATCGCTCGCGCGTAGACGCTGATGTGGCGCCAACTCGTCGCGTCGAACCGTGCGACGGTGTGTTCTGCGTCACCGCGGACAGAGACGGCGTCGTAACGCGTCGACTCCTCGCCTGCGAAGCTCGTCGCCGGGTCAAAACCCCTCCATCCGACGACATTACAGAGCGACCGCGGGATGGTCTCGAACGGTCCCCACTCATCCGAGCCACCGATCGGCACCGATGAGAAACCGCCCGAGATCAGTGCGCTCGTGCGCCGGATCCGTCAAGAGTCGCGCGCTGACCAACTGATCCTGACCTGGGGTTCACAGGTCAGGGCTTGGAGGCGGCGGCCGGAATCGAACCGGCGTACACGGCTTTGCAGGCCGCTACCTAAGCCACTCGGTCACGCCGCCAGGCACGGCGAGGTTAGCGGGCGGTTCGCCTCACCGTCGGACCTTCGGTGGGCCGGGCATCCTTGTTCGTGCGTCAGATGTCCACCAACATGGACATCGGTGGGACGTCACACGCTCCTCGTGCTCGCCGGGCTCGCGCTCGTCGGAGCGGCATGCGACGGCGACGACGAACAGCAGTCGGGCGTCGATCCGTGCGTCACGACCATCGAGCGCGCGTCGCGGGCGGCCGAGATCAGCGACCAGATCGAGTTGCTCGACTCGGCGCTGTTGTCGTGTCGTTCGTTCACCGCGTACGACGCCCAGCTCGGTCGCTATCCCGGCATCATCGGCTTCGACGGGCTGACGTACGTCAGCAACCGGTGTGCCGAACTCGCCGACGACGAGCTCGTGAGCGAGTCGACTGTGTGCACCGACGTTGCCTTGCCGACGTCGAGCACGATCGCCGGCGTGCCGGCGCTCGAGTACGTCGGTCAGACGATGGATGGTCGCGAGGTCACCATCGGTCAAGGCGACACCAACTTCGTCGACGGCAAGCCGGCCACCATCGTGGCGATCGTCGACATCGCCGCCGAGGACGGCTGCCCGGGGGTCGAGGCCGAACGTGATCGCTGGCTCGCCCAGGTGAACGATCCGCTCGCGGGCGATGAGGCGTCGGTGTACGCCCGTCATGCCGAGAACGTCCTGGCGTTCATCGGCTGCGTCTGACGACCCTGCGAGCGCTCGGGGTGTGCGACGCGAGGCGGTGTGCGATGCTCGGAGCATGCACACGTTCGTCCATCCGTTGCGTCGAGCGATACGCGTCGCGGGCGAGCGCGAGGCCCTGGTGTCGGGCGACACTCGGGTCACGTACCGCGACTTCCTCACTCGTCTCGAGCGCCTCCACACCGTGCTCGTCGAGCTCGGCACGCAGCCGGGTGACCGGATCGCCGTCCTGGCGTTCAACTCGATCCCGTTCATGGAGCTCTACTGCGGAATCTCCGCCTGCGGTCGCTCGCAGGTGCCGCTCAACTTCCGTTGGGCAGAGCCCGAGCTCGAATATGCGGTCGCCGACTCCGGCGCACGCGTACTGCTCACCGACCGCGACCCTGGCCGCCTCGTCGAGCTCGTCGACCGGGTGATCCGGATCGACGACGGCGAGTACGACGCGCTCGTCGCCGCCGCGGCGCGTACCCCGTTCGACGACGCCGCGGTGCACGAGGACGATCCGGCAGGTCTCTTCTACACGGGCGGCACGACGGGAGCCAGCAAGGGCGTCATCCTCACCCACCGCAACCTGATCGCCAACGCCATCAACATGCAGATGGTCATGCCGCTCGAGCTCGACGATGTCTATCTCGTCATGGCGCCGTTGTTCCACGCCGCCGGTTCGGTGTCGGTGCTGCAGACGATGTTCGTCGGCGCCAAGCATGTCATCCTCCCGGCGTTCGAGCCCGGCGAGATGCTCGACGTCGTCGAGCGCGAAGGAGTGACCGCGACGCTCGGGGTGCCGACGATGGTGGCCGCCGCGGTCGACGAGCAGCTCGCGCGGCCGCGCGACGTCAGCAGCCTCCGGCTGTTCTCGCACGGCGGTTCACCGATCGCGATGGAGGTCGTGCGCCGTGGACGCCAGGCGTTCCCGACCACGCAGTTCGTCCATCTCTACGGCGCGACCGAGACCGCACCACTCGTCACCGGCCAGGCCCACGAGGAACAGTTGCTCGGCACGCCACTCGAGAAGTCGGCCGGCCAGGCGGTCGTCGGGGTCGAAGTGGTCATCCGCGATCCCGACGGCAATCCGCTCCCGGACGGCGAGCCCGGTGAGGTGACGATGCGGGGCAACAACATCATGCCCGGCTACTGGAACAAGCCCGAGCAGACGGCGGCCGCGTTGCGCGACGGGTGGTACTGGTCGGGCGACGTCGGGCGACTCGACACCGACGGTCACCTGTTCCTGCTCGACCGGTCGAAGGACATGATCATCTCGGGCGGCGAGAACGTGTACTGCACAGAGGTCGAAGACGCGCTGTACACCCACCCCGCCGTTCTCGAAGCGACCGTGTTCGGGATCCCGAGCGATCGATGGGGCGAGGCCGTGCACGCGGTCGTCGTCCTGCGCTCGGACGCGACCGAGGCGGAGTTGATCGACCACTGCCGCACGCTGATCGCGGGCTACAAGGTGCCGCGTTCGATCTCGTTCCAGACCGACCCGCTGCCGAAGTCGGGTCCCGGCAAGGTGCTCAAACGCGAGCTCCGCGCACCGTTCTGGTCAGGCCGCGAGAGCTCGATCGCCTGAGCATCGCGCCCGACTCCGTTCTGGGTGGCCATTCCTTGCAGGCGTCGAAACGATCAGCCACCCAGAACCGCGAGAGCGCGCGGTCGAGGACACGAGGGCGCGCGGGCGACTCCCGGATCGTGAACTGAAGACCCGGTTCGGCACGCCGGCGCCGTCAGGCGCTTCGGCGGCCGCATCAAGAAGAGGCAAACGCGACGGCCATGACGTCGGCGTAGGTGTCGGCGAGGTGGAACGTCATCTCCGAACGAACGCGCTCGGGGACGTCGTCGAGATCGGGGCCGTTGCGGGCCGGCAGCACCACGTCGCGCAGGCCGGCACGATGAGCCGCGAGGACCTTCTGCTTCACGCCGCCGATCGGCAACACCGCGCCCTGCAACGTGATCTCACCGGTCATCCCGACCGAGTCGCGCACCGGGCGTGACGCGAGCAGGCTCACGAGCGCCGTCGCCATCGTGATGCCGGCCGACGGTCCGTCCTTCGGGACAGCTCCGGCGGGGACGTGGACATGGAACCGGCGCTGCAGCGACTCCGGGTCGAGCCCCAACTCGGCGGCGTGCGAGCGCACGTAGTTGAGCGCAATCTGGGCCGACTCCTTCATCACGTCGCCGAGCTGTCCGGTCAGCGTCAAGCCGGGTTCGGCGCCATCGGCCGTGGGGAACGCGGTGGTCTCGATGAACAGCACGTCACCGCCGTGACCGGTGACCGCGAGGCCGGTCGCCACGCCGGGCAGCTGGGTTCGCGCCGGCACATCGTCGATCACCTTCGGGCGGCCGAGCCACTCGACGAGTTGGGAGGCGTCGACGGTCAATGGCGTCTGGGCACCGGTGGCGATGCGGGCCGCGGCCTTGCGGACGAGACGCCCGAGCTCGCGCTCGAGGCCGCGCACGCCCGCCTCGCGGGTGTAGCCCTGGATCACGGCACCGATCACGTCGTCAGCCACGATCAACTCGTCGTCGCGTAGGCCCGATCGGCTGCGCTGGCGTGGCAGGAGGTAGCGCTCGGCGATGTCGACCTTCTCGTCCTCGATGTAGCCATCGAGGCGGATGATGTCCATCCGGTCGAGCAACGGGCCGGGGATGCCGTCGGCCACGTTGGCGGTGGCGAGGAACACGACCTCCGACAGGTCGAGGTCGACTTCGAGGTAGTGGTCGCGGAACGTGTGGTTCTGCGCCGGGTCGAGCACCTCCAGCAGGGCCGCGGTCGGATCGCCCGACCATCCGCCGGCGGAGAGCTTGTCGACCTCGTCGAGCAGCACGACCGGGTTCATCGTGCCCGCCTCGATGAGAGCGCGGACGATCCGGCCAGGCTGCGACCCGACGTACGTGCGGCGGTGACCGCGGATCTCGGCCTCGTCGCGAATGCCGCCCAGCGCGATGCGCACGAACTTGCGTCCCATGGCGCGGGCGACCGACTCGCCGAGGCTCGTCTTGCCGACCCCTGGCGGGCCGACGAGCGTGACGATCGCGCCGTTGCCGCGCCGGCTGTCGCTCTCGCGCTCGTCGAGGCCGCGCTCGTGCCGCAACTTGCGAGTGGCGAGGAACTCGACGATGCGATCCTTGACGTCGTCGAGGCCGTAGTGGTCGTCGTCGAGCACGCGCTTGGCGTGTCCGAGATCGACGTTGTCGTCGCTGCGATTGTTCCACGGCAGCTCGAAGATCCGGTCGAGCCAGGTGCGGATCCACGAGTGCTCGGGCGATTGCGTGCTCGTGCGCTCGAGCCGCTCGAGCTCCTTGTCGATCGCGGTGCGCACGCTGTCGGGCGCGTCGAGCTCAGCGAGGCGAGCGCGGTACTCGCCGACGACGTCGTCGTCGTCTTCGCCGAGCTCCTTGCGGATGGCTGCCAGTTGCTGGCGGAGGAGGAACTCGCGTTGCTGCTTGTCGACACCCTCGCTGACGTCGTCGCGGATCGCCTGGGCGACCTGCAGTTCGGCGAGGTGACCGCGCGCCCAGGTCATCACCAGCTCGACCCGCGCCGGAACGTCGACGGCACGCAACACGGCGAGCCTGGCAGCGTCGTCGAACTCGGCCCACAGCGCGACGGAGTCGGCGAGCGCACCGGGATCGAGGTTGCGCCGCAGCAGATCGGGCAGGCGGCGCGAGCGTCGCAGGTCGGCGATCAACTCGAGGACGGCACGCAACTCACGGGCGACGTTCTCGAGTGACGGCGACGGCCGCGGGTCGCGCAGCACTTCGTACTCGGCGACATCGGCACCGCGCTCGTCGCGGTCGATCGCTACAACCCGGGCGCGCGTCTCGACCTGCACGATCGCGACCGGCTCGCCGGTCGGCAACGAACCCATGTCGGGAACCCTGGCGAGCACCGCCAGCTCGTGCTCCTCGCCGCCGGTGAACAACAGGGCGCCACCTGCGGTCGCCTCGACGGCGCGCCGGAGCTCGTCGGTGGCGAGCGGGATCGTCAGCACTGCGCCGGGCAGCACCACGCTCGGCAGATGGGCGATGGGGAGGCGGGAACGGACACCCGAGGTCGTCATGTATCGAAGGGTAGCGATACGAAACTTGATTGACACCGACTCAAGTTCTTTGCGGCGCCGATCGCCCGGTCATCCGTCACCGTCCTCGCCGGTCATGCCGTCACGGCCGAAGAACTCCACCTCGCCCAGCTCGATGCAGGCAGCCTCCATCGTCTGGCGCATCGGGACCTGGGCGTCGACGGGTGGCACAACGATGTACGGGTGGACATCGCCGCCGCCGAGATCGATCTGGGCGATGAACTTGAACGGCTGGCTCGCTTCGGAGATGGCGTGCGGGTCGCAGCGGGATTCGATGAACCGGATCGGCGCCGATGCCTCGTCGACGCCCTCGGCCAGCGTGACGACCGCACCGCCGGAAGGCGCGTCCGGTGCCTCGAACACGAACAGCACGTTGTTGCTCACCGAGAGCACGCTCACCGCCGCACTCGACGCTCGTCGCGTCAGGCGGAGCTCTCCCGCCGTGACCGGGCGGCCGTCGAACTCGGCCGGGTGAAGACCGACCCATTCGACGGCGACGAGCGACTCGATCCTCTGGCGCTCGCAGTCCTCGAGATACAACCGCCGAGCCAGGTGGTCGACGTCGAAGACGGGGACGGTGCGCTCGGTTCCGTCGTCGAGGACGAGCCGCGCCGTGGCGTCCGCGAGGTCGGGCATCGTGGCGATCGTCCCGTCGCCGACACAGTTCGCGCCCGGGAACTTGACGGGCAGATCGATCCGCTGTCCGCTGACGACGATGTCGTGCCGCTCGGTCAGCTCGGTGGTGTACCCCTCCCAGACGAACTGCACGCCGACGACCGTGAACCGCTCGTCGGTGCGGTTGATGATCTTCACCTGAAATTGCCCCTTGGCCGGATCGACGCGGTTCTGCGTCGGCATCGCCGCCAGGATCCCCTCCGGGATGACGACCTCCGGTTCGGTGGTCGTGGTCGCCGGAATGGTCGTGGTCGCCGGAATGGTCGAGGTCGTGGTCGTCGAAGTAGCTGTCGTCGTGGATGTGGCGAGCGTCGCCGGTGCGTTCGTGGACGGCTCGTTCGATGACGGCGGCGAGGTGACATCGGCTGGCGTCGCGGTGTCCGGCGGACCGTCGTCGGCGCACGACGTGAACACCGCGATCAGCGCCAGCGCCCATCGACCGGTTCGCGCGGCGTTACCAGCTTTCATTCTTCGATGGTAACGCACCATCAGCCGGCGCGGGGTAGCGTTGGCGGATCGCGGTACCACTCCTCCCCGACGGTCGGATGCGATGAGCAAGCATCCCCTCGACGCCGCCGGCCTCATGCTCCCCCACCCGAACTGGCCGGCCGGGAAGGAAGCCCCCGGCGCGCTCGAGCTGCTCCGCCGGTTCTGCAACTCGACGAACCCCGAGAACGGCGCCGAGCGGTTCCGCGATGCCGACCAGCTCGACGCGTGGCTCGAGGCCGAGGGCCTGAGCGCCGTCCACGCTGACCGGGCCGGGCTCGCCAGGGTGATCCGGTTTCGTCGTCAGGTTCGGGAGCTGGCGGTCGCCAACCGCGACGCCCAGCACGACGCGGTCGCGCTGCACTCGATCGTCGTCAGCGTCGGCGGCGGATCGCTGCAATTCGTCGCCCGCGACGAGGGCCTCGCGCTCGTCGGACACGGACGCGGCATCTCCGCCCTGCTGGCCCACCTCGCGTCGATCATCGTGATCGCCCAAGCCGACGGGACGTGGCCGCGCCTGAAGGCCTGCACGAACGGCCATTGCCAGTGGATGTTCTACGACCACAGCAAGAACTCGAACGGCACGTGGTGCTCGATGAGGGCGTGCGGGCAGCGTCACAAGGCCCGCGAGTACCGGGCGCGCCAGTCCGTCACTCGACGCTGAGGCGGGGCATCGCCG
Organism: Ilumatobacteraceae bacterium; assembly: GCA_035557475.1. GTDB lineage: Bacteria > Actinomycetota > Acidimicrobiia > Acidimicrobiales > Ilumatobacteraceae > JALOLG01. The sequence continues at coordinate 24,006 of DATMDV010000322.1, forward strand.
CGGCCCTCGTCGCGATCGACGTTGCGCCGCCTTCGATGCGGCCCAGCCAGGCACGCTCGGCGATCGCGTCGAGGCGCGGGAAGACGAGCTCGTCGAACGTCGCCGCCGACTGGATGTGCTCGGTCCACACGCACGCCTGGACGCCGAGCAGGTGCTGGCGCGCTTCGTCCGACCAGCCGGCGTCGGGCTCGAACGCGCAGACGTCTTCGAGGCCGACGGTGCCCGCCCAACTCGCTCCTGGTGACGTCCAGCTGTCGTCGGTCGCCATGTCGAGGTAGTACGCATCGGGCGCGCTGACGACGACGTCGTAGCCGGCGTCGGCGAGGACGCGCGCATCGGCCGCCGACTTCCACACCACCACATAGCCATCGGCCGGCTGCAGCCCGCCGTGCTCGGCGACCTCCTGCCACGCCCCGATCCGGCGACCGGTGGCGTCACGCACGGCTGCGACCACGTCCGCCACGAATGCCGCTTCGATGGCGTTGGTCCCGACAACGCCACGGTTCGTCGCGTAGTCGACTGCCACCGGCGAGCGCTCCCACGCACCGGGCGCGACCTCGTCACCGCCGATGTGCAACCACGGTGCGTCGAACATCGCGGCGAGCGAACCGAACACGGCGTCGACGAACGGCATCGTGGTCGGGAGTCCCGGGCACAACGAGTTGTCGACGAAGCACTGAATGCTCTGCGCCAAGGTCGCGTCGTCGGGGTCGCGCAGGGATGGCACCGCTGTGAGCGCGGCGTGGCAGTGGCCAGGCAGGTCGACCTCGGGCACGATCACGACGCCGAGCTCGCGTGCACGCTCGACCCACGCGCCGATCTCGTCGATGGTGTAGCTCCCGCCGGTCGCCGCCGCTGGTGAACCGAGCAGGGGCGGGATGGGGAGCCCGTGGCCGCGCCAGGCGCCGACATCCGTCAACTCGGGATAGCCCTCGATCGGGATCCGCCACGCCTCGTCGTCGGTCAGGTGGAGGTGGAGCCGATCGAGCTTGCGCCACGCCGCCAGGTCGATCAGCCGCTCGACGTCGGATGCCGGGAAGAACTGGCGGGCGAGGTCGACATGGACTCCCCGCCACTCGTACGTCGGACCGTCGACGATCCGCACCCGTTCGGGCGACCCGTCGCGCAGGAGTTGGGCGAGGGTGACGAAGCCATGGCGGAATCCGCCGGTGTCACTCGCGGTCACCGTCACCTCGGCGCTGGTGTCGTCGATCGTGAGCTCGTAGTGCCCAGACGGCATCGTGCCCGCGACGGTCGACACCGGCCAGGCTCCGGCATCGACGTCGTCGCCGCCACCCAGAGCCCACGGACCGTCCGGGTACAGCCGCCGTTCGGCGCGGGCGACAGCGCGCCAGACATCGCCGACGTCATCCGGACCCGATCGCAGGCGCGCCGTCGACCCGACCCGCTCACCGGCCGTTGACACGACCCGCCCACCGTTTCGGTCGAATGCCGCCGGCCACGGCACGAGCGCGGGGACGCCGTCGGTGCCGCGCTCCGAACGGCGTTGATCACGCGTCGGACCGGCCTTCGGTTCGGGACCCGTCATCGGTTCGACGTCGACGTCGAGCGTAGAGCCGTCGTCGAGCACCACGAACGCGCTCGCAGGTCCGTCGTTGGCGTGGTGCGGGCGGTGCCCGACCATGAGCCCGTCGATCACCAGTTCCTCACCGGGCCCCAACACCAACGCAGGCGAGGGTTGCAGCTCGTGGTAGCCCGAGACCTGCCGGGCCAGTCGCACGACACCGTCGGGGCCGGGGTCGAGCTTCACCGTGCTCGTGAGCGCGAGGCGGAATCGTTCGATGGCTTCGGCGCCGGTGTTCTCGAGGCGCAGTGTGACCGCGCCATGGCCTTCCGCGTCAGGGTCGTACGCGCTGCGAAGCGTCAGTAGTGCTGCCATGACGGCTTCCCTGCGTGTGTCTCGCGGTAGTACGCGGCGTGGGTCAGGCCCGAGGCCGCCGCCTCGTCGATCACGACCGTGACGTGCGGATGCAGCTGGAGGATCGACGCCGGGCAACTCGCGGTGAGCGGCCCCTCGACCGCGGCGGCGATGGGAGGAGCCTTCCCCACCCCGCACGCGATGAGCACGAGGTGCCGCGCGTCGCCGATCGTGGCGAGGCCCTGTGTCATCACATGACGCGGGACCGCGTCGAGGTTGGCGAAGAAGCGGGCGTTGTCGGCCCGCGTGGCGGCGGTCAGTGTCTTGATGCGAGTGCGCGAACGCAGCGACGAACCGGGCTCGTTGAAACCGACGTGGCCATCACTGCCGATACCGAGCAACTGCACGTCGACGCCGCCCAGTTCCGTGAGTAGCGCCTCGTACCGCCGGCCGGCCTCCGCCAGATCTTGGGTGTCGACATCCGGGGCGTGGACGTGCTCGACGGGCAGGTCGACGTGCTCGACGAGTTGCTCGTGCACGAAGCGCCGGTAGCGCTGGGGATGATCCGCCGGCAGACCGACGTACTCGTCGAGCAACACGGCATGCGCGCCGGCGAATGTGATGCGTCCGGCGCAGAACGCTTCGACGAGACGGCGGTAGGTGATGACCGGCGAGCTCCCGGTCGCCACGCCGATCACGCACGCGGGCTTGGTGCCGAGCAATCGCTCGACGATGCCGGCGGCGATCGCACTGGCCGCCTCGGCGTCGGCGACGATCACGACTTCCAACGCGATGCCTCCTCGTCGGCGAGGTACTCGAGCGCACCGCCGACGAACGTGGCGACGACGCGCAGCCCGGGGTCGAGCACGGTGACATCGGCCCGCTTGCCCGCTTCGAGTGATCCCCGATCGTCGAGGCCCAACAGACGCGATGGCGTCGTGGTGACGGTCGCCACGGCCTCGGCCGCGGTGCACCCCGTGAACGCCACGAGGTTGCGCACCGCTTGATCGAGCGCGAGGTCACTGCCGGCAAGCGTGCCATCGGACGTCCGGACTCCGGCCGACGAGACGTCGATGTCGATCTCGCCGAGCCGGCGACGTCCGGGGGCGAGACCGAGCACCGCCGTCGCGTCGGTGACGAGCATCAGTCGCGCGGGGCCGAGCGCCTGCCATGCCACGCGCACCACCAGCGGGTCGACGTGGATCCCGTCGCAGATCAGCCCGGCGATCAACGAGTCGTCGGCGAGGGCCACTCCGATCGGGCCCGGCGCCCGGTGACCGAACGGCGCCATCGCGTTGAAGAGGTGGGTCACGGCCGTCGCGCCGAGGCGTTTGGCGTGCAACACGCACTCGGCCGTGGCGTCGGTGTGTCCGATCGACACCACGACTCCGTCGCCGACCAGCTGACTGATCGCGTCGATCGCGCCCGGCAGCTCCGGCGCGATCGTGACCATCACCACGCCGGCGTCGCGTGTCCACCCGTCGATCACCGCCGACGACGGAAGCTCGAGCCATTGCTCCGGATGGGCGCCACGACGCGTGGGGGCGAGCATTGGGCCCTCGAGGTGCAGACCGACCGCGACCGCGCCGCCAGTAACCGCGAGTTCAGTCGCCAGCGCGACGGCGCGTCGACGAGGGGAGCACGTGATGACCGTCGGCAGGAACGCCGTCACGCCGTAGCGGGTGATCTCGGCGCCGAGCTCACCGATCCGTTCCGGCTCGGCAGTGACGTCGATGCCGTGGGCGCCGTTGATCTGGGCGTCGATGAAGCCCGCTGAAACGATCAGGCCCTGGGCGTCGAAGTGGCGGTCGGAACCCTCGGTTGTCGAACCGTCTTTTCGGACGGCGCCGATCAGCGGGCCGTCGAACACGACGTCGCCGACACCTGCCTGCGCTCCGGCGACGATGACATCGCCGCCGATGATCGCCGTCGAGCCGGCGTGCCGACTCATCCCGCCACCGCTGCCGCCGCGGCCTGGCGCGCCGCGAGCACGGCTCCCAGCTCACCAACGGGACTGCCGCGGGGCACGAGTCGCACCCGGTCACCGAGGCGGAGTGTGGCGAGCAACGGTGATCGCCCGGCTTCCGTCGCCAGCCACCGTCGCAACTCGCGCATCAACGGGTCACCGAGCTCACCGACACCACCGCCGAGGGCGACGACGTCGACGTCGAGCGTCAGCACGACGAGCCGGATCGTCGAGCCGATCGCGGCAACCAGGTCGTCGCGCACGCCGACGGCCACGGCGTCGCCGCGATCGGCGGCGTCCCAGAGGGCGGCCGCGCCGTGCGGGCCCCATCGTTCGGCGATCGCGCCCCCTGAACCCAGCGTCTCCGCACATCCCCGCTGGCCGCACGAGCACAACGGGCCATCGCTACGCACCGGGACGTGACCCACCTCGCCCGCCATGCCGATCGACCCGCGGTGGATCTTGCCGTCGAGCACCAGACCCGCCGCCAGCCCGGTGCCGATGCTGAGGTAGGCGAGACTCGACGGAGGGGAAACGGCGAGGACGGCGGCGGCGCCGAGCGCCCCGGCGTTGACGTCGTTCTCGACGTGGACCGCACAGCCGACCCGATTCGCGAGGTCGGCGCCGAACGGCGTCGGCGCATCGATGCCGAGGTTGAGCGCATTGCGCACGGATCCGTCGGTGACGTCGACACGACCGGGGATCCCGACCGCGACGATGCCGACACCCGCCATCGTGCGCTGCCCGTCAGGCACGCCACCGCTGAGCACCCCGGCGACGAGCGCGGCCACCGCATCCACCATCGCCGCCGGTCCGCGCGGCGTGGCGATCGCCCGGCGGGCCAACAGCGTGTCCGATGTGTCGAACGCGGCGACCCGGGTGGTGGTCGCCCCGATGTCGACTCCGATCGCCGCGACGTCGACATCGCCCGGCACGTCACCCGGCACGCCGTCGGGCAGCGCGGCCCCGGCGGTCGGCGCCCCCGTCAACCCTTCACCGCGCCCGCGGTGAGGCCCGCCGTCACCTTGCGTTGGACGATGAGGAAGAACACGATGACCGGGATCGCCATCACCGTCGAGCCCGCCATCACGCCACCCCAGTCGGTGCCGCGGGCTCCTTCGTTGAACTCCTGCAACCACACCGGAAGCGTCTTCGAACCCGGACGCTGCATGATCACGAGGGCGAAGATGAACTCGTTCCACGCCTGGATCAGCGCGAACACGCCGGTCGCGACCAGCCCGGGCGCGACGAGCGGCAGTGTGACGCGGCGGAACGCACCGAACCGGCTGGCGCCGTCGACCATGGCCGCTTCCTCGAGCTCGAACGGAACACCCTCGACGAAGCCGCGGAGCGTCCAGATCGTGAACGGCAGGACGAACACGAGATAGGTGAGCGACAGACCGACCACGGTGTTGATCAGCTGCCAACCGTCGAGGACGCGGAACATCGACACGATCAACGCTTCGGCGGGCACCATCTGCACCACCAGCACCGTAACGAGCAGCGCGGTGCGGCCACGGAAACGGAACCGTGAGATCGCGACGGCGGCGAGGAAGGCCACGACCAAGGCGACCGACACGGTGATCGCGGTCACGATCAGGCTGTTCTTGGTGGCGGTCCAGAAGAAGTCGCGCTCGAACACCTTGCGGTAGTTGTTGAGCGTCCCCGGGAACGGGATGAAGGACGGATCGGGGCTCTGGATGTCGATGCCGCGACGGAACGACGTCAACACCATCCAGTACACCGGGAACAGCGCGATCGCGGCGACGAGCAGGCCGGTGAGGTTGAGGGCGATCCGGCGTGGTTTCATGAGATGTTGTCCTGTTTGAACATCGATCGCAGGTAGCCGAGGGTGAGGATGCACATCAAGACCATCATCAAGAGCGCGGCCGCAGCGCCCACGCCGTAGTCGCTCTGGCCGATCGACAGCTGGTACGTGTAGACACCGAGCAGGTTGGTGTCGCGGGAGATGCCGCCGGCCGACTGCAGCACGTAGATCTGGGTGAACACCCGGAAGTCCCACAGCGTGGACAGCGCGACGAGGATCATCAGGATCGGCTTGAGCATCGGGACGATGATGTAGCGGAACCGCGCCACGG
>DATMDV010000323.1:0-19596 GCA_035557475.1 Ilumatobacteraceae bacterium
AGGTCGACGTTCCAACCGGTGGTCGACCGCGCGCTTTCAGCGGGGGCGGGGCTCGGTGTTGCCCCAGGCGAACAGTTCGATTTGTTGCGCAGACGGTGTCGAGTCCGGTCGAACTGTTCGATCTGGGCAACGCGGGGCAACGCGGGGCGGGCGGGTCGGCTCGGGGAGGGGCGGATGGTTCGGGTCGCGGCGACGGCTTAGCGTGGGGTGCGTGACGAGCTCGCCATCCCACGGACCCGCCGTTCTGCAACTGCGGTTGATCGTCGAGGCCGAGGACTACGACGCGGCGGTCGCGTTCTACCGCGACACCCTCGGCCTCACCGAGCAGGCCGCGTTCGAGGGCGAGGGCGGCGCCCGGGTGGCGATCCTCGAAGCCGGCCGGGCGACGCTCGAGATCGCCAACCCAGCCCAGAAGCGGATGATCGACGAGGTCGAGGTCGGGCGTCCGGTGAGCCCGAAGATCCGCGTCGCGTTCGAGGTGGCCGACTCGACGGCCACGACGGCCGAGCTCGTCGCCGCCGGGGCCACACTGATCGCGCCACCGACCGCGACCCCGTGGCAGTCGCTCAACTCCCGCCTCGAGGCCCCCGCCGGTCTGCAGATCACGCTGTTCCAGGAGCTCGAATCACTCGAGGACCGGACCCGTCGCGCCGGGTTCGGTACCGACGCCGAACGCCACGAGTCGCCGTGAGCATCGACCCCACGCTGCGTGCGCTCGCCCTGGCCACCAAGGGGTTCATGCCGGCCGACGAGGGTGACGCGCTGTACGAAGCCGCGCTCGGCGCGGCCGCGGCCATCCCGGGCGCCCCGTGGGTCGAGGTCGGCTCGTATTGCGGCCGCTCGACGATCTGGCTCGGCGCCGCGGCCCGCGAGAGCGGCACCACGCTCTTCGCGGTCGATCACCATCGCGGTTCGGAGGAGAACCAGGCCGGGTGGGAGTGGCACGACGCCGAGGTCGTCGACCAGCGGATCGGATCGATGGACACGCTCCCGTTCTTCCGGGCCGCGATCCACGACGCGATGCTCGAGGATCACGTCGTCGGTGTCGTCGGGCCCTCGCCGATCGTCGCCCGACACTGGCGCACGCCGCTCGCGTTCGTGTTCATCGACGGCGGTCATGGCGAGCAACCCGCCCGCGACGACTACCTGGGATGGACGCCGCACGTCGCCGTCGGCGGCACGCTCGCGATCCACGACGTGTTCCCCGACCCGGCCGATGGCGGCCGGTCGCCCTACGAGCAGATCTACGTGCCGGCGCTCGAGAGCGGCCGATTCCGGCTCGAATCGGTCACCGGATCATTGCGGGTGTTGCGCCGTGTCGATTGAGCCGATGTCGACCAGGATCGACCGCTCCTCCGATCTCGCCACCAAGCGGGCCGCCGCCCGTGCGTTCGTCGCCAGCGGATCGGCACACGTGTTGCTCCCCGTCGGGGCGATCCTCGTCGGGTTGCGACTGGTGATCGGCGGATGGGGTCGCGGCGATTTGGCGGTCGCGCTGGCAGTCGTGGTCCTGACCGGGTTCGTCGAGTGGTTCATCCACCTCTTCGTGCTGCACGCCGCCACCGACGCATGGACGAGCCGCCGCCTCGGCACCGGATCGGGACATCGCCAGCACCACCTCGATCCACCCGATCTGCAATGGCTGCTGCTCCCACCGCTCGACGCCGCGATCTTCGTCGTCGTGCTCGGCGTGTGGAGCGCAGCCTGGGCGGCTCCGCTGGTATGGGCGATCGGCGGCAACGTCGTCGCGTCGACGGTCACGGCGGTCGCACTCGCCGCGATCGGGCTGGCGCACTACGAGTGGACCCATCTGCTGGCCCATGCCGCGTACCGGCCGTCGTCGCGCTACTACGCGCGACTCGCGCGCAACCACCGCTGGCACCACTACCGCAACGAGCGCTACTGGCTCGGTGTCACATCGAACCTCGGCGATCGAGTGCTTCATTCCCTGCCCGCCGACCGCAGCGCCGTCCCCCTCTCCGACACCGCCCGCACCCTCACCTGATTCCCGGTTTGTGTCACCGACACCGGCGAGGGTCGCCGGTTGCGGTGACACAAACAGGAGAGGGGGTTGTCAGACGGATTCGTCGGCGGTGCGCATCGTCTGCAGTTCGGTTTCGATGCGGTCGCGGACGCGGTCGCGGAGGGCGGGGACGTCGCGCTTGGTGAGTCCTTCGGTGCTGATCGGCTCGAGGATCCGCACTTCGGCGCGGGCGTGGCCGAATCGCCAGTCGTGCTTGCGCAGCGCCGTCTTCGTTCCGTGCACGGCGAGGGGGATGATCGGCACTCCGGCGTCGACGGCGAGGCGGAACGCGCCGTCCTTGAACTCCTGCAGCTCGCCCGACTTCGAGCGCGTGCCCTCTGGGAAGATGATCACCGACACTCGGCGATCGAGCATGACGCGACACTGCTTCAAGGCCTTCACCGCGCTGCGGCCAGAGCTGCGGTCGAGCGGGATGTCGCCCGCCATCCGCATCAGCCAACCGACGAGCGGGAACTTGAAGAACTCGGCTTTGCTGAGCCATTTCATCTCGAACGGCAGGTGGGAGATGAGGAGGATGTCGACGAAGCTCTCGTGGTTGGCCACCACGACGTACGGCCGGCGTGGATCGGCGGGCGGCTGCCCGACCACTTCGAAGTGCCAGAGCGGGTTGAGCATCTGGTGGACGACGGCGAACTTGCGGAACAGATAGCCGGCCGCGTAGCGACCCTTGTCGAACGGCGCCGTGACGAGCCGCACCAAGCCGACCAGCGGCACCCAGATGATGAGGAGGACGCCGAAGATGAACCAGCTCCAGACGCTGAAGATCGTGCGGGCCGGAGCCGACCCCATCAACGCTGTCACGTCAGGCGAGTGTAGATCGGGGCACGAAGAGATCCGCCGCCGGTGAAGCGCCCGTGATCGCGTCGGCGGCGAGGATGACGGCAGCGGCGGTGTACGACGTGTGCTCGCCGCCGGGGAACAGGTCGGCGGCCGGATACACGATGCCGGTCCAGTACGCGCCGGCGTCATGCGCTTCGAGGCGATGGGCGCCCGTCCAACGCAGCAGATCGGTGGCGGTCGCGAAGTCGCCGATTGCTGCGAACGCGATCGCACACTCGGCGGTCTCGGACGCGGTCACCCACGGCTCGTCGTTCACGCAGCGGACCCCGAGTCCTTCCATCGCGAACGTCTCCCAGCCGTCGGCGAGACGGGCCTTGGCGGCCTCGCCCACCAAGGCGCCGGTCAGCACCGGGTAGTACCAGTCCATCGCCCATCGGTCCTTCGGCTCGAACGCCCCGGGACGATCGGCGATCACGCTCGTCAGCTCGTCGGCGGCCGCCACCCAGTCGGGACGTTCGACTCCGGCCGCGAGGCCGACCGACGCACCGCATCGCAGGGCGTGCTGGATGCTGCATGTGCCGGTGAGCAGCGCGTAGTCCCACGGCCGTTCGTTGGGCTCGACGGCCCACAGGATCGTGCGGTCGTGACGGCGATGGGCGAGCACCCAGTCGAGCGCCCGCTCGACGGTTGGCCACAGCTCGTCGAGGAACTTGCGGTCTGCCGTACAGCGGAAGTGGTGCCACACCCCGGTCGCGACGTAGGCGCACACGTTGGTGTCGAGCTTGCGCTCCTCGACCGAGCCGTCAGACCGGTAGTAGTTGTGCCAGCTGCCGTCGAGGCGTTGCGTCGCGGCCAGCCAGTCGTACGCCCAAGCCGCCTCGTCGTGGCGGCCGACGACGTCGAGCGCCATCGCCGACTCGACGTGGTTCCACGGATCGCAATGGCCGCCTGGGAACCACGGGATCATCCCGGAGGGCAGCTGCAACGCGGCGAGATGATCACCACTGACGCGGATCTCGTCGGCGGTGAGCACCCCCGGTACCTCTGGCAGGCACGACTTCATGCGGCGACTCCCTCTCGCGCCGGCATGGTCGCGATCGTGGCCGGGACGGCCGGTTTGCGGGCGTACAGCACGACGCTCTTGCCGAGCACCGGTGACAGAAGGCGATCGGCGATCCTGGTGCTGCGCGGTCGTTCGATGATGTCCCACTCGAGGAACCGCTTGTAGCGGGCGACCCATTTGTGGTCGTCGCGCTGGGGCCCGACGAGGCACCGCAACCACCAATACGGCGAGTGCAGCGCGTGCGCGTGGTGGCTGCCCGTGACGTCGAGTCCGGCGGCCCGCAGCTTCGCTCGGAGCTCGGTCAGGGTGTAGATGCGCACGTGCCCACCGGCGCTCTTCGGTGCGTGGTACTCGTCGGACAGCATCCAGTTGACCTTCTCGGGGAACCAGCTCGGGACCGTCGCCGCGAACGTTCCGCCCGGCGCGAGAACGCGGGCCATCTCGGCGATCGCCGCGACGTCGTCCTGGATGTGCTCGAGCACCTCCGACGTGATGACGACCTCGAACGACCCGTCGGCGAACGGCAGCCGCGTGGCATCACCGCGCAGCACACCGGCGAAATCGTCGACGGTGATCTCGTCCGCCTCGACCATCGCCCCGACGGTCGCCCGGGTCTGCACGACCTCGTCGGCGGCGTAGTCGAGGGCGACGACCCGTCCGCCGCGCCGGGCAGCCTCGAACGCGTGCCGGCCGAAACCGGCGCCGACGTCGAGGACGCGGTCACCGCGCCGCAGGCCGAGTTGGTCGAAGCGGATCGTGAGCACTCAGATGCGCCCGTTCCGCTTCAACTTCTCGACGTTGTGCGGCATCGCCAATACCTCGCGGTACTGATCGACCGTCATCTGGGCGCATCGCCGCCAGCTCCACCGCTCGACGACACGTTGACGGCCGGCCGCGCCGATCCGCGCCCGCAGCGCCGCGTCGTCGAGGCCGCGTGCGATCGCGGCCGCGAGCGCGCCGGAATCGCCGGCCGGGCATTGCAGCACCGTGTCGCCGTCGGCACCGGTCACCTCGGGCAGCGCTCCTCCATTGGTGGCCACGAGCGGGATCCCGGTGCACATCGCCTCGATGGCGGGCAGGCTGAAGCCCTCGTAGAGGCTCGGCACGACGGCGAGCTCGGCCTCGGCGTAGAGCTCGACGATCCGCTCGTCGGGCACCCCGGACACGAAGTCGATGTGGGGGCGCAGACCGAGCTTGTCGATGAGGTCCATGCTCTTGCCGGCCTTCGGCTTACCGATGATCGTCAACGTGACGTCGCGCTCGGTGCGCAGCTTCGCCATCGCTTCGAGCAGGTAGGCGAGACCCTTCAACGCCACGTCGGCCGACGCGGTGGTGATCAGCCGGCCCGGCACGCGGCTGACCTCCGGCAACGGTCGGTAGAGGTCGGGATCGACGCCGACGGGCACGAGTCGCATCCGGTCGTGGCTCACCCCCATGTCGGTGTGGATGTCGCTGATCGAGTTCTCGCTGACGACCACGATGCGTGGCATCCGGCTCGCGACGCGTCCCTGCATCTTCACGAACGAGTACCAACGTCCGACCGAGTACCGCTTGAAGCGGGTCGGCGCGGCATCCATCTCGAGCTGACGATCCTTGGTGATCGGGTGGTGCAGCGTGACGATCGTCGGCATCATCGCCTCGATCTTCAAGATCCCGTAGCCGAGGCACTGGTTGTCGTGGACGAGGTCGAATTCGCCGACCCGCGGCTTCAGATGGCGGTGGGCCCTGGCGCTGAACGCCAACGGCTCGGCGAACGTCCCGGTCATGAACTGGGCGATCTCCAAGAAGTCCTCGCGGGTCTTGAACTCCCAGTAGGCGGGGAAGCGACCCGGATAGTGGTCGTTCCAGAGGTCGAGGCTGCGCAGCTCTGTGATCGGCACGCGGGGGTCGAGAACCGGGTACGGCTGCCCGCCGAGCACCTCGACGTGATGGCCGAGGTCGACGAGCGCCTTGGTGAGGTGCCGCGTGTACACGCCCTGACCGCCGACGTGCGGCTTCCCGCGATAGGTCAGGTACGCGATGGTGAGGGGGGCGTCCGGTGGCGGGCCGGCGCTCGGCGGCATCGGGTGAGGCTACCGGCCGTTCATTACCCCCTGGTAACCGGCTGGCGAAGCCGCTGGGCGTGCTTGTTCGATGATTGCGAGCAGCTCTGCCCGGTCAGGGCCAACCGTGCGCGGCGGGCGCGACGCGTAGAAGTCGCGCATCTCGCGGGCCCGCCGGGCGACCTCGGGGTCGTCGAGGATCGAGTGGGGTGCGTCCAACAGGTTCATCCGTCGCAGGAACGCCCGGCCGAGCACGGGATCGCGGCGGGCGCCTTGCATGATGCCCTCGGCGATCAATGATTGGCGCTCGGCCTCGGCGACGTCGTGCTCGGGGATCGGATCCGAGCGCCACCGGTAGCCGCGGGTGCGATCCATCGCCGCCGACTCCTGGTACACGCCGTCGGCCTCGTCGCGCACGGCGTCGTCGTAGCGGAGCGCGATCGCACGTGCGTCGCCGCCCGCGCCGATCGCGTCGACGGCGGCGAACGCGTAGGTCAGGGCCATCGATGCACCCCACCCGTAGACGGGGTTCGTCGTGCACAACGCATCCCCGACGGGGAGCAGACCCAACACCACCGGCTCGCCGTCGACGACCCAGTGGCGCCGGACGTTCTGGTGCCCCGCCATCGTGTCGACGTCGTGCAGCGGGGTGCCGTTCTCGGGCAGGATCCACGGCGCCGCGAGCGGGATCGCGGCGAGGGTGGCGTCGTACGCCCAGTTGTGCCGGAGGACCCGGAACTCGTCGTCCCAGGGCGCGGTCGCGACGATGATGCTGTAGGTGCGGTGGTCGCCGATGAACCCGAGCACGAACACGTTGTCGAGCTGGGCGCGCAGGCCCTGGATCATCAGCGTGGACAGCGTCGAGGTGTCGGCGTGGCGGTAGTAGCGGGTGTGGTAGGTGATCCCGCAGTCCTGGACGTCCTCGCCGATTTCGATGCCGAGATCGCCCAACCAGCGGCTGGTCGGTGACCGGCGCCCACCGGCATCGATCACGAGATCGGCGGGTTCCTCGACGTCGTCGTCGAGCCGGACACCGCTGATCCGGATCGTGGGCGAACCGTCAGCCGGTTCGACATGGAGGAGTCCGGTCACGCGCGCCGGGCAGCGGATCTCGACGCGTGGGTGGGCGGCCGCCGTCAGGCGGAGCGCGAGCTCGAACGCCGGCCGGCGCGAAAGGAGCCCCGTGAACTCGTCGTCTTCGGGACGGTGGAGCTCGGGCGGGGCGAGGAGCTTGAAGAAGTTGACCTCCTCGATCCCGTCGTCGCGGAGGCGGTCGAGGACAGCAGGCGCATGGCGCGCGAGCAAGTTGCGCGAACGGGCGGAGAAGGCATGCGCCTGTCGGAATTGGGGCACGTGCGGCCGGTCCCATTCCTGGAACGCCTTGTCGCCGTCGGTCGTGGGCGGGGGAGAATCCCGCTCGACCACGAGCACGTCGTGACCACGATCGGCGAGCCCGATCGCGGTGCCGAGGCCGCCCACTCCCGCTCCGATCACCACGATCCTGGACACGCCATCCCGTTTCAGCAGTAGCTGATGTCGACCCTGAAGCTGCCGCCGTCGGATCCGACGTTGCGGCGGGCGTCGGTGGCTTCGACCGTCCACTGCCACGTGCCGGGGAACGGCTGGAGTTGGAGCGATCCGTACCACCGATCGCCGTCCTGCGACATCGCCGCCTCGAACCGCTTGCCGCCGGGCTCGGTGGCCCGGAGCACGACCCGCAGCGGCGGCGATTCGTCGGTCACCATCGCCCGCACCGACACGAAGATGGGGTTCTGCCGCGGGCAGTAGCCGTCCGACGGTGGGCCGTCGACCACCACGACCGGTGGGCGTTCGACGGTCGCGAGCAGGCTCATCGACGCGCTGGCCACGCCGGCTTCCACCGGCACGAGCGTGGCGGTCGCACTGATCGGGCCCTCGGCGACGGGTGGCGACCGGTCGACCGACACGGTGAGCGCCATCGACTCGTTGGGAGCGAGCGTGCCACTGGCCGGCGCGACCGCGAACGGGCTGCCGACGCCGACGACGAACGTGACCGGCTGGCCACCCTGGTTGCTGAGCGTGACGGTTCGTGCGATGGCCGAAGCGCCCAGGTCGACGGTTGCCGTGTCGAGCGTCAGCGTCCCGGGATCTGGTGGGATCGTCGTGGTCGGTGGAAGTGTCGTCGGCAGGGCGGTCGTGGCGGGGGGATCGGTGACGGTCGGTTCCGTCGGCGGCAGCGGCGTGGGGGTGTCCGTGGACGGGTCGGTCGTGAGCGGTGGGACGACGACCGCCTCCGACGCGACCTCGATCGAAGTCGTGGTCGGCTCGCCGACGCCGGTCGACGTGGTCTCCGACATCGTCGTCGTGGTCTCGCCGGCAGTTCCGCCGGGAGCAGCGACCGCGAGCGAACCGGTACCGGTGGTGATCTGCTCGGCCGTGCCTGCCGGAGCGCCCGTCGTGGGATCGGTCACCGAGAGCTCGCCGTCGGTCACCGCCGGGCCGGCGTCGGCGGTCGCGATCGAGTCCGGCTGGTCGCCGTCGGCGACCACCAACGCCGTCATGCCGCCGAGGAGGAGCACCGCGATCACTGTGAGACCCACCAACACCGCCAGCCGGCGAGCCCGACGCGCAACGGTGGGGAACCCCCCCGGACGCGTGAACGCGTACGACGGTGTTTCGCCGCTTCCGACCGTGACCCGATCGAGGACACGGTCGCGCAGGTCGATCGGAGCGGCCAACGCCCTGGCCGAGCCGAGCAGCACGAGCGGCGCGAAGCGCCGCTTCGTCCGCTCGCAGGTCTCGCAGCCGTCGACGTGGCGGGCGACCCGCTTGCGGATCAGCACCGAGAACTCGCCGTCCCATGCCTGCAGGATCTCGGCGAGCTCGGGACACTCCTTGCGGCCGGCGCGGGCGACGCACAGCGCGCCGAGGCTGCGTTCGGTGCGATCGCGCATGCGATGCACGAGGCCGTAGCTCTGCTGGGCGGAGACGCCGAGCGCGTCGGCGAGATCGGCGCCCTGCAGACCCTGTCGCACCGACAGCTCGAGGACCAGCTGGTCGCGCGCGTCGAGCCCGCGCGCGGCATCGCGCACGAGCTCGGCGAGCTCCTCGTACTCGGCGCCCGCACCTTCGCTGCCCTGGTCGGGCGGGGCGCTCAAGTCAACACCCGTGTCCGAGAAGTCGGTCGCGACGACCCGGCGGCGCTGCTTCGAACGCCGGTACACCTCGTTGCGCATGATCGCGAACAGCCACGGCTTCAGGCGCGACGGATCGCGCAGCTGGTCGAGCCGTTCGGCGGCGATGACGAACACGTCCTGCACGACGTCGGCGGCGTCGTGCCGATCGCCGAGCATCGCCGCCGCTGTGTCGTACAGCGAATCCGAGAAGCGGTCGTAGATGCCGGCGAGCGCGGTGCGATCGCCCGCCAGGTGAGTGGCGACCAGGTGCGCGTCGTCGTACGTCGTCGTCATGAGCCATGCCGCCTCCTCGCCCGTCCAGAGCACGACAGGCGGAAGGCCTCGCGATTCTTAGCGCATCATCACCCGATCGTGCGACGCCAATCGATCATCCCGATCGATCGTCCCAGGTGACGGTCATCGTGCGGATCAGCTGCTCGCCGGGTTCGAGCACCCGTGGGCGGAGGTTGAACGCGTCGGGCGGTCCGGACTGCGGTTCGACGCACGTGGCCTCGGCGGGTTCGTCGTAGACGACCCAATGGTCGCAATCCGACGTCACGGTGACCGTCAGCGCTGCGTAGCGCAGCTCGACAGGTTCGGCGTTGAGGAAGCAGTCGTCCCATGGCCCCGGCGGCGGTGGCACCAGCTCGCCATTGGGGATCCCCTCGTGGTCGCGGGCGTACATCGATGCCGGCCGGAACCGCAATGACTCGGGTTTCACGAAGCACGGGTGCCAGCCGATCTCGGCGGGCATCGCCACGTCGCCGGCGGCGACGCCCAGCTCGCAGGTCACCTGCGAATCGCCGGCCTCGACGCGCTGCCAGGCACGGCCCTCGAACTCCCACGCCAGATCGCAGCTGATCGACACCGCGTCGTTGGCCACGTCGCCCACATCCCACCGCTGGCGGTAGCCGGTGCCGTGGATCGCGTGGGGTGGCAGGTCGAGCGGGAGCTGGTGCGAGCGTCCGGCGAACACGAACTCGCCGCGGCGGATCCGCCCCGCCCACGGAACCATCGGGAACGAGCCCCATTGCATCGGGCCGCGGTCCGGCGACGGGCCGATCAGTATCTGCCGTCCGGCGATCTCGAGCCCGGCGAGCCGCCCCCCGTGGTCGGCATCGACCGTCACCGTCGCATCGCCGGACCGGATGGAGATCATCTCGGCCAGTATCGTCAGCCGCGCATGCGAGCGTTGATTCAGCGAGTCGAGCGCGCCGCAGTGCGAGTGATCGGCGAGTCGAATGGAACGGACGACGCCGACCGCTCGGGCACCACGACCGTCGGCGAGATCGGGCCTGGGCTCTGCGTGTTCGTCGGCGTCACGCACGACGACGACGACGCGGCGGCGCGCAAGTTGGCCGACAAGATCTGGAACCTTCGCGTGTTCGACGACGACGAGGGCGTGATGAACCGGGCGCTCAGCGATGGGTGTGGCGACGTGCTGGTGGTCAGCCAGTTCACGCTGTACGGCGACACCTCGAAGGGCCGCCGTCCGAGTTGGACCGCGGCTGCCCGTCCCGACATCGCCGAGCCACTGGTCGACGCCGTGGTCGAGTCGCTGCGGGCTCTCGGCGCCAACGTGGCGACCGGGCGGTTTCGCACCGAGATGCACGTCGAGCTCGTCAACGATGGACCCGTGACGGTCGCGATCGAGACCTGATCACCGGCTCGCACTCAGTCGGAGGACGTCGGAGCTTCCCGGCGAGCGTCTCGTCGGCGCGCGAGCGCGGCGCGGCCGCCGCCGAACCACACGGCGACGAGGAACACCACGAGCACGGCGACGATCCACGGCCCGTCCCCGATCCTCACGTACCACGTGCGGCCGTCGCGCAGCTCGATCTCACGCGTGATCACGGCGCGTTCGCTCACGCCGGTGCGTTGGTGGACCTCGCCCGACGGTGACACGAACGCCGAGAACCCCGTCGGCGCGGCTTGCACGACCCAGCGCCCGGTCTCGACGGCACGCAGGCGACTCGACGCGACCTGCTGGGTCTGGACCACGGTGCCCGTGTAGCTGGCGCCATTGGTCGGGTTCACGATCACGGATGCGCCGTGCTTCACGCCCTCCCGGGCACGACCACCGAAGAACACCTCCCACGAGATCACGACGCCGAGCTTGGTGCCATCCGGCAACTCGATCACGGCCGGCTCGGTGCCCGCCACGGCGTTCGTGCGCACTTGGTCGACCGGGGCGCCGAGCGCCTCCAGCAGCCCACGCATCGGCACGTACTCGCCGAACGGCACCCGGCGAACCTTGTCGTAGCGACTCGTGACCCGCCCGTCGGGTGTGACGACCACTTGGGCGTTGGTGATCCGGCCCGGCTCGCCGCGACCGGTCTGGTCGGCGTCCTCGGTCACTCCGACGGCAAATGGAACTCCCAAGCGGGCCGCCTCGGCCGCCACCGCCTCGTTCACCGCGCTGCCCTCGAACGGTTCGTCGTTGATGTCGATGACGTTCTCCGGCCACAGCACGAGGTCGAGGTTCGGATCGGGGTCGATCGACTGCGTCGCCTCGAGGTGGCGCTCGGTGACGACGCGCGACGGTACGTCTTCGGCACGGGTCCCCTGCTCGCCGCCGCCCTGTACCGCGGCGATCGTGATCGTGCGTCCGGTCCGCGACCCTTGAGGGGCGATCGCGGCGATGACGATCACGATGACGACCGCGGCCAGGGCGAACACGCCATGCGGCGCGCCTTTCGCGGACGGGCGCCGGCGGCGGACCAGCCGCGGCACGGCCGGTGCCGGCCCGGCGAGCGCGAAGCCGAGTTGGAACACGACCCACGTGATGAGGATGACCCCGCCGAGGCGGGCGATGCCGAGCAGCGGCCCACCCGCCTGCGAGATCCCCAAGCTGGCGAGCGGGACGCCGCCGAACGGGAACGAGAACCGTACGACCTCGACGAGCGTGTGGGCCGCAGGACGGCCGATCACACGCCACCGACCGGACGGGGCGACGAGGGCCGCGACGGCGTGCCCTCCGGCGAAGATCGCACCCGCCGCGATGTACCCCGGCAGGGTGAGCTGCACCATCCACCACATCCCGACGTACATCCACGCCGCGCCGAACAGCCAGCCGTCGAGCAGTCGTTGGCGCCGCGTCGAACGCACGCCGAGGGCGGTCTCGAACAACATCACGCCGATGATCGCGAGCGGCCAGAAGCCCCACGGCGGAAGCGAGAACGCGACCAACAGCCCACCGACCAGGCTGAGCGCCGGACCCTTGAACGCCCGGGTTCGCGGCGTGGGCGTCACGATCTTGTCAGGCATGATCCGATCAGGCGGCGAGCTCGGCGTGCACCACGATCCGCTCGCGAGTCGAGCCGGGCGGATGACATGCGAACAGCGTCGCCGTGAACTCCGGTGTCTGCTCGACGATCCACATCGCCTCGGGACCGATGATCTCGGTGCTCGTCACGCGGTACACGTGTCGGCCGTCGACGCCGTCGAAGATGATCTCGTCGCCTGCCTCGAGCTGATCGAGGTTTCGGAACACCTTGTGCTTGCTCGTACGGTGCCCGGCGATCACGGTGTTGCCGATGTGGCCCGGCATCGCGCTGCCCGGCCAGTGGCCGGGGCCGTAGTCGAGGGTGGTGAGCCTGATCCCCTCGTACATCGCCATGTACACGTCGATTGCCGGGATCTCGATCCAACCGACCTCGATGACCGGCTCGACGCCGTACTCATCCAGCGGCGGCGAGATCGGCTGGGGCAGGACAAGGGCCTCGGCCGCGACCGTCGTCGTGCTCGTCGACGTCGAGGGACTCGTGGACGACGTCGTCGACGTGCTGGTGGACGTGCCGGAAGATGTCGTGGAGCGTTTCGCCGCGGACGTCGTCGTCGCTTCCTCGGTGGTCGGTGGCGCGGTCGCCGCGACGGTCGGCGAGGCAGCGTCGGCCGACGCGTCGTCGGAGCCGCCGCAGCCTGCGAGCGCGACCGACGTGAGTGCCGTCAACGATGCCAGGACGCCCGTGGCGGTCCGGATCGACGCTCGCCGGCGCTTACCGCCGTTGGCCGCCATACGGATGATCATTGTATGCCCTCGGCGTGACGACTCAGCAGGAGTTGGGCGATTCGTCGCGCCTGGCGTACGCAGGCCGGGATCCCGATCCCGTGGTAGCCGGCACCGGCGACCACGAGCCCCGGCGGCAGCGCCGCCTCGACCATGTGGACGAGTTCGAGGTGGTGGGGCCGGTACTGCGGGAACGCGTCGCGCCATCTGGAGACACGCACCGCGGAAGGCTGCAGGTCCAGCGCGAGGTGACGCCCGACCTCGTCGACGGCCGCGGCGACCACCGCATCATCGTCGAGGTGGTCCACGGCGAGCCCGTCGCGTCCCAGTGAAACGCGAAGGATCTCACTGCCGTCCGCCGGCCTCCAGTGCGCCCACTTCTGCGACCCGAACGACGCCGCGGTGACGAGACCCTGCACTGGCTTCGGCACGAGGTAGCCGCTCATCCCGCGCAGGCGTGCGGGCCACGTTCCCGCTGGAACGGACATCGTGACGATGATGACGTCGGCGTGCTCGATGCGGCTGAGCAGACGGGAGGCTTCCGGTGCCACGGTCGCCAGCAGCGACGCGGCGGCCCGTGCAGGTGACGTCAGCGCGATCGCGTCGAACGGCTCACCATCGACCGTCCATCCATTGTCGACGCGTTCGATGCGGACCACCGGGCTCGACGTTCGGACGTCGCCACCACCGGCCCGCACGGTCGCGGCGGTGGCGTCGACGAGTGCGCCGACGCCGGCCGATGGTGCGGCGAAGACCGGCCCGGTCGCGGGTCGCCTGCCGGCGCGGGCCCGCGCCGACCGGGCACTCATCAGCAGGCTCCGCCCACCAGCCGCCAGCTCGGCCAGTTGGGGGACGGCGGCCAGGCTGGCGTTGTCGGTGTCGGTCGCGTAGATGCTCCCGACGAGGGCGTCGACGAGCCGCTCGTGGACCTCGTTGCCGAAGCGCCGCCGGACGTACGCGCCGAGCACGTCGTCGGTGGTCGGGGTGGGCGGCAGGAACGGCTCGCAGGCGGCCCGCAGCTTGCCGCGCCATGACAGCAATCCGGTGGTGACGAACGGCCCCAGCCCGGCCGGGACGCCGAGCACGATGGTCTCCGGGATTCTGTGCAGACCGTCGTACCACACCGCGGCCGTCGCATTCGTCGGCGATGTGAGGTCGGCGAGTCCGACCCGACCGGCGAGCTCGACCGCCTCGGGTGTCCGGGCGAGGAACGCATCGGCGCCTTCGTCGATCGAGAGCCCGGCGAACGTCGACGTGCGGATCTTGCCGCCGAGTGATGCACTCGCCTCGCGCAGGGTGACGTCGACACCACCGGCGACGAGCGTCTCAGCGGCCGCCAGGCCGGTGATGCCACCGCCGACCACCAGCACCCGCCGACCGTCGACCGCGGGCATCAGCCGCTCGCGAGCTCGTGCGCTCGAGCCGCGAGTGCGTCGATCACGGCAGGATCGTCGTTCACGCACGTCGTGCGATCGAACACGAGGCCGTGCGATTCGGCCCGCTGGCGAGCCTCGATGTCGAGGTCGTACAGCACCTCGAGGTGGTCGGCGACGAAGCCGCAGGCACACACGAGCACACCGTCGGCCGCCCCCGGCGCGGCCAAGTCGTCGATCACGGCGAGGATGTCGGGCCCGATCCACGGTTCGGGGGTACGTCCGGCGCTCTGCCACGCGATCGCCCATGGCGACCGCGCTCCGAGGCCGGCCGCCGCGGCGACGGCGTCGGCGGTGGCGTGGAGCTCGTCGGGATACGGATCGCCATCGGCCACGACCCGGGCGGGGAGCGAGTGGGCCGTGAAGAGCGTCGTGGTGTTCGCCGGCATCGCCGCCAGCCGCCGACGGACATCCGCGGCGAGGAACTCGACGAACGCCGGCTCGGTGGCCCAGCTCTCGAGCGCGACCACATCGATGCCTCGCGGTCCCGCCGCAGCTCGTGTGCGTTCGAGGTACTGCCCGATGGACGCAGCGGAGTAGTGGGGGGCCATCACGACCGCGACGACCCGTTCGACGCCGCGGTCGGCGAGCACGTCGATCGTCGCCTCGATCTTCGGATCGGCGTGCTTGAGGCCGATCGCAACGGTGTAGGTGTCGGGCGCGAGATGGTCGAGCGCGCGCTGGAGGGCGTCGCGCTGCGACAGGGTGCGCTCGGCGAGTGGCGACACCCCACCGATCGCCTCGTAGCGACCGACGAGGTCGGCGAGCTGCTCGGCGGAGGGCGGGTGGCCGCGCCGGATGTCGGTGTAGTACGGCTCGATGTCGGCGGGTGAGCGTGGGGTGCCGTAGGCCATCAGGAGCACGGCGATGCGCCGCGGCGCGTCGTCCACCCGAGTGTCATCCACGGGCGGTCTGCGCGTGCACGAAGTCGACGACGGCGCGTAGAACGCCCGGATCGGAGTCGGGGTGGACACCGTGGCCGAGGTTGAAGATGTGCCCGGGGTGGCCGTCGTTGTCAGCCAGCACCGCCTCGGCGCCGTCGAGCGCGACGTCGGTGCCGGCCAGCACGAGGGCCGGGTCGAGGTTGCCTTGAACGACGGTGTCGGCACCGAGTCGGCGCCGGGCGTCGGCGATGCGCGTCCGCCAGTCGAGCCCGATCACCTGCGGCCCGGCGGCGTGCATCGATTCGAGGAGGTGGTCGCACCCGACCCCGAAGTGGATGCCCGGCGCGTCGGGGTGAAGGTCGGTGAGCTCGGCGAAGACGCGGCGGGAGTGGGGGAGGACGAACCGGTCGTAGTCGCGGCGCGAGAGCGCGCCCGCCCACGAGTCGAACAGCTGGTACGCGCCTGCCCCGCTCTGAATCTGCAGCGAGATGAAACGCACCGACGAAGCGGCGAGCTGCTCCATGAGCTCGTGCCACAGCACCTCGTCGGTGTGCATCATCGCCTTGGTGTGCTCGTAGGTGCGGCTCGGCCGTCCCTCGATGAGGTAACTGGCGACGGTGAACGGGGCGCCCGCAAAGGCCAGGATCGGGACGTGCGCGGCGAGCTCGGCGCGCACCAGGCGGACGGTCTCGATGACGTAGGCGATGTCGTCGGGCTCGACCGGGCGGAGGCGTTCGAGCTCGAGCCGGGAGCGCAACGGTCGCTCGGCCACCGGGCCGGTACCGGGAGTGACGTCGATGCCGAACCCGACCGCGTGAGCGGGCACCACGATGTCGCTGAACAGCACCGCGGCGTCGACGCCGTACCGCCGCACCGGCTGGAGCGTGATCTCGGCGGCGATGTCGGGCTGCTTGATCGCGTCGAGGATCGACCCTTCACCACGCGCCGCGCGGTACTCGGGAAGGCTGCGGCCCGCCTGGCGCATGAACCAGACCGGCGTGTGCCGGCCGCGCAGTCCGGCGGGGAACCCGGCGGCCGCCTGCAGAAAGGGTGGCGTCACGCTGGGACTGGCGTTCATGCAGCCGTGGACGCTATCCGGGCCGCTAGAGTACAACGACCCCCTGGCGGGCACGGGTGCCCGTCGAGACCACGTTTCCGACCACCATCGAGTTTGCACCCATCGAGTTCCGACATCGAGCCCCGACATCCAGACCGAATGACCCATCAGCACCCAGATCTGGCTGACGAGCAAGCCCACATCGATCACGCCTACGAGTGCCTCGAGAGCAGCCGCAAGGCAGCGTGGAGGCTTCGTGACCTCAGTGAGGCCGATCTGGGTGGCACGTTCCAGGCCCGGTTCGAGCGCAACGCGTTCGACGAAGCGCTCGTCAAGCGTCTCACCGACCTCGATCTGGGCGACGCAGCGCTCGTCTTCGGCCGCATCGATCGGGCCGCCGAGTCGCCCGACACGCTGGAGAGCTTCCACATCGGCCGGCTGGCGGTCGCCGACGAGCTGAGCGACCCGGTGGTGGTCGACTGGCGGGCGCCGGTGGCGGAGCCCTTCTACCGGGCGACCGGACGTGAACCGATGGGGCTCGTACGACGCCGGCATTTCGTGATCGAGGGGCGCAACCTGCTCGGCATCGAGGACGAGCTGTTCGGTTCCGGCCACCTCGGTGTCGGCCACGACGAGGGGCTCGTCAACGACGTCGCGGGCGGGTCGACAGCGGGCCTGCCGCAGCTCCGGGGCTACAGCACGCTGATCGCGTCGCTCGAGCGCGGGCGCACCGGCTCGCTCAGCGACATCGTGGCGACGATCCAGTCCGAGCAGGACGAGATCATCCGCTCCCCGCAAGCCGGTGTGCTCGTCGTGCAGGGCGGTCCCGGCACCGGCAAGACGGTCGTCGCGCTGCACCGCGCCGCCTACCTGCTGTACACCCACCGGTTCCCGCTCGAGGACCAAGGCGTGCTCGTGATCGGTCCGAACCGGGTGTTCCTCCGGTACATCGAACGTGTGCTGCCGTCGCTCGGCGAGGCCGGAGTCGAGCAGGTCGTGCTTTCCGATCTCGTGCCCGATGTCCGATTCGGTGGATCCGACACCGCGCTCACGGCCCGCGTCAAGGGTGACGCACGAATGTCGGAGATGATCGACAAGGCCGTCATCGATCGCCAGCGACCGTTGCGTGAGGACGTCGTGGTCCCGTTCCGCTCCGGATACGTGCGGCTGCGCGTCGACGACTCGGTCCGTATCGTCCGCGCCGCTCGACGGCGGTTCCGGCGCCACAACGCGGGCCGCCGATGGGTCGAGAGCGAGGTGTGGTCGGCGATGGCGGCCAGCTGGCGCGATGCCGACGTGCCAGGTGCAGAGGTCCGCCAAGCGGTGCGGACCCTGCCCGAGGTGCGGGCCGCACTCGACCGGATGTGGCCGGTACTCACCCCCGCCCAACTGCTGCACGACCTGTTCGGATCGATGGCGTTGCTGCGCCTCGCCGCCGGCGCGCTGTTCGACGAGCGCGAGTACAAGGCGCTGTACCGACCCCGCGAAGCGTCGGTCAGCGACGTCCGCTGGTCCACCGCCGACGCGGCGTTGCTCGACGACGCCCGTGAGGTGCTCGGCCCGGTCCCGCGCCGCAACGGCAAGCTCGACGAGGGCGACGAGATCCGCACCTACGGCCACATCGTGATCGACGAGGTGCAGGACCTCACGCCGATGCAGATGCGGATGGCGGGGCGACGCTCGCTCAACGGGTCGATGACCGTGGTCGGCGACATCGCCCAGGCCACCGGGCCACTCGCACCCGAGACCTGGGACGACGTGCTCCAGCACCTGCCCGACAAGCGCGAGCCGCGCGTGATCGGATTGTCGGTCGGGTACCGCATCCCGTCGCAGATCATGGAGCTCGCGAACCGCGTCATGGCCGCCGCGACCCCAGGGCTCAGGGTGCCGACGTCGGTCCGGATCGGCGACGCGTCACCTCGGATCGTGCAGGTCGATGACCTGTTCGCCGGCACGGTCGACG
This sequence comes from Ilumatobacteraceae bacterium, assembly GCA_035557475.1. Taxonomy (GTDB): domain Bacteria; phylum Actinomycetota; class Acidimicrobiia; order Acidimicrobiales; family Ilumatobacteraceae; genus JALOLG01. The sequence goes on from DATMDV010000323.1 coordinate 18,431, forward strand.
CATTGCGGACGATGATCGACGAGCTGCCAGGTGGAGGCCTCGCCGTCGTCGTCCCCGACGAGCTGTCCGATCGCGTGTCGGCCGCCCTCAACGCCGCCGGCCTCGAACACGGGCGGGCCGCCACGGCTGGGCTCGATGAGTCGGTCACGGTCGTGCCGGTCAGCGTCGTGAAGGGCCTCGAGCTCGACGGCGTCATCGTGGTCGAACCGTCGCAAATCGTCGCCGACGAACCGCACGGTCTCCGCGCGCTGTATGTGGCCTTGACGCGGTCGACGCAGCGGCTCACCGTCGTGCACCGCGAAGAGCTGCCCGAGTCGCTCCAACCAACCTGATTCCATGAGGTTTGGGCCGTAGTGACGCCGAACCCTCGGTGATGCCGGGCCAATGACCCGCGACTGAGCCGCACCAGAACGGGCACTATGCACTGTGCTCTTCCGCTCGGGCGTGGTGCTATTGGTTTCGCTTGGCTTCTGCGTAGCTGGATGCGGAACCGACGAGGCGGACTTCTGCTCAGCGGCAAGAGACGCGCTGAACGGCGTTCAAATACCCGGCGGCGGAGAGGACGCGGTACAACGGCTCCGTGCTGTCGGCACCGACGATCTCGAGGAACGAGATGCTGTGTCGTGGCGGGTTGCGGTCGAGAGCTTCGCGACCGACGTGGAGAGGTTCCTGGCGGGTTCCTCATCCGAGGGCTGGACGACTCAGCACGTCGCCTCCGCCGCATCGCGCGTCTGCGGGTCGGAATTCGACAGCTTCACAGAGACCCCGTAACGGCGCATCGCGCGTGCGCGTAACTGCCGCTCGGCGCTCGAACGATCTGCGCTCGTCGCGGTCGTTGCGTTGAGAGCGACGACCGATCCCTGTTTGTGTCAAGAGGCTGGTTGGAGGCGCGCGCGGTTGAGGTGCCGGGCGGGGGCGCGTAGCGTTGTGGTTGGGTCCGGGAGTGACCACTCCGAAGTGCCGGTGTCAGGGTTCAGCCGGCCACGCTGGATTGCAGAGTCGTCCCTGGTTGTCCTCCCGGGCCCGTGTGGTGGTCAGCGTCGAGCGTCGGCGTCGAGTTGTCGGTAGACGGCGTCGGAGAGCCGTCGCTTGAGTGAGCGCATCGCTTCTTTGCGGCTGTGACCCTCGGCTTGCTTGCGGAGGTAGTACGTGCGTCCCGGGGTGTT
>DATMDV010000324.1:0-2595 GCA_035557475.1 Ilumatobacteraceae bacterium
CATCGCAACTCCCTGAATCTGAATCGTTGTGCTCGATCGCAGGTCACATCATGTCGTCGCGGCCACTGCTCGACCTGCATCAACACTCACACCGTCCCTCGGGCACCGCAACCGGACAAGCCCCACCCTGCGGATGCGAACCGCAGCCTTCGGCGCGACGATGGGGGCCATGAAGGAACGGACTCTCTGGTCATCCGGGATCGGGTTGGTGCTGATCGGTGTCGCGGTCGCGGTGCTCGCCATCGCGATGGTGAGGTTCACCGGTGTCCCAGCCGCCCCGTGGGGTTACGTCGGCCTCGTCGTGGGAGCGCTGAGCGCGATCGCCGGAGCTGGACTAGCGTTCATTCGTGCCAAGGAGTGGTCGGACTGAACGCGTGCGTCTCATCGTGATAGCACGACTCCGAATGGGTACGTGCCAGACATGGTGACGACGATTCCCCCGGATCTCGGCGAACCGACCGAGCAGTCGATCGTGTTCGGCCACCTCCCGATCGTCTTCGACGATCGCCTGCTGCGCCCACGGCCGTGGACCGTCGCGCAGTCGCGGTGGTCGGCGGAGCTGCTCCACACGTGGCCCGGGCCCGCACGCGTGCTGGAGCTGTGCGCCGGCGCCGGACACATCGGCCTCCTGGCTCTGGAGATGGCGGGCACGAGCAACCACCAGCACCGGCTGGTCGCCGTCGACATGAACCCGGCGGCCTGCGCGTATGCACGACGCAACGCCGAGGCGGCCGGCATGGGCGCTCGTGTCGACGTCCGCGAGGGCCGCATAGACGACGTCCTCGCCCCTGACGAGCGCTTCGACCTCGTCATCGCGGATCCACCGTGGGTGGCGCGTGGCGAGACGGGCCGCTTCCCGGACGATCCGCTGGTCGCCATCGACGGCGGCAGCGACGGCCTCGACGTCGTCTGGTCGTGCCTCCGAGCCGGTGAGCAGCATCTCGTGCCGGGCGGTTCGATCGTGCTCCAGCTCGGCTCGGTCGAGCAGGTGCATCGGGTCCACGACCACCTCCGCTCGACGACATCCGGCCTGACGGTCGAATCAACACGCTTCTTCGGCGCGCGCGGCGCCCTCGTCCGACTCGACGCCGGTGTCGCATGAGGTCGCTGTGGCTCGATCGCACCCTGACGCCGGTCTCCGATCCGCTTCCGGCCGAGGTCGACGACCTCGTCGTCGGCGCCGGCATCACCGGACTCACCGCCGCCCTCCTGATGGCGCGGTCCGGACGCCGCGTCGCCGTCGTCGAGGCACGCCACGTGGGCGCCGTGGCGACCGGCAACACCACCGCCAAGCTCTCGCTACTGCAGGGCACCAAGCTGTCGCGGATGCTGAGACTCCAGTCCCAGACCGTCGTCGAGGCGTACGTCGGTGCCAACCGCGAGGGGCAGCAATGGCTGCTGCGGTTCTGCAGCGACCATGGCGTGCCGGTGCAGACTCGCGACGCCATCACCTACGCCGCCACGGAGTCAGAGGTCGACACCGCACGCCAGGAGCATGAAGCAGCGCAGACCGTGGGTCTGGACGTGCGCTGGGTGGACACGCTCGACGTCCCGTTCCCGTTCCACGGCGGCACGCTGCTGCCCGACCAGGCGCAGTTCGACCCGATGGACGTCCTGGAGGCCCTGGTCGCGCAGGTGCACACCCACGGCGGGACCGTGCACGAAGGCCGGCGCGTGGTGGGCGTCTCCAAGACCGGACGGCCGCAGGCGACACTCGACGACGGGTCGACCGTGGAGGCAGAGCACGTCATCCTCGCGACCGGCACGCCCGTGCTCGACCGCGGGCTGTACTTCGCGAAGGTCGAGCCGTTGCGCTCGTACGCCCTCGCCTTCGACACCCCGGACGTCCCCGACGGCATGTTCCTGTCGGCCGGCTCTCCCGTGCGCTCGGTGCGTGACGCGCCGACGCCTGACGGTCGACGACTGGTCGTCGGCGGCAACGGCCACCCGGTCGGACGTGCCGACTCCGAGCTCGAGCACCTCGACAACCTGCGCGAGTGGACCGAGCAGTACTTCCCCGGAGCCGTCGAGACGCACGCCTGGTCGGCGCAGGACTACCGATCCCACGACGGCATCCCGTACGTCGGCCACCTGCCGCGCGGCCGAGGGCACATCCACCTCGCCACCGGGTTCGACAAGTGGGGCATGACGAACGGCGTCGCGGCCGCGCGCAACATCACCGCGCGGATCCTCGGCGACGAGCCGTCCTGGGCCGGTCCGCTGGGCCGACGCATCACGCGGCCGAACGGCGCCTTCAACGTCGTGCGGACGAACGCCGGAGTCGGCGTCGCGGCTGTTCGCTCGATCTTCGACGTGAATCCGCTCGGTGTGCGTTCGACGCCGTCCGAGGGTGAGGGTGTCGTCGGCCGGTCGGGCATCTTCCCGACCGCGGTGTCGACGGTCGACGGGCGCACGTGCGCGGTCTCCGGCACCTGCACGCACCTGGGCGGTGTGCTGTCGTGGAACGACGCCGAGAAGTCGTGGGACTGCCCCCTGCACGGATCGCGCTTCGCCCCCGACGGCAGCGTCCTGGAAGGTCCCGCCACGCAGCCGCTGGCGAGGCACGAGGACGATCCTCTGCACGAGACAGACGTC
>DATMDV010000325.1:0-2199 GCA_035557475.1 Ilumatobacteraceae bacterium
GTGTCACACCGCGGAAACGTGTGGACCATCGTGGTGGGCGGAGGCACCGGCGAACGGTTCGGGAGCGCCAAGCAGTACGAACGGATCGGCGACGATCGGATCATCGACCTGGCGCGGGCGAACGCCGAAGCGTGCTCGGACGGAGTGGTGGTCGTCGTGCCGGCGTCGGACGCCGAGCGCGAGCACGGCATCGCGGGCGGCCCGACCCGCAGCGCCAGCGTCCGCAACGGTCTGGCCGCCGTACCGTCGCACGCCGACATCATCTGCGTGCACGACGCAGCTCGCCCGCTGGCGTCGTCCGACCTGTTCCGATCGGTGATCGACGCGGTCGCCGGCGGGGCCGACGGAGCGGTACCGGGCGTTGCGGTCGCCGACACGATCAAGGTCGTCGAGCGCGACGGTTCGAGCGTCACCGTGATGTCGACGCCGGCGCGCGACTCGCTCGTCGCAGTGCAGACCCCGCAGGCGTTCCGAGCCGCGCTACTGCGCGCCGCTCACGCATCGGGTCGCGATGCCACCGACGACGCGGCGCTCGTCGAGCTCGTCGGAGGGCGGGTGGTCGTCGTGCCGGGCGATGCCATGAACCGCAAGATCACCGATTGGGACGACCTCGAGTGGGCACGTCGAGCGGCACTGGAGCGGCGATGACCATCGGCGCGATCCGGGTCGGGCATGGATTCGACGTGCACCGCTACGCCGACGATCCTGCGCGTGTCCTCGTCCTCGGCGGTTGCACGTTCGAGGGCGAGCGCGGCCTGAGTGGCCACAGCGACGCGGATGTCGTGGCCCATGCGGTCGCCGAGGCGCTGCTCGGCGCTTCCGGGCTCGGCGATCTGGGCACCCACTTTCCTGACACCGAACCCGAGTGGGAGGGCGCCGACTCGATCGAACTGCTCCGGCGTGTGAGCGTGCTCGTCCGCGACGAAGGATGGGCGATCGGCAACGTCGACGTGTCGGTGGTGTGCGAGCAGCCCAAGTTGGCGCCGCGCCGCGACGACATGCAACGGCGCCTCGGCGACGCCGTCGGAGCCACGGTGACCGTCAAGGGACGACGGGCGGAGGGCCTGGGGGCGATCGGCCGGGTCGAAGGTGTCGCGTGCTGGGCCGTGGCCGTGATCCATCGGGACGAGCCATGAGCCCGGCGGGACGCGGCAAGCCACGGTCACCCAAGGCAAGGTCACCGAAGCCGAGATCGTTGCGAACGTCGAAGCCGGCACCCGGCAAACCGCGATCGTCGAAGCCGGCACCCGGCAAACCGCGGTCGTCCAAACCCGGCGGGCGCGCCGCACCGCGGCCGTACCAGAGCCGCGGCGCCGGTCGCACCGGTCCGATCCGCACGCCCGACGGGCGCGACGGCCGGGGCGACTCGAAGCCGACCAAGAGCCCCGTCAAGAATCTCGGCGGCGAGCAGATCGAGGGTCGCCAGGCCGTGCGCGAGCTGTTGATCGCCCAGCGCCGCAAGGTCCACGAGGTCTTGGTCGCAGGCGACCTCGAAGGTGACGAATCGATCGAGGGGATCGTCGCCCTCGCCGCCGCGAATCGGGTCCCGCTGTCGTACATCGGGCGCACGAAGCTCGAGGCCACTGCGCGCAGCGAGGCGCCCCAGGGCGTGCTCGCCCGCGCGGCGGCGCTCCCCGAGGCGGAGTTCGCGACGTTGATCCGTCGCCGCCCCGGGCGGGCGCCGTTCCTCGTCGCCATCGACAGCGTCACCGATCCCGGCAACCTCGGCGCCATCATCCGCTCGTGCGACGGCGCCGGCGTCGACGGGGTGATCCTGCCGCGACATCGCGCCGTGCACGTGACGCCGACCGTCGCCAAGGCCGCGGCCGGCGCCATCGAACACGTCCCGATCGCGGTCGTGCCAGGGCTTCCGGCGGCGCTGTCCCGCCTGCGCGACGCGGGGATCTGGATCGTGGGTCTCGACGACGACGCCGAGCGGACGCTGTTCGATCTCGGTGACTTGGCGGCCGAAGGCGTGTGCCTCGTCCTCGGCGCGGAGGGGACCGGCTTGTCGCGGCTGGTGCGCGAGCGCTGCGACACGGTCCTGAGCATCCCGATGCGGGGACGCCTGAGCTCGCTCAACGTGTCGGCCGCGGCGGCGCTGGCGGTGTACGAAGTCGTCCGCCACCGCAGCGCATAACGACCCGAGTTCGGCGATACTGCTAGTCCGATGACGTCGCCGCCGCCAAGCCCCTCCGA
>DATMDV010000326.1:0-15026 GCA_035557475.1 Ilumatobacteraceae bacterium
GCCTGCCGGGCGTCAGCTCTTCGACCTTGTCGAGCACGAACCCCTTGCGACCGACCACTCGGCCGCGACGGACGTAGAACACCTGCACTGCTGCTTCGAGGTCGTCCTCGGCGATGCCGATCACGTCGATGTCCTCGTTGCGGTCGGCCACCATCTGCTGCTTGGCGATGGCCTTGCGCACCGCCGCCAGGCGGTCACGCAGGCGTGCCGCCCGCTCGAACTCGAGCTCGGTCGCCGCCGCCCGCATCGCGGTCTCGAGCCGCTTCACGATCTCGTCGGTGTCTCCGGCCAGGAAGTCGCACAACTCCTCGACGAGTTGTCGGTACGACACCGGATCGATCTCGCCGACGAACGGGCCGGCGCACTTCTCGATGTGGAACAGCAGGCACGGCCGGCCGAGCCGGTGGTGCTGGTTGAACTTCGCCGGGCTGCACGTCCGGATCGGGAAGCTGCGCAACAGCAGATCGAGCGTGTCGCGGATCGCGTAGGCGTGGGCGTAGGGCCCGAAGTACCGCGTGCCCTTGCGCTTGCGGCCGCGCATCACGAGCGCCCGCGGCCACTCCTCGTCGACCGTCACGGCGAGGAACGGATAGCTCTTGTCGTCGCGCAGCCGCACGTTGAACCGCGGGTTGTGCTGCTTGATCAACGAGAACTCGAGCATCAGCGCTTCGACCTCGTTGCGAACCGTGGTCCACTCGACCGACTCCGCCGTCTCGACCATCTGACGGGTTCGCGGATGAAGGTTCTGGGGTGCCTGGAAGTAGTTCGACAGGCGTTGGCGGAGGCTCGATGCCTTGCCGACGTAGATGACGCGGCCCTGCACGTCCTTGAACTGGTACGACCCGGGTGCGTCGGGGATCGTGCCGGCGGGTGGGCGCTTCACCATCGCGGCGATGGAAGCCCCAACGGCCGCGTGCGGCCTGGGCAGCACGTGAACGAAGGCCGAGACCCGAAACGAACCGTCATCATGTTCAGACTACGGGGGCCGCGGCCGGTACCGTGGCGGGCGTGGCCGACCGATTCTCGTTCTCCAAGCCGGACCGGCGCGGCCCGAATGATCCGTGGTTCCGCATCGGCGAGATCGAGTTCGGCACGGCGGCCGTGTTCGCCGCCGTGTGCGCCGTCTCGCTGCTGATCTACGGCCTCGAGCCGGTCGACAAACCGTTCCTCACCTCACTTGCCCTGATCCCCGACAAGATCTTCGACGGCCAGATCTGGCGCATCGTGACGTGGCCGTTGGCCAACGGATTCGACGACCGCCTGCTGTGGATCGCAGTCACCATCGCCCTGCTCTGGTACTTCGGAGGCCGGCTCGAGGCGCAAGCCGGCCGCACCAAGTTCGGGATCTTCCTCGCCGCCGTCATCGTCCTGCCGGGCATCGTCGGGACCCTGCTCGACCTGCCCCAAGCGGGCTGCCGGCCGATCCAGCTCGTCGTGCTGCTCGTCTACATCGCCGAGTACCCCAACGTGCGGTTCTTCTTCGGCATCCCGGCGTGGGCGCTCGGTCTCATCTACGTCGTGACCGACATCCTCCAGCTGACCGGGTCACGCGCCGGCGACCGGCTGCTCTTCTACGTGATCTCGCTCGCCATCGCAGCCGTCGCAGCCCGTTCGATCGGCCTGCTCGCGGCATACCCGTGGATCCCGCGGGTGCCCATCGGCGACGGCATCCGGGCCAAACCGGCGCGCACGCCGCGTCCGCCACGGCGTGCCAGGCCGGGCCGACCGACCGTCGTCGAAGGTCCGTGGGGGATCGCCTCGGCGGTCCCCAACCCGACATCACTGGCGGATCAGGCCGAGCTCGACTCGCTCCTCGACAAGATCGCCGCGACGGGAATGGACTCGCTGTCGGGCGACGAGAAGCGGCGACTCAACGATCTGTCGAAGAAGCTCCGCAAACGCTGATCGGCGACCAGCCACTCGACGTCACGTGCCGAGTGTCACGTGAGCGTCTCGACCCACAACTTCGCCAGCGCCACCGACGCGTCTTGCGACGAGATCGCCGATGCACCGCCCATGTTGAGCACCTGGACGTAGTAGAAGCTGTCGCCGATCCGGAAGTTGAGGACGTCGAGGAAGTCGAAGCGGGCCTCGTCACCGACGTCGGCGACCTCCTCGCCGTCAGCGCCGCTGAACATCGCGGCGTCGCCGCCCGACACGTAGACCTCGACCACCGCACCCGACAACCCCGGCACCTCCCACCCACAGATTCCGTCGATCGCAACCATGTCGATGCCCATCACCGACGACACCTGCTCGTCCGTCAGCCCGCAGTCGGCGTCCGCGGCCGGCGGCTGCTCCGTCGCCGTCCCAGTGGGGAACGTCCCGCCCGTGGTGGACTCGGTTTGGTCCGTGACGCCGGCCGGATCGGTGGGGACCGGCGGATCGGCGACCTCCACCTCCGCCGACGTCGTCGCACCGCCCGCATCGTCGTCGCTGTCGCCGCACGCGCCGAGCGTCAGCACGAGCACGACCGACAGGAAGACAGCGGTCGCTTGGGAGCGAGGTTTCCAGCGCATCCAGGAAATGTAGGGAGGATCGCCAGCGCCCATCGCATGATTCCGCCTCATGGCGACTGGAGTTGCACCCGACGGGCGATCGACAGCCACGTTGCCGCGAGCAGGGCGGCCATGATCACCGTCGCCGCGTGGGCGAGCAGGTGGAAGCCGAGCGACTGCTTCACGAAGCCCGACCCGAAGGCGGCCACCGCACCGCACAGGCTGAGTGTCAGATCGCCCGTGCCCTGGGCCTCGACCCGCGACTCGGCTGGAACCGATCCGGTGAGCAGCGTCGTGCCGGCGATCAGGCACACGCTCCAACCGAGACCGAGCAGGAACAGACCCACGAACATCAGCACCGGGACGTAGCCGGCCGCGACCGTAGAGACCGTGCCCGAAGCGAGCACGACTGCGCCGCAGGCGATGGCGGGAGCGGTGCCGACGCGGTCGACGAACCGACCGACGACAGGCGCCAGACCGAACATTCCGAGGATGTGCGCGGCGATCACGAACGCCGACAGATCGGCGTGCCCGTGATCTTTCATGTGGGCCGGCGTCATCGCCATCACCGCCACCATCGCAGCCTGGGCGCCGGCCATCGATGCCAGGCCGAGGACCGCACCCGGCGACCGGCGGATCACGCCGTACGACGCCTGCACCTGGCGCAACGGCCGCGGCCGCTCGGCGTGCGGGTTGGTGGCACCGAGCACGACCAATGGATCGGGACGCAGGCACGTGAACATCACCGCCGCGCTCACCAAGAACAGGGTGGTGCCGAACACGTAGGGCCCGACCAGCTCGTCGAGACCGACGACGCGGGCGAAATCCTTCTCGAACGGCGTGAAGATGGGGCCGAACACCGCGCCGAGCGTTCCCACCCAGACGATCGCCGCGATCGACTTCGCCCGCTGGTCGGGGGCGGCGAGGTCGGCACCGACGTAGCGACTCTGCAGCGTCGCCGACTGGCCGGCGCCGAACAACAGCATCCCGAACACGAACAACGGGAAGACGCGCACCTGCCCGCCCGCGCCGGCCACCGCCGAACCCAGCGATCCGACGAGGAGCGCGGCGACGAGTCCGGGGCGACGACCGTGGCGACGCATGTGCGCCGACAACGGGATCGACGTGATCGCGGCGCCGAGGGTGAACGCCGCGCTCGCGAGGCCGGCGAGGCGATCGCTTCCGAGCAGATCGCTGGCGAGCAGCGTGACGACCGCGACCGACGAAGCGACGGCGGCTTGGCCCGGAACCTGCGCCAGCCGGAGCGCGTTCAGTGTGCGCCGGTGCAGCACCTGGAGATCGTCGGCGGCGATCGCGGCCACGCTCGACGCTGCGGGTTCGGCGTTGACCACGACAGTTCCTGCGCTCCCGCGTCAGGAGGAGAGCAAGGCCCGGAGGAAGCGGCCGGTGTGGGAGCCCTCGAGTGTGGCGATGTGCTCGGGTGAGCCCTCACCAATGACGGTGCCGCCGCCGCTGCCGCCCTCGGGCCCGAGATCGATGATCCAATCTGCCGTCTTGATCACGTCGAGGTTGTGCTCGATGACGAGCACCGTGTTCCCCTGCTCGACCAGGCGCGAGAGCACCGTGAGCAGGCGGCGCACATCGTCGAAGTGCAGGCCGGTCGTCGGCTCGTCGAGCAGGTAGATCGTGTGGCCGGTCTGGCGCTTGGCCAGTTCGGTGGCGAGCTTCACACGCTGCGCCTCGCCGCCCGACAGCGTCGGCGCCGGCTGGCCGAGGCGCACGTACCCGAGACCGACGTCCATGAGCGTTGTCATGTATCTCGAGATCGACGGCTGGTTGGCGAAGAAGTCGACCGCCTCGGCGACCGGCATGTCGAGGACCTGGGCGATGTTGTGCCCCTTGAACTCGATGTCGAGCGTGTCGCGGTTGTAGCGGGCGCCCTTGCAGACCTCGCACGGCACATAGACGTCGGGCAGGAAGTGCATCTCGATCTTGATGGTGCCGTCGCCGGCGCACGCCTCGCAGCGCCCACCCTTGACGTTGAAGCTGAAGCGGCCCGGCATGTAGCCGCGCACCTTGGCCTCGTTCGTCGATGCGAACAGCTTGCGCACGCTGTCGAACACGCCGGTGTAGGTGGCCGGGTTCGACCGCGGCGTGCGCCCGATCGGCGACTGGTCCATGTCGATGACCTTGTCGAGGTACTCGACACCGTCGATGCGGCGATGGCGTCCGGCCGACATCTTCGACTTGTAGATGCGCTGCATCAACACGGGCAGCAGGATGTCGCGCACGAGCGTCGACTTGCCGGAGCCGGACACGCCGGTGACCGCCACGAAGCACCCGAGCGGGATGTCGACCGTGAGGTCGACGAGGTTGTGCTCGCGAGCGTTGTGGACGGTGAGCTTCTCGAGCGTGGGCATGCGCCGGATCGATGGCACCGGGATCGACTTGCGACCCGACAGGTACTGGCCGGTGATCGACTCCTTGACCTTCAGGAGACCCGGGAACGGACCGCTGTAGACGACCTCGCCACCGTGCTCACCGGCGCCCGGGCCGATGTCGACGACCCAGTCGCTCTCGCGGATGGTCTCCTCGTCGTGCTCGACGACGATGACCGTGTTGCCGAGATCGCGAAGCCGCGTGAGCGTGTCGATGAGGCGCCGGTTATCGCGCTGGTGGAGCCCGACCGACGGTTCGTCGAGCACGTAGAGCGTGCCAACCAGCCCCGAGCCGATCTGGCTGGCGAGGCGGATGCGCTGCGCCTCGCCGCCGGCGAGCGTGCCTGCCGAGCGCGACAGCGTGAGGTAGTCGAGCCCGACGTCGAGGAGGAACCCGAGTCGGGCGTTGACCTCCTTGGTGACCCGCTCGGCGATCATCCGATCACGCTCGCTGAGCTCGAGGGCGGCGAGGAACTTCGCCGATTCGCCGATCGACAGCTCGCAGACCTCGGCGATGGTCTTGTCGTTGATGGTGACCGCCAGCGACGCCGGCTTGAGTCGTGCGCCATTGCACGCGCCGCATGGCACCTGGCGCATGTATCCCTCGTACTGCTCGCGGGCCCAGTCGCTGTCAGATCCCTCGTGTCGACGCTTGATCCACGGGATCACACCCTCGTACTCGGTGGAGTACGACCGGTTGCGGCCGTAGCGGTTCTTGTACTTCACCGTCAGCTTGCCGGTGGTTCCGAACAGGACGACCTTTTGCTGCTTGGCGGTGAGCGAGCCCCACGGCGCATCGAGGTCGATGTCGTTGGCGTCGGCGACCGATTCGAGCATGCGCGTGAAGTACTGGGTGTGGGCGCTGCGCCACGGTGAGATCGCGCCGTCGTTCAACGACTGGTCGGGATCGGGGACGACGAGCTCTGGATCGACCTCGAACGTCGTTCCGAGCCCGTCGCACTTCTCGCACGCCCCGTACGGTGAGTTGAACGAGAAGTTGCGCGGCGCCGGTTCGTCGTAGCTGGTGCCGCACACCGGGCACGCCAGGTGCTGTGAGAACGTGAGCGTCTCGGGCGGCTCGGCGCCTTCCCTGGCGATCAACTCGACCTCGGCGACGCCGTCGGCGAGACCGAGGGCTGTCTCCAACGAGTCGGTGAGCCGTCGCTCGAGGCCTTCGCGGAGCACCAGCCGGTCGACGACGACTTCGATCTTGTGCTGCTCGTACCGCGCCAGACGTTCGTCGCGCTGGAGGAACTCGTCGATCTGGACGGTCTCGCCGTCGATGCGGGCCCGGACGTAGCCCTGGCCAGAGAGGTCTTCCAGCAACGTGTCGTACTCGCCCTTGCGGCCCCGCACGACCGGTGCCAGCACCTGGAAGCGGGTGCCCTCCGGGAGCTGCAGGATGCGGTCGACGATCTGTTGCGGGGTCTGGCGCTGCAGCTTGGTGCCGTCGTTGGGGCAGTGCTGCACTCCGATGCGCGCGTAGAGCAGGCGCAGGTAGTCGTACACCTCGGTGATGGTGCCCACCGTCGAACGGGGGTTCTTGCTCGCCGACTTCTGGTCGATCGAGATCGCCGGCGAGAGGCCTTCGATCACGTCGACGTCGGGCTTGTCCATCTGTCCGAGGAACTGCCGGGCGTAGGCCGACAGCGACTCGACGTAACGCCGCTGGCCCTCGGCGTAGATCGTGTCGAAGGCGAGGCTCGACTTGCCGGAGCCCGAGATGCCGGTGAACACGACCAACTTGTCGCGCGGCAGTTCGACGTTGACGTTCCTCAGGTTGTGTTCGCGGGCACCTCGGACGACGATCGCGGGCTCATCGGCGAGGCCCGCACGCTTTCGGGCGGCCATTCCCCCACACGATACCACCGAACGCCTGTTCCGTCTGGGTGACTCACGTCTCGCCGCGGCGAGCGCCCACTCGGCGCGCGAGGCAAACCACTAGCGTCGTTGGCATGCCCGAGCCCGAGGCGAATCGTCCGCAACCGGGCCCGCGTCGCCGCCCCGATCCGCTGCTCAGCGGGGCCGTCGTCATCGCCATCGGTCTCGGCCTCACCGTCGCGTCCGGGTCGGTGTTCGGCGGTTCGGGAACCACGGCGTCGGTGAGCGAGGCGGCCGCACCGGCGATCGTCGGCGCTCTCGTCGGGGCCGCCTTCTGTGGAGTGTGTCTGGGTGTGATCCGGATCTGGATGACGCGGCACTGGCGGCTGGTGCGCCCGTTCGCGATCACCGCGATCGTCGCCGCCCTCGGCCTCGGCGCGCTCGCCGGAGCCAGCACGGCGCCGACGGAGGAGTTCGTCGAGGTGCTCGCCCCAGCGGGCGGGGCAGTCACCGCAGTCCCGACCGGATCGCTTGCGGCCGACGGCGTCGTCGTGCCGGTCGACCGCAATGCCGACGGCGAGCCCGACACGTTCGAGGGCGAGCTGATCCTCGGATTCGACGTCGACGACGATGACGTCGTCGACGGGTTCCTTCGCCGCTGCAGTGGCGAGCCCGACCCCCTCGTCGAGGAGCGGGCGGGGTACCTCGCCATCGATCTCAAGTGCGACAGCGACGTCGAGGAGTATCTGCCGTACGACGAGGGCCGGTTGCTCTCCGCCGTCGTGCCGGAGGCGGTCGTTGCTGAGGACAACAGCGGGATCCACGCCGGCACGTGGATCACGATCGGCCTCGTCGTCATGTTGCTGGCGCTGTTGGTCGCGCTCGGCTACTTCCTCTCCCAGATGGCGCTCCTCGAACGTCCTCTCGACCGTGAGTTCGTCCCGCTGTCGACGGCACTCATGACAAAGCCCGATGAGCCGGTCGACGTCGACAAGGTCGCCGACCTGCTCCAAGCCTCGCTCGACGGCGTGCTCACCGGGACCGACCCGCGGATCGCGATCCGCGTCGCGTACGGCACCCTGCTCGACGGGCTCGCCGGCGTCGGGCTCGCCCGCCGCCCGGAGGAGGGCCCCGACGAGCACATGGAGCGCTGCCTGCGCGCCGCCGCCCTTCCGGCCGGTCCCATCCGCGAGCTGCTCCGGTTGTTCACTCTCGCCCGCTTCAGCTCGCACCCGATCACCGAGGACCACCGCAACCGGGCGGTCGCCGCCCTCGACGCGGCGATCACCAGCGTCCGCCGGCTCGAGGTCGTGGGATGAGGGCCTGGATCGTCACCGTCGCCGTCGTGCTCACCGTGATCGGCATCAGCAGCCCGCGCGTCGCGGGCCGTTCGGGCCATCTGTTGTTGATCACGATCGGGCTGGCGATCGCCGTGGTCGCCGTGCAACCCTTCTTCGCCAAGATCGAGCAACGGCGGGCCGAGCCATTCGTTCCCACTCCACCGCGCACGCCCCGCGCGACAATGCCGAACCAGATGGCTCAGATCGTCGACGCGTTCACGAATCGCACGCGCGCCGGCGTCAACGGCGAGTTCGTGCCACCCCACCTGTTGCGTCGGATCACGGCGGTCGCGACCGGCCGCATCGTCGACCATCACCACTTGCACATCGCCGACGTCGACGATCAGGCCGAGATCCGACAGCTCGTCTCGCCGACGCTGTGGGCCCTCGTGCGACCGGCGCAATCGGGGTCGACCACGGCATTGACGTTGCCGACCGTTTCGTTCGACGAACTCGACCGGCTGCTCGACGAGTTGGAGCGCCTGTGACGGCCGACCGGGACCGGCAGTACCCCCCACCGGTCGCACCGACCGCCATCACGTGCGAACGCGCCGCGGCGACGGTCTCGGCAGTCATCGACGAGGTCGAGCGGGCGGTCGTGGGCAAGCGTGAGGAGTTGGAGCTCATCGTCGCCGCCCTGCTCGCCGGTGGTCACGTGCTGCTCGACGACGTGCCGGGTGTCGCCAAGACGCTCGCCGCCCGCTCGATCGCCACGGCGGCCGGTCTCAGCTTCTCGAGGATCCAGTTCACACCCGACGTGTTGCCGAGCGACATCACGGGCGCGACCGTGATCGACCTGAGCACCGGCCATCCCACGTTCCGGCGCGGGCCGGTGTTCGCCGAGCTCGTGCTCGCCGACGAGATCAACCGAGCCCCGGCCAAGACGCAGGCCGCGCTGCTCGAGGCGATGCAGGAGTCTCAGGTCACGATCGACGGCACCACCCACCGGCTGCCGGACCCGTTCTTCGTGATCGCCACCGAGAACCCGGTCGAGTCCGAGGGGACGTATCCGCTGCCCGAAGCCCAGCTCGACCGCTTCATCGTGCGCGCCCACCTCGGTTACCCGGCCCACGCCGACGAGGTCGAGATGGTCGCCAGACGGCTCGCCCGCGGCACCGACGAGGTCGTGATCCGGCAGGTCACCAACACGTCCCAGCTCAACGCGGTACGGATCGCGATCGAGCAGGTGCACGTCGAGCCGGTGCTCGTGGCCTACGTCGTCGACATCATCAACGCCAGCCGCAAGCACCGCGAGCTCTCACTGGGCGCCAGCCCACGTGGCAGCCTCGCCGTCATCAAGGTGGCTCGCGCCCGTGCCGTGCTCCAGGCGCGCGACTTCGTCACGCCGGACGACGTCCGCGCGATCGCGCTGCCGGCGTTGACGCACCGCGTCGTGCTGAGCGACGAGGCGTGGGCGCGTGGAACTCGCGCCCACGACGTGATGCGGGCGGTGGTCGACTCGGTCGCCGCGCCCAGTTGGAAGTAGGCGGTGGTGGAGGTCAGCAGCTCCACCACGATCGAGCCGACGCGCGACGAGCGGATCGCGCTGTACCTCGTCATCGTCGTCTTCGGGACCGCGATCGCGGCGTTCGGCGGCGGGCTCGCGGCGATGCTCCTCGTCACGCCGTTCGCGATCGCCCTTGCGCTGGGGATGCGCCGCCGCGACGACGCGGTGATCCGCGTGCGCCTCACGCTCGACACCCAGCGATGCCTCGAGGGCGACACCGTCGGGGGTCGCATCGACGTCACCGGTCCGCCGGGGACCACGATCGAGGTCGCCATCGAATGCCCGACGACCGCCCTGACCGCGCCGCACGACGACCCGTGGGCGTGGCACATCGCAGCCGACGTGGCGACACCGGTCGGACTGCCGTTGACGATCGAGACCAACCGCTGGGGACGGTTCGCGCTCGGGGCGCTCCTCGTTCGCGTCGTCGACCACGGCTCGCTCTTCGATCGGCGTGCACATGTCATGGATCTGCCCGACGTGATGGTGCTGCCGATCGCCCGCCACCTCGATCAGCTGCTCCCGCCCGCCGCCGCGCATGCCGCGCTCGGTGCCCACCCCGCTCGGCGTCGCACCGGCGACGGCTACGACTTCGCCGAGATCCGTGCCTACCAACCCGGCGACCGGGTGCGCGATCTCAACTGGCGCGCCACGTTGCGCCGGGGCGAGCCGCACGTGAACCGGCGCCATCCGGAGCGCGCCGGCGATGTGGTGATCGTGCTCGATGCGTTCCCCGATTCGCTGCGCGGCCAGACCGAGGTCGGTGAGGACCTCATCCTGCGCGCGGGGCGGGCGGCCTGGGCGATCGCCCGCGAGCACCTCGACGCCAACGACCGGGTCGGCTTCGTGGCCGAGGGTGCCAACCCGGTGTGGCTCTCCCCCCGCGCCGGTCGGCGCGCCCGGTACGCGTTGCTCCAGGCCTTGCTCGACGCGTTCAGCACGTCGACCGCCGCACAACGCGAGATCCGGTCCGTCCGTCGCTTCCAGGTGCCGCCCGCGGCGCTCGTGATCGCGATCAGCCCGCTCGGGCGCGAGCGAACGATGCGGATGATGATCGGCCTCCGCGGCGCAGGGCGCTCCGTGGCGGTGATGGCGATCGACACCATCGACTGGCTCACGGAGGACTGGCTCACGGAGCACGGCACCGAGCTCCCGGAAGGCGCCCGCCGACTCGCCCAGCTCACGTTCGAGGAGCGGATCGCGACACTGCGGCGCCAGGGCGTCCCGGTCGTCGAATGGCGTCCAAGTGACGACCTGGGACGCGCGGTGCGGCTGCTCGGCCGCGTGCGCAACGGGACACGGAGCGCGGCATGACGTCGGTCGTCGTGCCGGCCCAGACGGCCGAGCTCGGGCGGCGGTGGCTCACCGCGACCCTCGGGGCCGCCGCTGTGGCGGGCACGATCCCGGTGGTCGCCGGCGGACCTGGCGCGTGGTTGCGCGTCGTGATGGCGATCGTGACGATCATCGGGTTCAGGTTCGCCGCCCGTCATCGCTGGACGCTCGAGATCCCGGTCGTGCTCGCCCTCATGTCGGTGTTCACCGTGCCCGACACGGCGTGGGTCGACCGCGCTGTCGTCGCCTTGCCGACCGCGATCGCCGTGTTGGTGGCGATCGAGTGTGCGGTCGTGACGCGTCGACTCGACACGGCCGCGCCGGTGTCGTCGACCGTGCACGATCCGCCCGCGGTCGCGGCCATCGTGGCCGCCTCGGCGATCGCCGGTGCGATCGTCGTCGCCTTCGCTCAGCTCGACACGTTCGAGGTGCGGGCGCTGGCTGCCGGCGGCACGACCGCCCTCGCCGTCATCGCGCTGATCGTCCGCGGCCGCGTGGAGGAAGATGGATCGGCTTGAGCGCTACTGGGCGTCGCGAAGTTCGCGGCGAAGATCGTTGATCTCGTCGCGCAGCCGGGCGGCGTACTCGAAACGGAGCTCGGCCGAGGCTTCGTTCATCTCGAGCTCGAGCGTGAGGATCAGGCGCCCGAGCTCCTGCTGCGGCAACGTGCGCAGCTCGCGCTGAACCTTGTCGCGCTCGCGCTGACGGCGGCGGTCCTTGCCGGGCACCGGCGACGTGTCGTCGGGCCGCAGCAACGACAAGATGTCGCCGACGGCCTTGCGGATCGTCTGCGGGTTGATGCCGTGCTCGGCGTTGTACGCCACCTGTCGGGCACGGCGGCGTTGCGTCTCGCCGATCGCCTTCGTCATCGAGTTCGTCACGCGGTCGGCGTACATCACGACTTGGCCGTCGACGTTGCGGGCAGCACGACCGATCATCTGGATCAGCGACGTCTCGCTGCGCAAGAAGCCTTCCTTGTCGGCGTCGAGGATGGAGACCAGCGAAACCTCCGGCAGGTCGAGGCCCTCACGGAGGAGGTTGATGCCGACGAGCACGTCGAACTCGCCGAGGCGCAGCGCCCTGATGATCTCGATGCGCTGGATGGTGTCGATGTTGGAGTGGAGGTAGCGCACCCGCAGACCCTGCTCGAGCAGGTAGTCGGTGAGGTCCTCGGCCATCTTCTTGGTCAGCGTGGTGACGAGGACGCGGTCGCCCTTGGTCACCCGATCGTTGACCATCTCCATCAGGTCGTCGATCTGCCCCTTGGTCGGTTTGACGATGACCTCCGGGTCGACGAGCCCGGTCGGGCGCACGATCTGCTCGACGACCTGGTCGGAGACACGCAATTCGTACGGGCTCGGCGTCGCCGACAGGAAGACGCACTGGTTCATCCGCTCGAGCGCCTCCTCGAAGCGCAACGGCCGGTTGTCGCGGGCGCTCGGCAGGCGGAAGCCGTGGTCGACGAGCACGTCCTTGCGGCTGCGGTCGCCCTCGAACTGGCCGTGCAGCTGCGGCACCGCGACGTGGCTCTCGTCGATCACCATCAAGAAATCGTCGGGGAAGTAGTCGAGCAGGGTGAACGGCGGTTCGCCGAAGTCGCGACCGTCGATGTGCATCGAGTAGTTCTCGATGCCGTTGCAGTAGCCGACCTCGCTCATCATCTCGAGGTCGTACTGGGTGCGCATCCGCAGCCGCTGCGCCTCGAGCAGCTTGCCCTCCTGCTCGAACCACGCCAGCCGCTCCTGCAGCTCGGCCTCGATCTTGACCATCGCCGTGCGCATCCGCTCGTCGCCCGCCACATAGTGCGTGGCGGGGAACACCATCGTGCGATCCATCTGCGACAGCGTCTCGCCGGTCAGCGTGTCGATGGTGGTGAGCCGGTCGATCGTGTCGCCGAACATCTCGACTCGCAGCACCGACTCCTCGTACGCCGGATGGATCTCGATCGTGTCGCCGCGGACACGGAACTTGCCGCGGCCGAGCGTCATGTCGTTGCGGTCGTACTGCAGGTCGACGAGCCGGCGCAGGATCGCCCGCATGTCGTAGTCGACGCCGACGTTGAGGTCGAGCAGTTGGCCCTTGTACTCCTCGGGGTTCCCCATCCCGTAGATGCAGCTGACCGACGCCACGACGATGACGTCGCGGCGCGTCAGCAGCCCGGCCGTCGCGGAGTGGCGCAGGCGATCGATCTCGTCGTTGATCGAGGAGTCCTTCTCGATGTAGGTGTCGCTCGACGGGATGTAGGCCTCGGGCTGGTAGTAGTCGTAGTAGCTGACGAAGTACTCGACCCGATTGTTCGGGAAGAACTCGCGCATCTCCTGCGCGAGCTGGGCGGCGAGGCTCTTGTTGGGGGCGAGGATCAGTGTCGGACGCTGTACCTGCTGGATCGTCCACGCGATGGTCGCCGACTTGCCGGAACCGGTGATGCCGAGCAGCGTCTGGAAGCGATCGCCACGCTCGATGCCCTCGGCCAGCTTGGCGATGGCCGCCGGCTGATCGCCTGCGGGCTCGAAGTCGGACACGACCCGGAAGGTCTCGTCGCGGGCGGCAAGATCGGTCACCGCACCAGTCTACCTGCGAACGGACGTTCGGTGAAGGAGGCATCCGCCACACCGCCGCGGCGCGAATCGACCGTTCGTCGCGGCGGCATCCGGTGTTGAATGCAGCGGTGGGACCGCGCTCCTTCCTCCCGTTCACGACCGAGCGGCTGACCGTGCGCGCCATGCGGCCTTCCGACGTGACGACGTTCACGACGTATCGCAACCTGCCAGAAGTCGCCCGCTACCAGGACTGGGAACTCCCCTACACCCGCGATCTCGCCCATCAGCTCATCGACGAGATGGACGGCCTCAACGGGCCGCGACCCGGCGAGTGGGTGCAGCTGGCGATCGACGACATCGACGGAACGTTCGTCGGCGACCTGGCGGTGTACATCGACACCGACGTCCGCACGGCGATGATCGGGTACTCGCTGCATCCCGCCCACCAGGGGCTCGGCTACGCGACCGAGGCCGCCGGTGGCCTGGTCGACCGGCTGTTCGACCGGCTGCACGTCCACCGCGTCGCGGCGACGCTCGATCCGCAGAACTTCGCGTCGGCCCGCGTCCTCGAACGGCTCGGCTTCAGGTACGAGGGGCGGGCGGTGAAGGCGGCGTACGTCCGCGGCGAGTGGGCGGACGACGACCGGTACGCGATCCTCGCCGACGAACGCCGCGCCTGGCGCGAGCGCCCCACCGCACCGCCCTCCGCCGTGCGCCTGGTCGAGATCACTCCCGAGAACGTGTACAAGGTCGGACGGCTGGCCACCCACCACTCGCAGCAACAGTTCGTCGCCACGATGCCGGAGACGTACACCGACGCGCTCGTCCCCGAGATCATCGACGGCCATCCGGTCGTGCCGTGGATGCGCGCGGTCGAGGCCGACGGTGAGCTCGTCGGCTTCGTGATGCTCGCGGCGCGGACGGAGGTGCATCTGGAGGCCTACCTGTGGCGGCTCCTGATCGATGCCCGCCATCAAGGACGCGGGATCGGACGTCGGGCGCTCCGCCTCGTCGGCGAAAATCTCGCCGCCGACGGCGACACCATCCTCAAGACGAGCTGGGTCGACGCGCCCGGTGGGCCGGAAGGTTTCTACCGCCGGTTGGGCTTCGTGCCGACCGGCGAGATCGACGACGGCGAGATCGTGGCAGCGGTCCCGATCGCCACGCTCGCCGACGCCTGACCGACGACTCAGCGACCGTCCCTGTCACACCCCCTGTTTAGGTTGGTTGGTGCCGACTTCCCCCGATCTTCGAACCCTTCGATCGGAGGAACTGATGAGTGTCATGATGCTCGAGATCGACGAGTTGGTCGATGTCGAGTCCTTGGGAGACCTCGACGGGCGCCAGCTCGCCGAGTTGTTCAAACGGCTCGAACGCCTGCGCCGGTGCACCGAGGGTGCGCTCGCCGCGGTGATCGGCGAAGTCGACCAACGCAACGTGCACCGGGCAGATGGCCACAACAATGTGAATTTGGTGTCGGGCGTTGGGCCGCTGGTCCGACAGCGAGTGTCGCGATCGGATCCGCACCGCCAGCCTGGTCCGGGGCTGTGACCGGTTCCGCGATGCGGTGTTGGGTGGTGAGATCGGTG
>DATMDV010000327.1:0-7091 GCA_035557475.1 Ilumatobacteraceae bacterium
CGGTCTTCTCCATGCCGGTGTGCAGGTAGCCGATGATCGGCTTGCACCGCAGCACGGTCTCGCCCTGCAGTTCGAGCATGAGACGCAAGACGCCGTGGGTCGACGGGTGCTGCGGACCCATGTTGATGATCATCGTCTGACCCGCATCGACACCAGAATCGAGCCCGACATCGACATCGCCGGTGACATCGACATCACGCGCGCCCAACTGCGCCGCCTCGGCCTCGCTCATCCGCAGCACCGCGCCGACCTCGCGCAGCAGTTCCTTGGCGGTGAGCTCCGACCTCGACCGCAGCTCCTGGGCGCCCTCGTCGGTGATCACGGTCATGATCTCGCGCCCTTGAACTGCACGGGGATCTCGCCGACCTCGTAGTCCTTGCGGAGCGGATGCCCGTCCCAGTCCTCCGGCATCAAGATGCGCGACGGGTCGGGATGGTCGGTGAACACGATGCCGAACATGTCGAACGCCTCGCGCTCCATCGCCTCGGTGCCGGGGTGGATGTCGAACAGCGTCGGCAGCACGGGATCGGCCTCCGGCACCTGCACCCGCAGGCGGAGCCGGCGCCGGTTGGCGAGGTCGAGCAGGTTGACGACCACCTCGAAGCGCTCCGGTGTGATCCCCTCGGGGACCGCCCGCTCCATGAACAACAGGTAGTCGACGACGGTCAGGTCGACGCACATCACGTACCCGTCGTCGGCGAGGCGCTGGACGAGCTCGACGTACTGCTCGCGGGTCGGGTGGACGACGTTCTGACCGCAGCTCTCGCCGATCACGCAGCCGTGCACCAGACGCGGTTCGACAGGTGTCTCGTCCGCGACCGTGTCGACTGTGCCGGCTTCTTCTGGCTCGCCCGACATCTTCAGCGGTATCCGAGCAGGACGGGGACCGAGGTCGGGGCGATCTCTTGGACGTGGAGGCCGGCGCCGCCGCCGGTGGCGTCGCGGCGCTTCATCAGCTCGCCGTCCTCGATCTGCTGGTGGAGCGTCTCGATGGCGTGGATCAGCGTCTCGGGTGTGGGTGGGCAGCCGGGCGCGTACACGTCGACGGGGACGATCTGGTCGACGCCCTGCACGATCGCGTAGTTGTTGAACATGCCGCCGGTCGACGCGCAGACGCCCATCGAGATCACCCACTTGGGTTCCATCATCTGGTCGTAAACCTGGCGCAGCACGGGACCCATCTTCTGGCTGACGCGTCCGGCGACGATCATGATGTCGGCCTGGCGAGGTGACGCCCGGAACACCTCCATCCCGAATCGCGACATGTCGTAGTGCGCGCCGCCCGTCGCCATCATCTCGATCGCGCAGCACGCCAACCCGAACGTCGCCGGCCACGACGAACGCGACCGCGCCCACTGCACGAGCGTCTCGAGCTTGCCGGTGATGACGCTGTGAGTCAGCCCGCCGATCCCGTCGTCGAGCACATCGTTGACCAGACCCACGCTGCCTCCTTACGCGGCTTCCCCGGTGTCCGCTCCCCCAGCGTCGACACCGCCCCGGCCTTCGGTACCGACCCGGCGGATGGTGGACGACGACGTGCGTTCCGATGTCACCATCGCGGCATCGGCGTCGAGGTTCCGGTACCGGTGCAACGGTCCCCAGTCGAGGCCACCGCGGGCGACCTCGTACACGAACGTCAGGAAGAAGATCACCGAGAACCCGGCGATCGCCCAGAACCCGAACACCCCGAGTCCCGCGCGCTCGACCGCGTACGGGTAGAGGAACACGATCTCGATGTCGAACATGATGAACAGCATCGCCACGATGTAGAAGCTGACGGGGAAGCGTTCGGGCGGTTCGCGGCTCGGCACGATGCCGCACTCGTACGGCGCTTCCTTGGCGGCCGAGGGGCGGCGCGGTGCCAACAGCCGCGACGCGACGAAGCTCAGGGCGGCGAACAAGACGGCGAGGATGAGCAGCGCCAAGATCGGCAAGTACTGGCCCATCGGGTCAACCCGTCGGCACCAGTTGTCGGCTGCGGTTCTCGGCGACCACGCGGTCGCGTCGGTGCAGCATCCAGCAGAGCAGCAAGAACACCGTGGTCGATCCGAGCGTGATCAGCGCCGCCGGTTGGCGACGCGCACCGAGGTCGCGCACCATGTACACGTACTGATGCTGGCGGGTGGTGTCGATCTCGGGTGGTGTCGGCGCCCGCCCCGGTTCCTCCCGCAGCTGCTCGAGGGGAGCGACCTCGACGACCGCGTAGTGGGGCTTGTGGAAGAAGGCGACGAAGTCGAGGCTCTCGCCGAGCTTCGGGTAGCGCTCACCGCCGGTGTCGAACACGCTGACGACCTCGAACTCGCCGGTGGCGAACGTCTCGGTCTCGACGAGCAGCTCGCCCGCCGACGACCCGGCCTGACCGAACGACGGCTCCGACTCGGCGAGCTGCACCCAGCCCTCGGCCTCGAACTGCTTCTCGACGAGGTCGGCCTCCTCGGCGAACGAGGCGCCTTCGGGAATCGTCGGGAGATCGTCGAGCACCCCGGCGCCGCGCAGCGCGCTCGAATCCTGGATCACGGTCCGGCCGGGGATCGCCTCCCACGACGGCTCGGGGCCCTTCAGACCGATGCCGTAGATCCACCAGATCGCACCCATCAGCGCCATCCAGCCGGCCAATCCGCTGAACGCCACGAGGAAGCCGAGTCGGGCGCCGAGGTTGGTCCCGAGCACCAGGTAGACGCTGCCGCACAACGTGACGGTGGCGATGATGACGATCAGGATGCCGCGGAGCTCGGGCTCCCACGTGATGGCCAGCAACGCACTCATCTAGAGGCTCCGCACGTAGTCGACGATGGCGTCGATCTGCTCGTCGGTGAGCATGCTGCCGAAGCCCGGCATGCGCCCGCTGCCCTGGCCCTGGGTGCCGTACTTGGCGCCGAGCTCGGAGCCGGTCTTGATGAAGTCGATCATCTCGTCCTTGTTCGGGAAGTGGGTGTCGACGGCCCCGTCGGTGAGGTTCCAGCCGAACGCACCCTGTCCCGACACGCCCGGGTCGCCCCAGCTCCAACCCGGCGTGTGGCACCGCGCGCAGCTGTACGCGCCGCTGGAGAGATCGAGGTTGAACAGCGCCTCGCCGTACGTCGCGAACTCGCCGTCCTCGACGGCGCGACGAGCCAACTCGTCGATGTCGGCCTGATCATCGGCGGGGAGGTGACCGGATTCGCACAGCAAAGGATCGGTCTCGTCCGGGCCGCAGTCCTCGCGTTCGATCTGGATGCTCTTGATGTAGGCGAGCAACGTGTCGACCTGCTGGTCGTTGAGCGGTCCGCCGCCTTCGAGGCCCCAGGGCGACATCGGTGAGAACGCCCGGCCGTAGACGATGATGAACCGCACCTCTTCCTCGTCGAAGCGGTAGAAGACGGTGTTCAGCGCCGGCGCGTACCAGTCGACCGCGTTGACCTCGCCGGTGCGCCCGTCGGTGATGTTGAACGGGGCGACGCCGCCGGACGCCTTCATCCCGCCGTGGCAGCCGGCGCAGTTGAACCCGTTCTCAGCCGTCGGTGCGAACAGCTGTGATCCCCAGTTGACGAAGCGGTTCTCCTGACCCCTTGTCGCGCCGGCCATCCGCGACGGCTCGAGGATCCAGTACAGCGGAAGGCCGATGACCATGATCACGAGCATCACGAGGCTGAACAGCTGCAGCACTTCGAGTCGCCGACCCTCCAGCTCCTCGTCGGCGAGGTACGGCTTGCGGTTGGCGGCGAGCTCGATCTCCGAGCCGAGCTCGCGGCGTGCCGCGCCGGCGTTGAGCGCGGCGTAGGTGATCCAGCCGACCACCATGATCGCGAGGAGGACCCACGCGATCGACGTCGTCGCGATTGCCGGCATCAGTGCTCCGACTGTCCGATGCAGTGCGGACCTTCGGCCTCTTGGCCGGTGGTGTTGGTGCCGATCGCCGGCCCGTTGACGACGATGCCGGTGTCGACGGTGACGTCGCCGTTGGGGGCCACGGTGACCGGGAAGCGATCCATGCCGCGAGGCGCGGGGCCGGCCTTCTTCTCACCGACGCGGTTGTACTGGGAACCGTGGCACGGGCATTCGAACCACTGGCTGCTGACGCAGTTCGGCACGCGGCAACCGAGGTGCGGGCATTTCTGGTACAGCGCGACGATTCCGGCCCGCATGCCGGGCAGGATCGTGTCGGCGTAGACCGCCTCGGCCTTGGGGATCGCATCACTCGGATAGGCCGTGACCCAGGTGCGGGCTTCGGGTGCGTAGAAGAAGCCGCTGCCGGCAGTGATGCCCGCCCTGATGTCGTCGAGCTTGCCGAGGGCCACCTTGCCACCGAAGCCACCGGTCTGGAACGGCCAGAGGAATGCCACGAAGCTCGCCGCCGTGAACGCCCCGATCCCGGCGCTCATCAGCGCGACCGTCGCCCGATTGAAGAACATCCGCCGGCTGACGCCGATCGCCTCGGGGTCGGGTGGCACCCACGGTGCGAGCGGCGCCGGCTCGGCCACCGCCAGCGCCACTCCGGTGCGGGCGGCCACGCCCTCGGCTTCGGCCTCGGCCGCGTTGCGGGCGGGCGCCTCGACCGGACGTGCAGCGCGCGCCGCGCGGTCACGCTGACGGGTCTCGGCGCTGAGCGCCCCGGCGCCGCGCACGTCGGAGCGACGCGCCAGGGTGAGGAACGAGATCATGCCGAGCACGACCACCGCGGCGACGGCGATCACGATGATGCTGGTTGCGTTCATGTTGGCGATCTCCTTTCGCGCGCGATCACAGCTCGAAGAACAGGCCGTCTCGCCACGGCAGCGTGAAGTTGAATCCAGGGCCCCGGAAGAACGAACCGATCATGACGAGCACCGCCCAGAACATGAGGTGCACCGTCATCAGCGAGATCGCGAACTTACGGTCCTCCGGCTTGTTCGACGGGTTCTTGTCGATGTACGGAGCGAAGATGAGCACGATCAGCCCGACACCCGGGATGGTCACGCCGGCGATCATCGGGTGGAACATCGTGAGCAGTTCCTGCAGACCGAGGAAGTACCACGGCGCCTTCGACGGGTTCGGCGTCTGGTTGGCGTTCGAGTGCTGGAGCAACGGGGCATTGACCCAGATCGAGAACAGAAATGTGAACGCTGTGCACGCGAGGGCGGCGGCGAACTCGGCGGCGAGCAGGTGCGGCCACGTGTGCACCTTGTCGATCGGTGCGGCCTTGACCTCCTGGATCGAGCCGCTCTTGACGACGGTCAGCAACCGCTGCGTGTGACCGCCAGGCCCGGCGCCGATCGGCACCCCGCCACCGGCTGGCGCGGCGGTGACGACGGCGCCCACCTTGTCGGCGACGGCGACCCCGCCGCCGGCGCTCGAACCTTCGCCGGCGTCGTCGGCCGTCTTCGACCGCGCCGCCCGGCTGCGCTCGAGGAGGTGGGCAGGGATCCGCGGGTCGTCAGCGGCCTCGTCACTGCCAGCAGCGGCGGGCGCGTCGGCAGCCGGTGCCTCGGCCGCCGCTTCGGCAGGGGCGTCGGCAGCCGCCTTCTCGCGCGCTTCCTTCGCCCGCTTGAGCAAGTGTTCGGGGATCTCAGTCATCCGGACCTCCCGTGAGCGATGCCGAACTCGTGAGCGCTGGCCGCACCGAGGGAGCGGCCGAAGCGCGGCGGGCGAGCAGCCCGCAAGTGGCTCGGAGGCTAGTCCCGACCATCAGAGGGGTCCCGAAATGCCGCCGTCCTTGCGGACGCGCCAGAAGTGGATGGCCATGAAGATCACGATGATGAACGGGAAGAACAGCACGTGGAGCACGTACCATCGCAGGAGCGTTTCGGCGCCGATCTCCTTGCCACCGAGCAGCACGAATCTGACGTCCTGGCCGAACACCGGGGTGTAGCCCATCATGTTGGTGCCGACCGTGACGGCCCACAGCGCGAGTTGGTCCCACGGCAGCAGGTAGCCGGTGAACGACAGCAGCAGCGTGAGCGTGAGCAGGATCACGCCGATCACCCAGTTGAACTCGCGGGGTGGCTTGTAGGCGCCGTGGTAGAAGACGCGCGCCATGTGGAGGAACACGGTGAGCACCATCAGGTGCGCGCCCCACCGATGCATGTTGCGTACGAGGAGCCCGAACGTGACCGAGGTCTGCAGGTTCGAGATGTCGTCCCACGCGGCGGTGGCCTCGGGCCGGTAGAAGAACATCAAGAAGATGCCGGTGACGGTGAGCAGGATGAAGAGGAAGAAGCTGAGACCACCGAGGCAGAGCGTGTAGCTGACCTTGACCGCGTGGCGCTTCACCTTGACCGGGTGCAGGTGGTACAGCACCGAGTTCATGATCACGTAGCTGCGGTTTCGGGGGCTGTCGGTGTAGCCCTTGCGGAAGATCGAGCCGGGGCGGAAGATGCTCGCCCACACCTGACTGCCCTGCACCGACCCCATCGCCTTGTTGGCGCGGTCCTTCATGGTCGGACGGGGCTGCTCGTCGATGGTCTTGGCCATGTCAGTGTCGTGCTTCTCTTCGTTACCTGGGGGCTTGTCCTCAGAACCTCATGCCGTATGCGTAACCGTGACTGTTCGTCCTCACGTGCTGGTCGCCGCCGGCGCTCGCCGGCCCGACCTTGCCGAGGATGATGACGCCGGTCGGGCAACGGTCGACGCACAGCGCGCAGCGCGTGCAGATGTCGTCGTCGATGATGAAGACCACTTTGTCGGAGGGGTCGTCGCCGGGCTGCTCGGTGCCGGTGGCCTCGACGATCGCGTCGGGGGTCACCATGTGGATGCACTTCCACGGGCAGATGTCGACACAGCCCTCGCACATGATGCACTCGGTCTGGTCGATGTGGATGAACTGCTTCGGCTTGACCGCCTTCGTGAGGTAGTCGGCGTCGACCTCGACGAGGGTGTACTCGTCGGTGTACGGCATCATCGGCGGGTTGGCGTCCGTTCGGGCCATGCCCCGTCAGCCCTTCTTCACCAGCGGGCGGCCGTAGGAGCTGGTCTCGATCTCGGTGCCGGCGGCCGGCCTGTCGCCGCGGTGCTGCCACCAGTGCCAGATGTAGATGAGCAGCCCGAAGAAGTAGACGTGGATGACGACGACGACGATGTCGCGGATCGCCTCGTACTGCAGCGTGATCGGGTTCCACCCACCGAGCGACTGTGGC
>DATMDV010000328.1:0-9809 GCA_035557475.1 Ilumatobacteraceae bacterium
CGTTGAACGACTGGCACAACCGCAACAGATCGCGGAAGGCCGTTCGGTCGCCTGGGCGGCGCACACCGTCGAGCCCGACGATGTTGGGCGGGCTGCCGACCGATCCGAACGCGATGTGGTCGCCGCCCATCGTGAGCGTGTGCGCCGGGTTCCACGAGTGCATCTGGAACGTCGATGGGCAGGTGCGGATCAGCTCGACCACCAGCTCGGGATCGAAGCGGACGCGGTTGGTGCCCGACTCGACGTCGGCGCCGGCAGTCGCAAGTAGGTCGCGCGACTCGGGATCGAGGAAGTCCATCCCGATCTCGGCCAGGATGCGCAGCGACGCGTCGTGGATCGACTCCAACGCGTCGGCCGACACCACCTCGGTGGGACGGTAGATCATGCGCGGCTGGGCGAACGGGCGTTGCACGGGAAGGCGCCCACTCATGCCCTCGGTCCGGCTCCGGCCTCGCCGGCGGCCACTTGGGATGTCGGTGTCGGTCACCCGTTCCCTCATTCGTGCCCTACTCGTGTCGTGTCTCGGTGCGCCCGAAGTGCGTTGATTCGCACGCGAATTACCGGTACGAACGTTCCGACATTACTTGCTCGGTCGTGTCGGCGACAGCCCGACGTTGGGCCGCTCAGCCGTCGACGAGCTCGAGCGTCGTGGCGTACTCCGCGTGATCGAGCGACACGAAGCCATCGATGCAGAGCGCGCCGCATGCATCGGCCACCGTCGACTCTGACACGGCCCACGTGAGCGCATCGCGCAACGAGTCGATCAACGCGCTCGGGGTTGCCGCCGGGACGATCACCGGAGGGCTCGGCACGCGCGGTCCGTCGCCGATCTCGTGCAACCCCGCCACTAGCTCGGGGTAAAGACGTTTGATGTGGACGAGGCTGAGGGCGTCGATGCACGCCACATCGGCACGCTGCTCTTGGAGGTAGCGCAGGCTCTCGATGTGGGCGCCCGACCAAATCACCTCGCCGGGCCACCGCCCGACGACGCCCGCCTCGGCCGCGGCGGCGAGGAAGCTGATCCACCCCGACAGGCTGTCGGCGCTGTTGGCGACCACGACCGCGCCGGCCTCGGCCAACTCGGCGAGCTGGCGCCGGTCGCGCCCGACGAGCACGCTGCGGTACCGGTGGCCGCGCGCCCCGGGGATCGTCAATGTGAAGGCACCGACGACCTCGACGCTGTCGCGCAGGAGCGCGGCGACCGGCCACCCACACGCCTGCCCGACGACACAGTTCGGATCGGTCCACGTGGCGTGGACGTCGTCGGTCCACCGCAATGTCGCCGGTGCCCACGGCGCCGACCGGTGGACAGCCGTCCACAACGCGTCCCACGCCGGGCGGATCGGCTTGAACGGGTACATCGCGAGACACGCGTAGGTCGGATCGGCGGTGGAGTGCGCCACGGTCGATCAGGGTAGCGAGCGGGGTCCGCCACGTGGTGGGGTGCGCCCGTCCGTGAGGAGGTCGCAATTAGGGTGCGACGCGATGCCAGCCGTGTCGGTCGAGCGCGTACAGCTCGCGTCGCCCACCGAGACGCGTGATCGCGGCGTGCTCCTGCTGCTGGCCGCGCTGTTCTTCGTTTCCGGCGCATGTGGGCTCGTGTACCAGCAGCTGTGGTTGCGGGAACTGACGTTGGTGTTCGGCGTGACGGTGCACGCCGTTTCCACGGTGCTCGCGGCGTTCTTCGGCGGCCTCGCGCTCGGGAGCGTGGTCGCCGGGCGCTTCGCCCACCGAACGACTCGGCCCCTGCACTGGTACGGCATCGCCGAGATCGCGATCGGTGTGCTCGCCGTGCTGTCGCCGCTCACGTTCGACGTGGTGGAGGCCGTCTACGTGGCGATCGCCGATGTCGTGCCGAGCTCACGGGTGCTGCTCACCGCGGTCCGATTCGTGCTGGCCTTCGCCGCCCTCATCGTGCCGGCGACGTTGATGGGCGCCAGCTTGCCGCTCGTCATGAAGTCGTCGCTCACGCGCCCCGACCGGCTCGGCGAGCGGGTCAGCGTGCTCTACGGCGCCAACACGACGGGCGCGATCTTCGGCACGATCATCGCCGGGTTCGTGCTGATCGGCCGCTACGGCATCGTCTCGTCGTTTCGGATCGCGGCCCTCGCCAACGTCGTCGTCGGTGTGATCGCCGTCATCGCCTCACGCCGCGCGGCCGCCGCCGCCCCGTCCAACCCCGATCTCGTGAAGAAGTTTCGGCGTCCTGAGAACGCCGAAACTTCACGAGATCGCATGCAGCGGGTCGTGCTCGGCGTGTTCATCGTGTCCGGGTTCGTGGCGATCGCGCTCGAGGTCGTGTGGTTCCGCGTGCTCGTGCTGTACCTCGAGAGCAACACGTACGCGTTCACGATGATGCTCGCGACCGTGCTCGGCGGCATCGCGCTCGGGAGCTTCATCGCCGCACCGCTGTTGGCGCGCCGCACCGATCTGGTGCGGGTGCTGGTCGTCGTCGAATTCGGGATTGCACTCGTCGCCGCGTCGTCGTTGCAGTTCCTGTCCCAGGCCTACCGGGTGCGCAACCGGCTGAGCGACCTGGTCCCAATGGTCGACGGCGATCTGGAGTTCGTGCTGATCGCGAGCGCGCTGGCGATCCTGCCGACCACGGTGCTGATGGGCGTCGCGTTCCCGATTGGCGTCCGGTTGTACGTCGGCGACGATCCCGACCCCGGTCGGCGGATCGGTGCGTTCTACGGCCTCAACGTCGCAGCGGGAATCGCCGGCTCGCTGGTGGCCGGGTTCGTGCTCGTGCCCGTCCTCGGAACGAGGCGCAGCCTCATCGTGCTGGCGATCGCATCGGCCGCCGCCGCCGCCGTGATCGCAGTGACCGCGTGGGAAGCGCGACGCGAGCGGGCGATCGTCGCCGTGATTGCCGTCGCGCTCGGCGCGCTCGTCATCGGTCCGTTGGTGCCCAATCCGTATTCAGCGGCCCTGCGGTACCGGTATCCCGACGAGCGGTTGCTGTGGATCGAGGAGGGTGCCCAGACGACCGTCAGCATCCAGGAGCGCACGGACGGGACGCGCGCGATGTATCTGGATGGCCTCCATCAGGCAAACGACGCGGCGTTCATGGTCGGCTATCACCGCTTGATCGGAACGCTTGCCGTCGCCCTGCATCCCGACCCTCGCGAGGCGCTCGTCGTCGGTCTCGGGGGTGGTGTCACCGCGTACGGAGTGAGCTCGTTCCCGAACGTGCACGTCGAAGTCGTCGAGCTGTCCGGCGAGGTCGTCCGCGGTGCCGAGTTCCTCGCCGGTGCCAACGGGGGCGTGGTCGACCGACCGAACGTCGACATCGAGGTCGACGATGGCCGCAACCACCTCCTCGTCACTGACAAGCGCTACGACGTCATCACCGCCGACGTGATCCAACCGGTGCATGCCGGTGCGGGCAAGGTGTGGTCGATCGAGTATTGGGAACTGGCCCGCGACGCCCTGGCCGACGGCGGGTTGATGTTGCAGTGGGTGCCGGACGAGCGCGACGTCCACTACGAGATGATCGTGCGGAGCTTCCTCGAGGTGTTCCCCTATGCCACGGCCTGGGCGAACGGATCGATGCTCGTCGGCACGCGCGACCCAATCCGGATCGATTCCGCCGCGTTCGACGCACGGCTCGCCGATCCGGCGACGCGCACCGCGCTGGAGGCGGTCGGCATCATCGACGCGGCGTCGTTGGCTGGTCTGTACACCGCTGGTCCCGATCAGCTCAGGGAGTTCGTCGGACCCGGTCCGGTGCTCGACGACGATCATCCACGAGTCGAGTACTTCCGCACGTTGGGGACGGGCGCCGCCCAGCGTCCGGATCTCGCCAGCCTGCACGGCGACTCCGCCGACGTTTTCGATTGACGACGGTTAGGTCGTGGAGGAGGAGGCGGCGGCGGGCATCGAGGCGTCGCCCCTGCCGGCGAGCAGCTCGCGAACAGCGGGAACGAACGGGCTCCACAGGAACCAGTGACCGAACGCCTTCGCCAGCTTCGGTGAACCGAGGATGCGGATCTTGTCGTTGGCGACCGCCTGGGCCAGCGTTGTGATCCCGGAGAAGACACGCATCATCGAAACCGGGTCGGTGGCGACGACCAGATCGACGTCGAAGCCGGGATGCTTCACACAGACCGACGGCTCACGGTGGTCCAGCACCAGCCAGAGCGTCGTCGAGTCGGCGCCGGAGTAGTCGAACTCGACGACGACCCGCTGGTCGGGGAGTCGGGGGGTGTCGACGCGACGATGCATCCACCACGTGAGCGTGATGGGATCGACTTCGGTCGGGAGCGGTTCTGCGTACAACCACCGCACCGCCCATTCTCCGATCGCGGTGAGGACCGGTTCGAGGTCGCGCCCGGCATCGGTGAGGTGGTACTCGTTGCCGCGACCCGACGCGGTCGGGAGCCGGCGCAGGACACCCTTGCGCTCGAGATGTCGGAGGCGTTGGGCGAGCAAGGTGCGCGAGATTCCCGGCAGGCCGCGCTCGATGTCGTTGAACCGGGTGTTGCCGAGCACCAGCTCACGCATGATGAGGGGCGTCCATCGGTCGGCGAGCACCTCGCTGCCCAGAGACACCGGGCAGTACTGGCCGTAGTCACGCATGACAATCACACATGGTTCGCAGAGTACAGAAAATGCACTATTCGGGCGAACGGAGCCTGCGTACCCTCCGACCTATGAGCACAACAACAGAGGACATACAGACGCTCGATGCCGAGCGTGAGTTCATTTCCATCGCCGCCGAACTGGGTAACCGGATCTCGGGCTACGCCGCGGCCCACGATCGAGACGGCACGTTCGTCAACGAGGCCTACGAAGAGATGCGGGCCTCCGGCTACCTGACCCTCGCCGTTCCCAAGGAGTTGGGCGGTCAGGGGGCCACGATCCGCCAGGTGGCGATGGCGCAGCGTGAGCTGGCCCGACATTGTGCGTCGACCGCACTGGCGTCGACGATGCACCACCACGTCGTGCTGTTCACAGCATGGCGGTACCGCCGCGGTCTGCCCGGTGCCGAGGCGACGCTCCGGCGCGTCGTCGACGACGGGATCGTGCTGGTGTCGACGGGCGGGGCCGATACGACCCGGCCGCGCGGCGAGGCCAAGAAGGTCGACGGCGGCTTCCTGGTCAGCGGCCGCAAGATCTTCGCCAGCCAGTCACCCACGGGTGCGGTGATGTCGACGATGTTCCCGTACGACGACCCCGACGAGGGACGCATCGTTCTCAACATGGCCGTCCCGATGGCCGCTGAGGGCGTGAACGTGCTCGACAACTGGGACGCGATGGGCATGCGCGGCACCGGCAGTCACGACGTCGAACTGACGGACGTGTTCATCCCGGAGGACAAGGTGATCGCCCGCCGCCCCTACGGCCGCATCGATCCGCCCCTCCAGGTGATCTTCTCGATCGCCCTCCTGCCGATCGCGGCCGTGTACCTGGGCGTCGCCGAGGCCGCCTGTGACCATGCGATCGCGGCCGTCGCCGGGACGCCGCGTGCCGACGATCCGACCATCCAACGTCAGGTCGGGCTGATGCGTACTCGGTTGCGGGTGGCCGGATGGGCGCTGGACGGCGCGCTGGCGACGGTCGGCGACGACCCGGCGCCGTCGATGGACACGGTCGTCGAGGCGATGGCGGCGAAGCGGGAGATCGCGCTCGCCGGCGTCGAGGTGTGCGACCTGGCGCTCGAGGTAGCCGGAGGGGCGGCGTTCTACCGCACGTCGCCCATCGAGCAGTGCTACCGCGACGTGCGGGGGGTCAAGTTCCACCCGTTCGGGCCCGAGGAGACCCTCGCGCACGCCGGCAAGGTCGCCCTCGGGCTTCCCGCCGACGAGCGCTGATCAGCTGATCCCGCGGCGCCGTCGGATCAATTGACTCCGCGGCGCCGCCGGATTTCCGCCGAGATCGCCGGGACCACCTCGTGCAGATCGCCGATTACGGCGTACCCGGCCTTGGTGACCATGTTCGCATTGGGATCGGTGTTGATGGCGAGGATGTTCTTCGACGCCATCGCACCGACCCAGTGCTGGATCGCCCCGGAGATGCCGCACGCGAAGTAGATGTCGGGGGCGATCCGGGTGCCGGTCTGGCCGACCTGATCGGTGTGGTTGCGCCAGCCGTTGTTGGTGACGGCACGGGAACAGCCGACGACACCGCCGAGCAGATCGGCGAGCTCCTGCAGCGATGCGAAACCCTCGGCCGATCCGACTCCCCGTCCACCACCGACGACGACCGGCGCGGTCGACAACGTGATGCCGGCGACGCGTTCGACGCGTTCGGCAACGACGCTGCGCGCCAGCGACGGATCGAGGTCCGGCTCGAACGGGCGCGGCTCGGCGGCGCCAGGTGAATCGGCCGGCTGTGCCTCGATGGCGTGGTGGGCGACGGTGAACAGAACGGGGCTGGCGTCGACCGCGGCCTCCTCGAGCAGCGAACCACCCCAGCGGACGCGAGTCACGTGGAACACATCGCCGTCGGTGAACTCGATGCAGTTGGCGACCATCGGCTGGTCGAGCCGGGCGGCCGCGTGGGCGAGCACCTCGTTGCCGCGGTCGGTGCCGGTGGCGATCACCGTCGTCGGGCGCAACGTGACCGCGGCCTGGGCGACGACCTCACCCCACGCCTCGGGCCCGTAGTCGCTGAGCAGGTCGTGGTGCGCTTGGTGGACGGCGGCGGCGCCGTACGTCGCGAGCTGGTCGGCGAGCGCGTCGGCTGACGCCCCGATGGTGAGGGCCTCGACGACGTCGTCCCGGTCGGAAGCCAGGCGAGCCCCGGCGGTCAGCGCCTCGAGCGCCGCTGCCGCGATCGTGCCGCGGTCGTGCTCGACGACGACGAGGATCACGGGATCACCTCAGCACCCCGAGCGATTCGAGCAAGTCGACCACGGCCGGGACCGCTTCGACACCAGCTCCGAGCACGACGGTCTTCGACGCCTGCTCGGCGGGCGCCCGCAGAGAGACCATTGTCTGGGTGCCGGGCTCGGCCGTCGCCGGCACCGTCGCGATCTCGAGCTTCTTCGACGCCAGGCGGCCCTTCATCGTCGGGTAACGGGGGAGGTTGATCCCCTCCTTGACGCCCACGACGGCGGGCAGCGGCAGGCGGTAGACCTCGCGGCCCGCGTCGGCCTCGCGCCAGATCTCGGCCGTGCCGTCGACGATGCTGATGCCCTTGGCGCCGTTCACGATCGGCCGGCCGAGCGCGTGGGCGACCCGGATGCCGACCTGGAACCCGCCCGAGTCGGCGGACTCGTTGCCGAACAGGATCAGGTCGAACGGCCCGCCGGTCGCCTCGAGATCCGCGACCGCCGCCGTGATCGCCCGTGCCGTGCGCTGCGGATCCCAGTCGCTGCCGTCGGTGGCGAGGAGGACGGCGCTCGTCGCCCCGACGCTGGCGGCGTAGCGGAGCTGCTCTTCGGCTGCGGCGGGACCGAGCGTCAGAACGGTCACGTCACCACCGCCGGCTTCGACGAGTTGCACCGCGGCTTCGAGCGCGCACTCCTCGTGTGGGCTCGTCGTGAACCCCAAGAACGCGGTGTCGACCGCCAGCCCGTCGGCCGTGATGTTGATGCGCGCCCCGGGCGCCGGCACCCGCTTCACGCAGACGAGGATTTTCACGTCTTCATCCGGGTGTCATCGGGGTCGAACAAGGGCTGGCTGCCGACACGCGCGACGACCACCGGGAACAGCTCGTTCATGTACATCACCCGCAACTCGTTGCCCTCGACGGCGAACTCGGGTGGGAGGTAGGCGAGTAGCAGGTACCAGTCGAGCGACGGTGCAGCGCCGGCGGTGGTGACCCGCGAGACACGGCCGTGGGTGTCGACGATGCGCTCGCCGTCGATCGTGAGGATCGGCTCGTTGCCACCGGTGGGGTAGCGCGGCGTTCCGTCGGCACTGGTGTGGTCGAGGATCGCCAGGGTGCACAGCGTCGTCACCGGCTCGGCCTCGCGCGCCGCGAGGTACGCCTCCTTGCCGATGAAGTCGGCCGACTTCACCTTCGGACGCGCCAGCCCGGCTTCGACGGGGTTGTACTCGCTCTCGAGCTCGGCGCCCATCAGCCGGTAGCCCTTCTCGATCCGCCCCGTCACGGCGTACACACCGATGCCGATCGGGCGGATGTTGAACTCCTCACCGGCGTCCCAGATCGAGTCCCAGACGCGCAGGCCGTGCTCGGTGTTGGTGTAGATCTCCCAACCGTTCTCACCGACGTACGAGATGCGGAACATCGTGCACGGCACACCGTCGATCAGGACCTCGCGTACAGCGCCGTACGGGAAGCCGGCTTGCGAGACGTCGTAGGCCTTCGACGGGCCGGTGACGATCTTGGCCATCGTCGCTTCGGCATCGGGACCCCATACCCCGATGGTGCACGTGGCCGATGTGTTGTCGGTGAACGTGACCGATCCGTCGGTGGGCATATGGCGCGTGAACCAGTACTTGTCGCGGCCGCCGTCGAACGCGCCGGTGATCACCCGGAACCGGTCGTCGCCGAGGCGCATGATCGTCAGGTCGCCACGGAACCCGCCGTGCGGTGTGAGCAGCGGCGTGTAGACGGAGCGACCGACCGCCACGTCGACGTTGTTCACGCACATGTACTGCAGGAAGTCGAGCGTGCCCGGGCCCTCGAAGTCGAACTCGTTGAACGCGGTGAGGTCGACCATGCCGACGTGGTCGCGCATGTGGAGGTGCTCGGCGTTGGTGATCGGCGACCACCACCGAGCATCCCACTCGTGCGGACGCGGCTCGCAACGGCCGGCGTAGCGGTGGGGTAGATCGATGTTCGACTCGTACCACTGCGGGCGCTCCC
Organism: Ilumatobacteraceae bacterium; assembly: GCA_035557475.1. Classification (GTDB taxonomy): domain Bacteria; phylum Actinomycetota; class Acidimicrobiia; order Acidimicrobiales; family Ilumatobacteraceae; genus JALOLG01. The sequence continues at coordinate 8,782 of DATMDV010000328.1, forward strand.
AGCCGCGAGCGTCGAAGAACACCGCACCGAGCGCCTGTTCGCGCGCGTAGAACGGGCTGCGGCGCATGTCACGCTGACTCGCCCACTGCTCACGCGGATGCACGATGCCGTATGTCTTGTTGAAGTGCTCGGCGCAGCGGGCGTAGATGTGGTGCTCGGTGCGCTCGTACGGGTAGAAGCGCGAGATGTCCGACGAGTGCGGGTCGCACAGCTTCGGATAGCCGAACGTCATCCACTCGGCGACCAACTGGGCGATGCCGGGGCCTTCTTTGACCCACACCGCGGCGGCCGACCACAGGTTGCGCACCTCGATCGTTTCGCCGAGCACGGGCATCGCGTCGGGGGTGAGCGACAGCAGGCCGTTGATCGCGTACTTGATCTCGGCGTCGCCGAGCATCTCCATCAGGTCGATGGCCTCTTCCATCTGCTGGTCGAAGTCGTCGGCGGTGAACGGCAGTTCGGTGGGGGAGAGCGCCGACGCCGCGTTCGACGGGATGTCGTCGGGGTGGTGGAAGATCGGGCGGTGCGCGTACGAGCCGACCTCCATCGAGCCCGCGCTCTGGCGCTCGTAGCAGAACGTGTCCATGTCGCGGACGATCGGGTAGGCGACCTCCATGTTCGTCTCGACCAGCATGTCGATCGGCCCGACGTCGGCCATCTGATGTACCGCGGGGGTGAGCGGGATCGTCGCCCCCGCCATCGCCGCGATGCGCGGGCTCCACACCCCGCACGCGATCGCCACGTGCTCGGCCTCGATGCGGCCCTTGTCGGTGACGACGGCGGTGACCGTGCCGTCGGTGACCTCCACGTCGAGCACCTCGGTGTTGGCGAACACCTGCAACGCGCCCTTGGCGATCGCCTCCTCGCGCATCAGCGTGCCGGTCTGCAACGAGTCGACCACCGACACGCTCGGCGTGTAGTAGCCGCCGAGCAGGATGTCGGCGTTGATGAACGGCACCAGCTCCTTGATCTCGGCCGGGGTCAGCAGGCGGGCGTCGATGCCCCACGCCTTGGCCGACGTCATCCGG
>DATMDV010000329.1:0-4370 GCA_035557475.1 Ilumatobacteraceae bacterium
GCGGTGCTCGTCCTGGTGGAGGGCACCGACGTGCTGTTCGCTGTCGACAGCGTCCCCGCGGTGCTGGCGGTCAGCCGTGAGCAGTTCATCGTCTTCTCGTCGAACGCGTTCGCGATCCTCGGTTTGCGCGCCTTGTACTTCCTGCTCGCCGACCTCCACGGACGGTTCTCGTACCTCCAGCAGGGCCTCGCGATCATCCTCGCCTTCGTCGGCGTGAAGATGCTCGTCCACGAGTGGTACCACATCCCGACCTGGCTCTCGCTCGTCGTCATCGTGCTCGTCCTGACTGCTGCGGTGGGCTTCTCGCTCAAGTCCGAACGGTTGGCCGTGAAGGCCGCTGCTGACGACAGCGCGCCCGTGGACTCGTCCACGTCGAGGTCCGGCGCGCACGCCGACTCGACCGCGTCCGTCGAGCAAGGACCACCGTTCGATGAGCGATAGACGCGCGCGGGCCCACCGTTAGCCTCGGCTCTGCATGGCGATCGTCGACGACGACATCGAGCGGATCCGTTCGACGGTTTCGATCGTCGACGTCGTGGCGCAGCACGTCCAGTTGCGCAAGAGCGGCCGCAACTGGCTCGGGTTGTGCCCGTTCCACGCCGAGCGGACACCGTCGTTCAACGTGCGCGAGGAGACCGGCCGCTACAAGTGCTTCGGCTGTGATGCGTCAGGTGACGTGTTCACGTTCGTGCAGGAGATCGATCACGTCGACTTCGTGGGAGCGGTCGAGCAGCTCGCCGCCAAGGCCGGGATCCAGCTCACGTACACGACCGCCGGCCACAGCAAGGAACGCGCCCGCCGCAAACAACTCGTCGACGCGATGGCGAAGGCCATCGACTGGTACCACGACCGGCTCCTGAACGACCCGGCGGCGCGCGAGGCGCGCGATTACCTCCGCAGCCGCGGGCTTGCCGGCGACACGGCGCGGACGTTCAAGATCGGATGGGCGCCCGACGAGTGGGATGCGTTGTCGCGAGGCGTCGGGGTAGCGCCCGACCTGCTGCGCGACAACGGGTTGGCGTTCTCGAACCGGTCGGGACGGTTGCAGGACGCGTTCCGGTCCCGGGTGTTGTTCCCGATCTTCAACGAGAACGGCGACGCGGTCGGTGTCGGTGGTCGGATCCTGCCCGGATCGACCGATCCGGCGAAGTACAAGAACTCACCGGAGACCCCGATCTACACCAAGTCGAAGACGCTGTACGGGCTCAATTGGGCCAAGGGCGACATCGTCGCCGCCGACCAGGCGATCGTGTGCGAGGGCTACACCGACGTGATCGGCTTCCACCGCGCCGGGCTCCCGCGTGCCGTCGCCACGTGCGGGACGGCGTTCACCGAGGAGCACGTCCGGCTGCTGAAGCGCTACGCGAACCGGGTGGTGCTGGCGTTCGACGCCGACGCGGCCGGTCAGGGCGCGGCCGAACGGTTCTACGAGTGGGAGCAGAAGTACCAGGTAGAGGTCAGCGTGGCGCGCTTTCCGGGTGGCAAGGATCCGGGGGAGTTGGCGCTGTCCGATCCAGAAGCTCTCGCGGCGGCAGTCGGCTCGGCCCCGCCGTTCCTCGGGTTTCGGCTCGATCGAGTGTTGCAGGGTCAGTCGCCGCAGTCGCCCGAGCAGCGTGCCCGCCTGGGTGAGGTGGCGATGGCCGTCATCAACGAGCATCCCAACTCGAACGTGCGCAAGCTCTATGCCGGCCAGGTCGCGGCCCAGGTCGGCCTGCCAGTCGCCGATCTCGTGCAACTCGCCGAGCGCGGTGTGCGTCGCCCACAGCTGAACGTGTCGCCCACCCGGTCGCGCCTCGGCCAGCGCGAGAACGCCGAATTCGTGGCGATCACCCAGCTCGTCCAGGACTGGGACTCGATCGCCCCGTGGCTCGTCGAATCGTTGTTCGCCGACGAGCTGTACCGCCGGGCCTTCCTCGCCATCGCCGCCGCGGGAGGCGATCTGGGGGGCGCCCTGGCGCAGGCCGATCCCGAGGCGCGCGAGGTGCTCGAGCGGGCCGCCGTGGTCGACCTGGAGGTCGAGGCCGAAGTCGAGGCGCGCAACCTGATCGCCGCCGCGGTGCGGCGCGAGCTCGGTCGGACGGCGTCGTTGAACGATGCCGCGCTCGAACTGGACGATCGAGAGGCGCGCTTGCGGCTCGAAGACCTGGGGGTACAGGAACACGCGGCCGATGCGGCGGAGTGGTTGCTAGTTTGGCTGGCGGGCCGAACGGAAGGACGTTGATGGGGGGAGCGGATGCTCTCGATTCCACGGTCGTCCCACCACTGGGTGGGGTCGATCGGGAAGAGTGGCAGCGGCTGGTCGTGCGCGGGCGCGTCGTCGGCGAGCTCCCCGCTGAGGACATCACCCATGTGTTGCGCAGCGTCGAGCTGACCAGCGAAGCACTGCTCGTGGTGCAGGCGGCCCTCACCGCCGAGGGGATCGTGATCGACGAGGAGATCGACGAGTCGCTCGACGAGACCCCGGTCGGCATGGGTCGTGAGGTGGTCATCGACGACGAGGACGCGGAACGTCTCCTCAGTCGCCGGCGCCGCCGGCGCGGCGCCAAGAAGATCGCCCCGCGGGTCGACACGAGCACCGCCGATGGGGTGCGGATGTACCTCCGCGAGATCGGTCAGGTCGATCTCCTGACCGGTGACGACGAGCGGCGTCTGGCGCAGCTGATCGAGGAGGGCCACCGCGCGGCCGAGCGGGTCGACGAGGGCGTGAACGATCCCGCCGAGGTCAGGTTGATGATGCGCGCCGTCCAGCGCGGCCAGCGCGCCAAGAGCGAGCTCACGCAGGCCAACCTGCGCCTCGTCGTGAGCATCGCCAAGCGATATTCCGGGCGCGGCATGCAGCTGCTCGACCTCATTCAGGAGGGCAACCTCGGCCTGATGCGGGCGGTCGACAAGTTCGACCACACCAAGGGGTTCAAGTTCTCGACGTACGCGACGTGGTGGATCCGCCAGGCCATCACCCGCTCGATCGCCGACCAGGCGCGCACGATCCGCATCCCGGTCCACATGGTCGAGCACATGAACCGCCTCACCCGGATGCGTCGCCAGATGCACCAGGAGCTCGAGCGTGAGCCGACCGTCGAGGAGTTGGCGGTGAAGCTGCAGCTCGAACCCGAGCGGGTGCGCGAATTGCTGCGGATCTCGCAGGACCCGTTGTCGCTCGACTCGCCCGTCGGCGAGGAGGACGAGTCGAACCTCGGCGACTTCATCGAGGACTCGTCGACCGACGGCCCAGCCGACGCGGCGACCAAGACGATGCTGACCGAGGCCGTCGAAGACGTGCTCGGCGAGCTGTCCGAGCGCGAGCAGGAGATCGTGCGGATGCGATTCGGGCTCGACGGCGGTCAGGCCAAGACGCTCGAAGAGGTCGGCAAGCAGTTCGGCGTCACCCGCGAGCGGATCCGCCAGATCGAAGCCAAGACCCTCGCCAAGCTCCGCCATCCCCAGCGCTCCCACCGACTCCGCGAGTTCCTCGAAGCCGAGTAGCACGTCGGCGCGCTGTCGCACCCCTGCGTCACGATTGAGGGATGGGGTACGGCGGCAAGCTGCTCGAACAGCAACGAGCGCGACAGCTGCGTGCCGAGGCGTGGACGTTGGCCGACATCGCCACCGAGCTCAGTGTGTCGAAGTCGTCAGTATCGCTGTGGGTCCGTGACGTCGAGTTCGTCCCCAACCCTCGCCGTCGAACTCGACCGCCGCGAGTGAGCAGCCTCCACTTCAGGAAGATCGAGGAGATCGAACGGGCGGACGCCGCGGCGATCGAATGCGTCGGCCGGATGAACGACCGCGAGCTGTATCTTGTCGGCGTTGCGCTCTACTTGGGCGAGGGCTTCAAACGTGACGGCCAGGTCGGTATGGCGAACACCGACCCTTCGGTGTTGCGATTGTTCCTCACGTGGTTGCGACGGTGCTTCTCGATCGACGAGTCGCGGCTTCGGGTGCGGCTCTATCTGCACGAGGGGTTGGACCTCGACGCGGCTGAGCTGTTCTGGAGCGATCTGCTCGAGATCCCACGATCACAATTCCGTGCCCCATATCGGGCGGTCGCCGATCCGACCCGGCGTCGGTCCAAGCACGTCTACGGGTGTCCGGCGGTCACGTACTGCCACTCGACGACCCATCGGAGTGTCATGGGCCTCGTTCGAGCGCTATCGTCCACGGTCGCCCTTCCGGGGTAGCTCAGTTGGCAGAGCACCGGCCTGTTAAGCCGATTGTCGTGGGTTCGAGCCCCACCCCCGGAGCCACGACAAATGGGACCCGTCGCCGGCGCGAGGGTCCCATCCACGTTTTTCGGGGCGGTAGCTCAGTGGTCAGAGCAGGGGACTCATAATCCCTGGGTCGTGGGTTCGATCCCCACCCGCCCCACCAGGTCA
>DATMDV010000330.1:0-2934 GCA_035557475.1 Ilumatobacteraceae bacterium
ACGGCGAAGGCGCCGGGTACGTCAACCAGGCGATCCGGTTCCTGGCCCGCCCCGCCGATCACGACACGCGCACCGCCGCCCAACGTCGCGCCGACGCCTTGGTGGCGATGGCCCGATTCGTGGTCGAACACCACGACATTCCAACCGGCGTGTTGTACTGGCACCACCACCACCACTGCCACGAGCAGCACTTCAGTCTCGAGCCCCTCGAGGCCGGCCAACTTCCAACTCCACACACCCATCGGCACCACCCACGACACGAGGCCGCCCCGCCTCACCCTCCTCGGCCACTGACCGCACCGAGTGGCGGCGTGACTTCGAACAGTGGTTCTAACGTGTTGATTCGGTACGCTCGGTCAGGACATGGAAGCTCCGGCGTGGACGTTGCGATCGAGGCCGCCCGCGCCCTCGCCAGTTGTTGACGTCCCCGTCGTCGATGACCGCCACGGTCGTCGAGTCTGGCCCGTGTTGGTGGTGGCCGCGCTGGTTGTGTCGATCGGTGGTCTCGTACTGCTCGTCGGACGCGACGACGATCGCGTGGTCGTGCCTGCCGCGGTGCTCGACGTACGCAGCGTGAGCGGGTGGTATCGGCTCGATCTCCCAGCCGTAGAAGTCGTGTCGGGCGCCACCGAGCCGCTCCAACCGCGGGATCGCGTCGAGCGATACTTCGTGTGGGCAGACCTGTCGACCGATCCAGTGCGGGCGATGTCGGCGTACTTCGCCACCGAGGGCGCGCCGACCGAGTTCGGACCGGGTGAAGCGACCGAGATCGACGACGTGCCCTGGGGCCGGGCGTGGGTGCTCGACTCCGTGGCCGATGGCGACAACCTCAACCGACTGCAGTGGACGCGAGTGGGCGGATCGGTGGTCATCGTCACCGGAACCGGGGTCGACACGGCACAGCTCACGGAATGGATGTTCAGCGTGGGATCGCATCCGTCGCTGCCGCCAGCCGCGCCCGACGCCGCTCTCGAGCTGCAGTCCTTCGATTACGCCCGCACCGCTCCCGGCTACTCCGAGACGTGGCGACTCGACGGCCACGAGTTGAGTGCGAATGCATGGCCGGACGGGCTCTCGACCCTGCTCGGTCTCGGGTTCTCGCACGTCGGACGTATCACCGTCGACGGGATCGCGGGACACGTCTTCAGTGTGGGCGCCGGCGACGGCCAGACACAGGTGGTCACCTGGCCGCTCGACGGCGGCTACTGGGCAGTGGTCACGGTACGCGGCGAGCTCAACGTTCGTTTCGACGAGATCGTCGACCACCTCGTGATGCTGCCAACTTGAACCCTTGGCGCCGGATGCGAACCGATTCGTTGACGTCCGAGGTCACCGGCTGATTGACCGAGCCCATGGGCTTCAGCGACGCAGTCGCGGTCAGGCGAGCGCATGGTCGGCGAGATGCCGGGCGAGCTGCTCACCAGGGCACTGGTGCGGCCCACGGCCGAATTGAGCGTCGTGCAGATCGACGAGGACCTCCTCGCCGCTCGTTCGGACACGACGGGTGAACGGCACCGGCGGGTTGGACGATCCGGCCCGGCATTCGTCGATCAGCGCCAGTGTGGCGCTGTGGGCCTGGACGAGGACGCACACGACTGCGGCGGCGTTCTCGGTCCTCCCGCCGCACGCCGCCACGAGGCGGTCCGCCGCCAGGTCCGCCTCGTCGGTCTGCGCGAAGTGAGGCTGGTAGGCGGCGGCGACCAGGGCGACGTCGCCTTCCAGATCGGCCGGGAGCCCGAGTGCTGCCAACAGGGATCGCGTCGGTGTGCCCTCATAGGCGACGAGTCCGAGCTGTTCGATCAAGCTCACCACGAGCGCGCGACGGCGACGATGCGCGTCGCCCTCGCTGAACCGCGCCACGGTCCCACGAAGCCATCCGACTCCGCTTGCCGCGGGAAGCGCGACTGGCACCGAATAGGCCGGATCCTCCAACACGTCACTCGACATGCAATCCACGACGCCATCTTCGACCATCAGGTTCGGTCACACCGATGTTTCGGGGCCAATGACCGATACCACCTCACTTCGGCCACTGACCCGGAGAGCGATCACTCCAGGAAGTTGCCGGCCTGGATCTCGTAGCGGGCGGACTCGTCGTCGAACGCGACACCGATCGGGTCGCGGCCGGCCGCGACTGCCTCGACCTGCTGACGGAAGAGGTGGCGGAACATCGTCACGCCTTTGTCGCTGCCGGCGAGGTGCTCGTGCGAGTGGAACGTGACCGCGCCCTGACCGACCTGGGCCTCGTAGTCGCCGGGCAGCTGACGGTGCTCCTCCTCGGTGAGCTCGTCCCACGTCTTGCCGTCGTAGCGGGCGCGGATGCGAGGCGCTCCGACCGGGCGCACGAGCAGAGTGAGGATCTTGGTCTCGGTGCGAGAGATCGGGAGCGTCCACGAGACGTTGTTGGCGGATCCGTAGGTCTCCACGAACGGGCTGGCGACGATCCGGACGGTTGGCATGACCACTTCGGTGACCCGGTGGAACCGCACGCCGCCGTCGAGGACGCGGTCCTGGTAGCTCTTCACGCCGCGCTCGGTGGCGTGCCAGCTGACCTCGGGCAGGCTCGCCATCTCGGCGACGAACTGGTTGCCGCTGAACGCGGAGTGCAGCACGAACACGTGGAACGGGTCCATCACGTTCTCGTGCGTCTGGAACCAGTTGCACGGCGTGGTCGGGCCCTCGAGTCCGATGTTGTTGTCGTCGGCGACGATCTCGTAGCCGTCGGGCACGCGCTCGAACGTGTCGTAGATCGAAAACGCCGGCTTGCGTTCGGGTGGGCCGAGGTAGGCGAACACCAGGCCGTGGTACTCGTGCACCGGGTACCACGGTTGCCGGTAGCGGTCGCGGCGTCGGCCGCGGTCGACCTCGACGGGCATGTCGAGGCAGCGTCCATCCGGCGCGAACAGCCATCCGTGGTAACAGCACCGGATCCCG
>DATMDV010000331.1:0-26299 GCA_035557475.1 Ilumatobacteraceae bacterium
GGACAACCCATCAAACACGGCCCGTCGTTCGCGACGATCCAAGAGATGCTCTCACTCGTCGGCGCCGGCAAGGGCATGTACCCCGCGCCGGCCCACATGGGGCGCTACTACGCGCGACCCGACGTGACGTACATCCCGATCACCGACGCGCCCCCTGTGGAGTGGGCCTTCACCTGGCGCACAGCGGCCGAGACCCAACGCATCAGGGCGTTCGATCAGACCGCCCGCGAGATCGCCGGCCGCCCGGAGCGGCGCGATCCGGACTTCGGCCTCGACGACGGTGTTCGCCGGACCGGCGAAGTCACTCCGAGGGGTCGATCAGGACGCCGGGGTTGAGGATGCCGTTGGGATCGAGTGTCTTCTTGACGGCGCGCAGCGACTCGGCGAAGAGCTCCGGTCGCTGGCGGTCGTAGCCGTCGGGTCGGTGCATACGGCCGACCGCGTGATGGTGGGTCACCGTGCCACCCGCTTCGACGACGACCGCGTTCGAAGCCGCCTTGACCTCGGACCACATCGAGATCTCCGAACCGGGGCGACCGATGCCCGACCACGTGTAGTACGGGGCGGGTCCGTCGGGGTACACGTGCGTGAATCGGCACGACAACGAGTGGTGCTCGCCGAACACCCGGCGCAACGTCTCGGTCATTCGCGTCCGAACCGTGGCGTCGAACTCTGGCCACCGGTCCCACGTGATCGCGGTCTCGAACGTGTCGGCGACGAGGCCGAGGGACGTGTCGACACCGAGCTGCACTCCGATGAAGGCGTCGCGCCACGCACCCACGGCGCCACCGCGCCCGGTTGGAGTGCCGCCGCCGTCGTCGACATTGATCTCGTCATCGGCGACGTGTCCACCGTTCGCGCGTGCGATGGCGACTGCTTCGGTGATGTTGTGCCGTTGTGAGAGATCTGCCGACTCGAACGAGACGATCACCAGTGCCTGCGTCCCGTCGAAGCCTGCGGCACGGCCGGCCTCGACCGGATCGAGGATGCGGAGGTTGGCGGGCCACAACTTGGCCTGCACGATCATCCGCACCGCTTCGCATCCCGCCGACCACGAATCGAAGGCGATCCCGGCCGTGGCTCGGAACGTCGGTCGCTTCTGGATCCGCATCCACGCCTCGGTGACGACGCCGAGGATCCCTTCCGAGCCGATGACCATCCGGTCCGGACTCGGTCCGGCGCCGCTGCCAGGCAGCCGGCGGCTCTCCCACCACCCGCGCGGCGTCAGCATCCGGACCGACTCGACGAAGTCGTCGATGTGGGTGTGGTTGGTGGCGTAGTGCCCGCCGGAGCGGGTGACGATCCATCCGCCGAGCGAGCTGAACCGGAACGACTGTGGAAAGTGGCGCAACGTGTGTCCGCTCGGTTTCAGCTGCTGTTCGAGTGCCGGTCCGAGCACGCCCGCCTGGATCCGAGCGGCGCGCGAGACCTCGTCGATCTCGAGGACACGGTCGAGGCGGTCGAGGGCGATGGTGACGCAGGGCCCGCAATCGTCGGGCGGGTTCACTCCCCAGACGACCGACGAGCCGCCGCCGTACGGGATGGCCACGTACCCGTTGCTGTCGCACCACTCGAGCGTGATCTCGAGCTCCTGCTCGTCACGGGGATGGGCGACGGCGTCGGGCGGATTCGGGAACTCCAGGTTGAACGCTCGGGTGCGGTCGGTGAAGCTCGCACCGTAGGCGTGGAAGGCCCGCTCGTAGGTCGAGTTGTCGCACCATGGCGACATCCGGTCGGGCACCGTGATGCGAGGCGGCCGCAACTGCGCATCCTCGGCGCGGGGCACCGGTCGAGCGGTGATCTCGGCGCCGTACCGTTCCGAAAGCTGCGCCGCCAGCGCGGTCCGGTCCGCGTCGGTCGGCTCCTCCGACTCCATGCACCATGCCCAGAACGAACGCCGATCCCCCATGGACGAACCCTAGTTGGGGGTCGCGGCGACGTCGGCGGGCTCCCCACGTACCGAGCAACCTTCGGCGTCCACTGGTGCTCTAATGCGGCATGGACGAGTGCGCCGCGCCACTCGTCGGTGGTGGGAAGTCCGTTCATGTGCCGACGTCGGATTCGGAGTTCGTCGACGTGTTGCGCACCGAGCTCCCGCGTGTGCAGCGCATCGCTCGCTTGTTGACCGGCAGCGCAGACGCCGCCGACGACGTCGTCGCGGAGGCGATCGCGCGATCCCTGCCGCGATGGCGCGCCGGCACGATCGACGACTGCCCGGCCTACGTGCGCCGGGTCGTGGTCAACCTCGCATCACGCCGGTGGCGCCGGCGGGCACTGGCGATGCGACGAGACCACCTCGCGCTCGACTGGCTCGGGCCGTCGCCGGACCTCGAAGCGGCAGCCGCCGAGCGCGACCGAACGCTGCGGGCGGTGATGCGCCTTCCGGTGCGGCGGCGCGCGGTCGTGGTACTGCGCTTCTACGACGACCTCCCCGAAGCCCGAATCGCCGAGGTGCTCGGCATCAGCACGGGCACTGTGAAGTCCCAGCTGTCTCGGGCACTCGAGCAACTCCGCGTCGACCTCGGGACTCAGTACTAGATATGTCCGATCCATCGACTCCCGACTCGGTCGAATCCCGGCTGCGTGAGCACCTGTCGTTCGTCGACCGGGCGCCGGTGATCGGTACCGACACGATCGCAGCCGCGTCCGGGCGCGCCGAGATCCGGTTGCGGCGTCAGCGCGGGGCGGTGGTGGCGGTTGCTTCGGCCGGGCTCGTCGCCGTGGCATCGCTGGTCGTGTGGTCGAACCGGCCGTCGTCGTCCGAGGTCGTCGTCCCGGGCGACGACCAACGCTCGACTGCTCCGACATCTCCGGCGGCGACCGCGGCGACGGAGCCGGCGACCGCGATCGTGCCGACGTCGACGAACGTGTCCACGTCGATCGCGCCGACCCTCGGCACGTGGACTGCGATCGCGCCCGATCCCCGCGGCACGGCGTACTACCCGTCGGCGGTGTGGACTGGGAGCGAGGCGCTCGTCGTCGGTACCGTCGACCCGGCGGGCCAGCCACACCCGGCCGCGGCTGCCTACGACCCCGACGACGACAGTTGGCGGACGCTCGCCGGCCCGCCCTTGGATTCCGATCGCATCAACCCGCTGACCGCGTGGACCGGCGTCGACATGCTGTTGATCGGAGGCGACAACCCCGACGGCAGTCTGCTGGTGTCGTTCGGCGAGGCCTACGACCCGGCCGCCGATGAGTGGCGAGTCATTGCCTCACCTCCGGTCGGGTTCGTCTCCGACCGCTCGCCGGCCGTCTGGACCGGCAGCGAGTTGCTCGTGTGGCCGTGGGACGGCGGCGGCTCGACGATGGAGATCACGCCGATCGCCTACGACCCGGCCACCGACAGTTGGCGCGAGCTCGCCGCGCCACCGGTCGAGCGGCGCCAGCAGGCGGCGTCGGTGTGGACCGGCACGGAGTGGATCGTCTGGGGTGGCACCACCGGCGACAGGGAGTTCGACGACGGCGCTGCCTACGACCCGACGTCCGACACGTGGCGACCGCTTGCCGACTCGCCGCTGTCGCCGCGCCGGGTTCGCGGTGCGTGGACGGGCACCGAATTGATCGTGGTCGCCGGCTCGACCGGCGGTGAGCCGTTGACCGGCAATGGCGAGTTCGCGCACGCCGACGGCGCCGCCTACGACCCGGCCACCGACACCTGGCGTGCGCTGACTTCGGGTCCCGCCCATCCCGGGTTCGTGCCGATGTGGACCGGAAGCCAGCTGATCACGATCGCCAAAGGACACGCGTTCGTGTACGACGTGGCGTCCGACCGCTGGATCGATCCGTGCTGCGTCGGCGAGTCCGGCGCCGGTGGCGTTGGCGCGCCCGTGTGGACGGGGTCGGCGGTGCTGTTGATCGGCAGCAGCGATCCGACCGTCGGCGGCGCAAGACTCACCCCATCCGCGCCGAGCGGCTAGGTCGACGCCGACCACCGAACGCCGGCGTTGCGGCGTCGAAGCACCAGACTTGTGGCGTGGCGTCCTCACGCCCCCCACATCGATGGGCGATGCTGTGAGCCGTCGCGGGGTGGTGCGCTGCGCGTTGGCGGCCGTGTTGTTCGGTGTGTCGGCGCCGCTGGCGTCACGGTTGGCGGGCGAGATGGGCGCGTTCACACTGGCCGGCCTCCTGTACCTGGGCGCCGCGCTCGCCGTGGTGCCGGTCGCCGGGCGGGCGATCCCGTCGCGTGCTGCCCTGCGCCGCAGCGGCCGGCGACTCGCCGTTGCGGTGGTCGTCGGCGGCGCGATCGGACCGGTGCTGTTCGCGACGGGTCTGGCCGACGCGCCCGCGGCCACTGCGTCACTGCTGCTGAACCTGGAGTTGGTCTTCACCACGATCGTGGCCGCGACGTTCTTTCGCGAGCACGTCGATGGCAAGGTGGTCACCGGGACCGCACTCGTCGTAATCGCCGGGGTGTTGCTGGGCTGGTCCGGCAGCGCGGAACTGCGTTGGGGAGCTGTGTTGATCGCCACCGCCTGCCTGTGCTGGGCCGTCGACAACAGCGTGACCGCAGCGCTCGACGACCTTGCGCCGTCCCACATCACGTTGGTCAAGGGCGTCATCGCCGGCGCCGCCAATCTCGCGATCGGATTGTCGATCGGCCCGATCCCCGCCGCGTCCGACGTCGCCGCCGCGCTCGCGGTGGGCGCGCTCGGCTACGGCGTGTCGATCACGCTGTGGGTTGCAGGAGCGCGCGACCTCGGAGCGGCTCGCGCACAGTTGGTCTTCGCGACCGCACCGTTCATCGGCGCCACGGTGGCGTGGACGGTGCTCGGCGACGCGGCAACCGGTTGGCAGGTGAGCTCGTTGGTGATCGCCCTCGTCGGCGTCACGTTCGTGCTCGGGAGCGACCATGAGCACGACCACGCCCACCATGCGGTCGAACACGCCCACGAGCACCGCCATGACGATCGACATCACGGGCACAACCACGACGACGCGGACATCGGGCGGCACAGTCACCGGCACGAGCACGCGACTGTGTCGCACCGGCACGGGCACGTGCCTGATCTGCATCACCGCCACGAGCACCACACCGACGACGGGCAGCGCTGACGACACCCGCGAGTCAGGACTCGACGGCCGCCCTCAGCGAGGCGCTCGGGCGCCCGTCGTGCTGACGTCCCGCGCCCAGATGTCGTTGCAGGCCGCGCACGTCGCGTCGGGGATCAGGCCGCGCTTCATCAGCTGGCCGAAGATCCAGCACCCGGTGCAGAAGCCGACGACCGACTCGAGCGTGGCAAAGACCAACAGGATCGCGATGAGGACGTCGGCCAGCGTGGTGAGTCCGAAGCCGAGGCTGGCGACGGCGGCGGTCGTCGACACGATGAGGCCGATGGCCTGCGCGAATCGCTTCGGTGGGCCGGGGACGAGCTTCGGTGGTCCGAGACGCGGCGCGATCACCCGATTCGCAACCTGACCGAGCACGCTCAACGTCGGTCCCGACACCACCCTCGCCAGGAAGCCGAGAGCGAGCACGACGAGCAGCCAGTGCCAGCCGGTCAGCAACGTGACGGCGGCGAGCACGGCGACCCCGCCCGCGACCACGCGGGCCGTCTTCTCGTTCACCGGGTTCGGGAAGGTGAAGACGTCAGACACGTGAACCATCGCCGTCACGGTATCCCCGCCGATGGCATTCCCGACAAAGGTGGTCAACTATAGGTTCGACGCCTCGTTTGCGGGTGCGCGCTGGGGACGGAGCGTGAGCGCCAGCAGGATGATCATCGCCACCAGCACGACGATCTCGGAGACCAGCGACATCGCCGCCTCCGGCGAGGGCTCGAGGCCGGGCTGGTCGACGAAGTTGAACCAACCGTCGTCGGTCCGCTTGGCGAAGTACGAGGCGATCAGCGAGATCGCTGCCCACGCCACGCCGCCGAGCGCCGCCAGCTTCCAGATGAGGTCGGGCAACTGTCGGACGAACAACGGCACGACGAGGCCGAGTGCGATGACGAGCGCTCCGATGGCGTTCGCCAGGAACTGCTCGCCGATGTTGCCGACCGGGATGTCTTTGTAGCCGTCGTTGTAGAGGGAGAGGTGTGCGTAGCCACCGACGAGGGCGGCGATGGCACCGATGACTCGCAGGATGACCGTTGGCGTCACGCCGGCGAAACGTACTACGTCGCAGGTGGCGGTACTCGGCGACCCACGGTTGTCGCGTCTGTGCGGCTGGGTACTGTCCGCACGTGGCTGAGCCGAAGGTGGCCGTGATCCCGGCGCCGACGACACCACTGCTCGGCCGAGGCGGCGAGCTCGCCCGGGTGACCGATCTGCTGTGGAACCCCGATGTCCGACTGGTGTCGTTGCTGGGTCCTGGTGGGATCGGCAAGACCCGCCTCGCCGTCGAGATCGCGTGGGGTCTCCACGCCGGGACGGGATTCGTCGATGGCGTGTGGTTCGTGGATCTGGCGTCGGTGAACGACCCGGATCTCGCCCCGGCCACCGTCGCCCGCGCGATCGGCATCGTCGACATGGGCACGGGACACGACGTCGAGCGAATGTGCGAGGCGATTCGCGATCGCGACATGCTGCTCGTGCTCGACAACTTCGAGCATGTGACGCCCAACGCCCGCTTCGTTGCCGAGCTCCTCGCCGCCGCGCCGCGGCTGTCGATCCTCGTGACAAGCCGCCGGTCGTTGCACCTCCGAGGTGAGCACGAGATCGTCGTGCCGCCGCTCGGTTCCGACGACGCCGTGGCGCTGTTCTCGGCGCGGGCCCGTGCGGTGAACCCGGCATTCGAGCTCGAAGCGACAACGACGCCGATCGTCGAGTCGATCTGCGTCGAGCTCGATCGGCTGCCCCTCGCGATCGAGCTGGCGGCGGCACGCAGCAAGGTGCTCTCGCCGGCCGAGCTGCATTCCCGGTTGGGCAGTCGTCTCGAACTGCTCACACGCGGTCCCAGCGACCAGCCCGAGCGGCTGCGTTCGATGCAAACAACGATCTCGTGGAGCTACGACGCGTTGCCGGCCGAGGCGCAAAGCGTCCACCGACACTTGTCGATGTTCTCGGGCGGCTGGAGCCTGGAAGCCGCGGAGGCGGTGTGCGCGCCGTCGACCGTCCCCGTGCTCGACGGGTTGGCGATCCTGCTCGACCACCACCTTGTCCAACGCGATGACAGCGGATCCGAAACGCGGTTCGGGATGTTCGAGACCGTCAGGGAGTTCGGCCAACAAGCGTTGGTGAACGCCGGTGACGCGTACGACGTGGCGCGTCGCCACGCGACGTACTTCCTCACGCTTGCGCACACGGCAGAGCGCGAGTTCCACAAGGCCGATCAGGCGGCGTGGCTGGATCGGGTGGCGACCGAGCACGACAACATTCGCGCGGCACTGCAATGGGCCCTCGCCGAGGATCCTGGTATGGCCCTCGACCTGGCCGGAACGCTGTGGCGATTCTGGGTGCTGCGCGGTTACGTGAAAGAGGGTCTCGGCTGGCTGGAGCGCACCATCGACGCCGCGGGCGATGCGCCATCCACCGTTCGGGCCCGGGCGATGTTGGGTGCTGGCTCGATGTATGAAGCCATCGGTGACGACGAGGCGGCCGAGCGCCGGTACCTGGCCGGCTTGCGGGACTGGGAGGCGCTCGACGATGCGATGGGCATCGCCCTCGCGTCCCGCCACCTCGGCAACGCCGATCTCGGGCGCGGCCGGTACACGCAGGCGACCGAGTGGTACGAGAAGGCCATTCGTCTCGGTGAGCAGCTCGACGACGACTTCGTGGTCGCCGGTTCGGTGTCGAACCTCGGGAGCGTTGCCTACTTCCAGGGCGACTACGAACGAGCGGAGGAGCACTGGACCAGGGCGGCGGCGTTCTTCCGCGCGTCGAGCGATTCCAACCGCCTGGCCTCGATCCTCAACAACCTGGCGGAGCTGGCAGCGTTGCGCGGCGATCCGGCCGTCGCCGTGACGCGGCACCAGGAGGTGTTGGAACTGCGGGATCGGTTGGCCGACCCGATCGGGACCGCCCAGACGCTCGTCAACCTCGGCAAGGCGGTCCAGGGGACCGGCGATCTCGCCAGGGCGAGGGCGATCCTCGAAGACGGGTTGGCCCGCTTGCGCAGCTTGGGGATCGAGCGTGACACCGGTGCGTGCCTGTACAACATGGCGTTGTTGGCCCGCGCCGAAGGACGGACGGCAGAGGCGGCCGACCTGGCGGGCGAAGCCCTGGCGATCAAGCACGCGACGGATGAGCTGTTCGATCTCGCCCAATGCCTCGAGTTGATGGCCGGTGTCGCGGCTGACGCCGGCCTCGGCGCCCGCGCGGCGCGGGTGCTCGGCGCGGCCGCCGCGCTGCGATCGACCATCGGGGCACGTTCGAGCGCCGGCGAACCGGAGGCGGACGCGATCTACGCGACTGTCGCCGGCGCCGTGAGTGGCAACGCGTTCGCCGCCGGCATTGCCGAAGGCGAGACGTGGACGCTCGAGCAGGCGGTGGCCGAGGCGACCGAGATCGCGTCGGTCGTGTCATCGGCTCCGGACGCCGCCGTCGTCGCGCCACTCGCGAGACCGGTGTCGGCGGCGCTGTCGCCAGCGGCGCAACGCCTGCGCCTCACCGCCCGTGAGGTGGAGGTGCTGGGGTTCCTGGCGCAGCGCTACACCGATCGGGAGATCGCCGCGGCACTGACGATCAGCCTCCGCACGGTCACGACACACGTCGGGCGGATCCTCACCAAGCTCGGCGTCGACGGTCGGCGACAGGCCGCGATCGAGGCGTCCCGGCTGGGTCTGCTCGCGTCCTGACCAGCGGCGAGACACGAAGCGGGGTCCTCGCCGACGCTCCGAAATACGTATGTTGTGCGGACGACGCCGGGCTTCGGCTCGCTCATCATCCCTAAGACGTCGTGGCGCGCTCGTGCCACACCGAAGAGGGAGATGAACCAATGAGACAACGTGGACGATTCGCGCGCCTTGCCGCGACCGGCCTGGCGATCACAGCAATCGCCGGCGCATGCGGCGATGATGACGCCGACGCGCCGGGGGCCAGCGAGTACTGCCAGGCGAGCCTGGCGCTCGAAACAGCTCCGGAACCCGACATCGATTTCGAGACGGCGACACCGGAGGAGATCGCCGCCGCGACCAAGGTGTACGCCGCCGAGACGTTCCTGCCGCTCGCGCAACGGCTGCAGGAGTTGGCCGCCGACGAGATCAGCGCCGACGTCGAGATCGGCATGGCGGGTGTGAACAGGTTGGTCGAGACCGGAGACTTCGAAGCTGCCTTCGGGGATCCGGAGTTCGAAGCCGCGCTCGACCGTTTGCATGCGCACGACCTCGAGACGTGTGAGTGGAAAACCGTCGATGTCCGCGCTGCCGACTACGCGTTCCAGGGAGTTCCGAATGAGGTCGATGCGGGCGTGACGAGCTTCGAGTTCAAGAACGGTGGGACCGAAGTGCACGAGATGGTGCTGTTCCGCATCAACGACGACGTGACCGAAACACTCGACGAGCTGCTCGCCATGCCCGAGGAGGAGGTCATCACGAAGACGGTGATGGTGGCCCAGACCGGTGCTGTGCCCGGCGAGGACGAGTACACGGTCACCGATCTGACGACGGGCAGGTACGCGATGCTGTGCTTCGTCGCGGAGGGCACGCACAGTGAGGACATGGAGGGTGACGGGGAGCCGCACGCCATGCGCGGAATGCTGTACGAGTTCGCCGTCGTCTGACGCTGCCGCCCGGCTGGCGCGGGGTCAGCCGGGGTTGCGGCCGAGGAGTCCGAGCAACCGGTGCTGCGGCGGGGCGTCGGCGGGAACCGCGACCTCGGGACCGAACACGACGATGCCGGGGCCGAACGCACCTGGCGTGCGCATCTCGTCGCCGATGTGCTGCGCGATCGGCAACATCCGCTCGACCTCGTCCGGGTCGATCGTGTCGTCCTGACCGGTCGCTCGGGCGAGGTCCCACCGGTGGATGATGAGGTCACTGCTCACGACGCCGTCGATGTGCTGTTCGATGGTCATCGGGCCCATCGGGGTCTCACACTGGATGCCGGCGAGGTCGGGATCGTCGAGCACGGCCTCGATGTCGGCACGGGCAGACCGGTACGCGTCGAGCGGATCGTCGGTGATCGAGGCGGCCTCCGTGAGACCGCGGCCGAGAGGTCGCAGCATGACGCCGTGCATGTCGACGATGTGACCCACGACGTCGCGCGCCTTCCAGTCGTCGCATGGCGATTGGTTGGACCAGCAGTCGGGCCCGACGTTGGCGGCCGTCTGCTCGAAGGCATCGGCGCGCCGGCGGTAGCGGTCGGCGATCTCGCTCATGTATCGGATATATGCCGCCGTTGGGACAAAGTCAACGTCGCCCCATTGTCCGCCGTCGCCCAGCCGGTCCAGGGCGAACTGTCTGCTCCAGACGCAGCGCTGGTTCGTTTGAAGCAGACAGAACGGCGAGGGGTCAGCGACGCACGGCGCGCTGGGGGATGAGCGACGCGTCGCACGGATCGCACAGCCAGAAGTCAGCAGTCGGCGACGGGCCTGCCGGCGCGTCTCCCGGGAACATCTTGAGGCAGCGCCAGCATCGACGCTCGGCGAACTCCGTCGTCACGGGTCCGATGTCGAGCGAGTCGCCGCTCGCGGCGGGAATCGCGGGAGTCGTGGGTTCGTCAGCTTGCTGCATAGGAGTCCTCTCGGTCGGAGTGTGCCGTCACGCAGGCGTGGACGAATTCGAGCTTCGTCACGACGACAGGGCTGAGCGTGAACGGGTAGGGCCGCGACGATCCGAGTCCGTCGGCGATCGCGTTGATCATCTCGGCGACGGGCAGCCATCGCTCGAGGATCGACGAGAACGACTTCTCGTCGCCCGCCCGTCGCCGTCGGTTGACGCGGCCGCCGGCTTCCCGGCTCGTCGCCGACAGCCCGTGGCTGTCAGCGGTCTGCAGCCCGTCGAGCGTGTGCAGGTAGTGGGCGAAGGTCTCGGCCCAGTCTTCGAGCGGATGCGCCGCTGCGTAGGCGGTCACGAAACGGCTGAGATCAGACTCGTCGGTCCCGGTGCGAGCGCGTCGATAGTGCTCGTCGAGCGCCGACGAGTAGTCGATGCGTTCGTCGCCGAACAACGCGCGGAACTCGGCGATCTCGTCGTCCTGCCTGACGAGGTGGGGGAAGTAGTAATGGCCGACCTCATGGCGGAGATGCCCGATGAGCGTCCGAAACGATTCGCCGAGATTGCGACGGAGCTCGTCACGGTGTCGCTCGTCGGCTTCGCTCAGATCGAGGGTGATGATGCCCCGGTCGTGTCCCGTGACGCCGGACGCACCGGGGATGTGGACGAGGTCGAACGCCAGGCCCCGCGGTGTCGCCGACGAGCGGGGCTCGATGGGCAGGCCCAGCTCGCCGAGTTGGAACACCAGCCGCCGCTTCGCCGCTTCGGCGGCCGACCAGGCCAAGACGGCAGCCGGATCCGCCTCGTCGGGGCGGCCCCTCGTCAGCCGGCACGACAGGCACCACACGTCACCCTCGTCGGCTGGCAGCATCCAATTGCATCCCCATGAGGCGTTCAGGCAACGCCAATGGACGGCGGTTTCACCGACGACGGCGTACCTCGCCGGCTCATCGGCGGCGACGACCACCACGACGTCGCGCCGATCCGAGACGTAGCCGACAGGGCTGTCGCAGTTCGAGCACGACATCGACTCGAAGTCGAGCTCGTGGTCGCACGTCGAGCAGATGAAGACCCGCATGCGGGCGTCAATCCTGCGCGCGAGCGGGGTCGCCGTGGGCGGCGAGGAATCGCTTTCCCTGCACGGTGACTTCGAGCTCGGCGTAGAACGGGGCCGGACGGGCTCCGCCACGCGCACCCCAGATGAACTTGCGCTCCTTGGCCTCGGCGAGGCATGCCGCGACGTCTTCGAGCGACCACCGCAACGCCTTCGAGAGAGTTGCGTTGTCCGCCAACTGGTCGGCCTCGTCGCCTGCTTGGATCGCGGCGAGGACGAGCGCGATGCGCTCGTCGCCCGTGATAGTCGAAATGTCGGACTGCGTCATCGGCTCACCACGGCGATCTCTGGTCGCCCCATCGTCCGCAGCCAACGGCCATGCGAGCGGAGCGCTGCCCACACCCCCGGATGGAGGCGGTAGTTCACGCCGGCCTCGCGACAGGCGCGATGGAACCTCGCGGCGACGATCGGGTACACCGTGTGGGGAAGTCGCGGTGCGAGATGGTGCTCGATCTGATGGTCGAGCCCGCCGACGAGCCAGCGGAAGGCATGACCGAGGACCGGGACCGGCGAGGCGATGTCGACCGTCGTGCGCAGTTGGTAGGCGAAGAAGTCGCCGCCGCGTCGCAGCGCCGACTCGTCGTCGAACTCGGCAACGTCGACGCAATGAGCGAGTTGGAACGTCACGGCCAGCACGAATCCGACCAGCCACGACATCACCAAGTAGAACGTGAGTACCCCCCACCACGGGTTCGTCAGGAGCGGGATCACGACCGCCCACCCGAGGTGCAGCGCCTTGCCGGCGAGGATCCGGGCGACGACCGTCGGCCCGGGCCTGGCTCGGAGCGCCTGGGCGCCGATGCGTGCCGAGGCGAGGGTCCGGAAATCTCCGAACAGCAGGTTCTTGATCGCGAAGAACCCATAGAGGAACCACAAATAGAGGTGTTGCCACCGATGCCACGGACGAAGGGGTTGCATCGGCGCCAAGCGGGCGAACGGGGCTTGCGCGATGTCGCTGTCGACACCTTCGACGTTGGGGTTGCCGTGGTGCAGCGAGTTGTGCTTGAAGCGCCACAGCCACGAACTCCCGCCGAGCGCGTCGAGGCTGTAGCCGGCGACGCGATTGAGCCACGGGTGGCGCGAGAACGACCCGTGGTTGCCGTCGTGCATCACCCCGGTCGCAAGCGCGATGAGCCCCACCGCGAGCGAGCCGGCGCCGAGGACACGGAACGGCCAACCGAAGTCGGAGAGCACCACGGCCCAGTAGCTGCCGGCGAGGATGAGCGCGATCCAGATCGACTTGGCGTGGAGTCGATGGCGAGCTCGGCGCAACTCGGCAGCAGTCGGGAGCACCGAACGCCACGACGACGCGATCGCGCCGCGATCGGTGGGTGACGCGTCGTCAGTCGAGCGTTCGTCGACGACACAGTCGAAGTCGTCGTCCATCAACTTTGACCGCGACCGTTCGTCCAATTCGACGATCTGCAACATGTAGGGCACCTCCTGAGGCTCAGCTCAGAGGAGACGGGTGCCCCGTTCGCTCGATGTCGAACCGCCCTATCCAAGTTGGTCACCAACAGCCTACCGGCGGGCCTCGTCGTTTCGCCGCCGCCCCCGACCGGCCCTGCGTGCCGGCACCGCGCGACGTCATCAAGGAATGATCAAGGTGTGGCAACGAACAGCCGATAGAACCATTGAGTAGGTGCGACGAGCCGATGTCCGGGCACTGATCCAGTGGAGGTGTGGGGATGTCGAGGACGGTCACGATCGGGGTGCTCTCGCCGATGACCGGCGGGTCCTATTACGGCAAGATCCTCGCCGGGATCACGCGTGAGGTCGCCGCCGTCGGTGGTCGTGTCGTTCTCGTCCAGACGCTCGACGCCGGGTTGAGAAGTGACGAAGTGGTCGGCGCGCCCGACTTCGTCACGCCGATCGCGTGGGATCACGTCGATGGCGTCATCTCGATCGCGACCGCGACGCAACGCAACTATCTCGATCGACTCCAGGTGGCCGGCAAGGCCGTCGCGCTCGCGAGCGATGTGATCGACGGGTTCCGGGCACCGTCGGCGACACCCGACAACTCGACCGGCGTGGTCGCGACCGTCGACCATCTGATCGGGCACGGTCACACGGCGATCGGCTTCGCCGCCAACCTCGTCCAGCCCGACATGCGGGCCCGGTACGACGCCTACGAGGGAGCCCTCGCCGCGCACGGGATCGACGTCGACCCGAAGTGGTTCTTCAGCGCCTTCGACAACGGCGAGGACGGGGGTCGCGACGTCGCCTGCCAGCTCGTAGCGGCCGGCACGCCTGTCACTGCGCTCATCCTCGCAACCGACCGCAACGCGATCGGCTGCATGGCGCAACTTGCCGAGCTCGGCATCGCGGTGCCAGGCGATGTGGCGGTCGTCGGATTCGACGGGTTGGAGGACGGGACCTACACGCAGCCGACGCTCTCGACCGTGCGTCAACCGTACGACGAGATCGGTGCATCGGCCGCACGCCTGGTGTTGGCGCAGATCCGTGGCGACGACGTCGAGCTTCGCGCTCACCGGTCGCCGTCGGAGTTCATCGCCCGCGGATCGTGCGGTTGTCCCGGTGAGGACGGGTCCATGGATTCCGACGGGGGAGCCGAGTTCTGGCGCGATGAAGCGACGATGCGCTTCGCCCGGAGCACGCGCCGCGAGAACTCGATGCGCGAGCAGTACGAGATCGGCATCCAACTGCTCGACCACGAGCGGACGGATCCGAGGAGCCTGGAATGGCTCGCCGCGACCGAGGTCCGCGGGGCGTGCCTGGCGCTGTGGGACGGCGATCCGTCGACGGGACGTCTGAGCATCGTGGGTGCCTACGACCCCGACTCGGTCCTGGCCGACATCGTCGGGACGACCTGCGCCGTCGAGCAGTTCCCGCCGCCGAGCCTCATCGAGTTGGCGGACCCCGAGGCGAACCAGGTGACGATCGTCGTGCCGGTCAAGGCGCGCGGACTCGATTTCGGACTGCTCGCGGTGGCCGGTGAGGTCGACGCGATGTCCGCCAACGGACGCGAGACCCACAACCAGTGGGCCGCGCTGCTGATCACCGCGCTCGAACAACAGGCATTGCTCGAAAGCGTGCGCATGAGCGAGGAGCGGTACAGCCTCTGGGCGTTGGCGACACACGACGGCCTCTGGGACTGGGATCTCACGACTGACACCATCTACTACTCCGGACGGTGCATGCAGATGCTCGGTCACGAGTACCGCGGTGCGACCGCTGGGCAGGAGGTGTGGTTCGACGCTGTGCACCCCGACGACCTCGACCGGGTTCGCCAGGTGGTGCGGGCCGCGGTCCTCGGCAAGGTCGAGCCGGTTCTGTTCGAGCACCGCATCCGCAGCGCCGATGGGAGCTACCGCTGCATCTCGTGCCGGACGCTGCCCGTCGCGTCTCCACACGGACTTCCGGCGCGCATCGTCGGGTCGATGCACGACTCCGAGCCCCGCAAGCAGCTCGAGGAGCAGCTCCGGCAGGGCGCGCTCTACGACGAGGTGACGGGCTTGCCCAACCGCAAGTTGTTCCTCGAACGGCTGAGCCTGACCATCGCCCAGGCGCGCCGGTCACCCGATCTGCGCTACGCCGTGGTGTTCCTCGATCTCGACGGGTTCAAGCTCGTCAACGACTCGCTCGGCCATCACGTCGGTGATCGGTTCCTGGCCAAGATCGGCGAGCGGTTGCGTGCAGGTTTGCGCGAGACCGACCTCGCGGCACGATTCGGAGGTGACGAGTTCGCGGTCCTGCTGCACGCGATCGATCCCAGCGGGGTCGCTCCGCTCGTCGAGCGGATGCAGGCGAACCTTGCCGAGCCCATCGTGCTCGACGGGCACGAGGTCGCGGTGACAGCGAGCGTCGGCATCGCGATGAGCGGGCGCGAGCACACCAGCGCCGAGGACGTGTTGCGCGACGCCGACATCGCGATGTACCACGCCAAGTCGTTGCGTCGCGGCTCGTTCGCCGTGTTCGACGTGGCCATGCACGCCGGGATGGTCACCCGTCTCGGACTGCAGGCCGAGCTCCGCGCGGCGATGCAACACTCCCAGTTCGAGGTGCACTACCAGCCGATCGTTCATCTCGACCACGAACGAATCGATCACTTCGAGGCGCTCGTCCGTTGGCGTCACCCCGAGCTCGGTCTCGTGCCTCCCGTCGAGTTCCTGCCCGCCATGGAGGAGACCGGCCTGATGGTGCGTCTCGAACGGTGGATCATCGACGAGGTGTGCCGCCAGATCGCGAAGTGGCAGCAGGCATACGAGGGCACCGTGCACGTGAGCGTCAACGTGTCGCACCGACTGTTCTGGGATTCCGGACTGCTGCCGCACATCCTCGACTGCGTCCGCCGCCATGGTCTGGTGCCGGCCAACCTGACGCTCGAGATCACCGCCGGCGTGATCGTGCGCAATCCGGTGATCGCACGCGGCATCATCGAGGGGCTCCACGCGGTGGGGATCGACATCGAGATCGACAACTTCGGCGTCGGCATGTCGTCGCTGCATGCGTTGCACCGTTTCCCGGTTCACGGTTTGAAGATCGACCGCTCGTTCATCAGCGAGCTCGACGTCGATCCGCGGACGACCGATCTCGTGCGGGTCATCCTCGACATGGGGCGGGCGCTCGGGGTCGATGTCGTCGCCGAGGGAGTCGAGACCGAGGCCCAGCTGGCGCTCCTGCGTGAGATGGGCTGTCGCGGTGTACAGGGTTTCTGGTTCACCGAGGCGGTGGACGGTGTCGCCGCGGCGCAGCTCCTCGGCCGTGTGCTCCCGATTCTCGAGCCGGTCGCGCGTTCGTCGCCGGCTTGACTGTCGGCAATCAGCGGGAGCAGGACACGCACGTCTCGGCGTCGGGGATCGCCTCGAGGCGCTCGGGCGCGATCACACCACCGCAGCGCGCACACTGCCCATACGTGCCGTCCTCGAAGCGGGCGACGGCGCGCGTTGCGGCGGCTGCGGTGACGCGAGCAGCCTCCAACAACCGACGAGTCGAGTCGCGATCTTCGAGGATGACACCGGGATCGGCGAGCAGCTCGGCGTATTCGGTCTCGAGCCGGCTGAGGTTCGTCTGCGCGTGTGCGAGCTCGGCGCGCAGCGTCGCCTCGGTCGGATCCGGCGCCGCGTCGGAACGGTCTGCGGGTTCGTTCGACATGGTTGAACAACCCTACTGCTGGGCGGAGATGTCCCCGACCAGTCGCGGCCCGTGGGGCGGTGCGATGATCTGCGTCGACGGTCGGTTCACGATCTGTGCACGATCCAACAGGGAGGCTTTGATGACCCCGCTCTACACCGCGACTGCACACGCCACCGGCGACGGGCGCAACGGACACGCGCGCTCCGACGATGGGATCCTCGACCTCGACGTTCGCATCCCCAAGGAGATGGGCGGTGCCGGTGGTGCCACCAATCCCGAGCAGCTGTTCGCCGCCGGTTACGCCGCGTGCTTCCACTCCGCCCTCAAGTTCGTCGCCGGACAGGACAAGCTCGATGTCAGCGACACCGAGGTGTCGGCATCGGTCGGCATCGGCCAGATCCCGACCGGCGGGTTCGGCCTGGCGGTCGAGCTCGACGTCCACGCGCCGAACCTCGACCGGGTGACGGCGGAGGCGCTCGTCGAGAAGGCGCACCAGGTGTGCCCGTATTCGAACGCGACGCGCGGCAACATCGACGTCAAGCTCTCCGTCGTCTGACGTTCGGCGCGGCCGACGTCGGATCCGTGTTCCAGGATCCGACGCTCTGACGCGCCAGTCAGGGAATCGGAGTCCCGGGACGAGTGGGCGCGCTCACGCGGTGCGGGGCGTGCCGGTGCGACTGCGCGGCGCGGACGACACTGGTGGCCGCGAGGACGATGAAGAACACGATCACCGACGTCAACGCCATCGTCGCCCCGGCGGCCGTGCGGTGATGCCAGCTGACGAGCAGCCCGATGACGGCTGCGAGCGAACCGAGGGCGACCGAGATCACCATGATGATCGGCACCCGGCGACCGATGAGGCTCGCCGCGGCCGGTGGTGCGACGAGGAACGCGAAAACGAGCAGGTTCCCGACCGACTCGAACGACGACACGATGGCGATCGCGACGAGCGCGAGCAGCGCCGCGTTGGCGAGGCGCGGGCGCAGCCCGAGCAGGCGGGCCAGCGTCTCGTCGAAGGTCATCACGAGGAACGCTCGGTAGAACACGATGACGCCGCCGACGGTGACGGCTGCCGCGATCGCCTGACGGGTGATGTCGTCATTGGTCACGCCCGCGACCGATCCGAACAGGAACCGGTTGAGGTCGCCCGTGTACGACGCTCGCTGGGTCGACATGATCACCACGGCGAGGGCGAGGAACCCGACGAACAGCACACCGATCGACGCGTCGTCCGGCAGCGGGCTGTGCGATCGGATGAGGCTGATCCCGCCCACCATCGCGCCCGCCGCGATCAGCGCGCCGAGCGTGGTGCTCTGGCCGGCGATGAACGCGATCGCGATCCCGGGAAGCACACCGTGGGCAAGGGCGTCGCCGAGGAAGCTCATCCCTCGCAACACGACCCACGTGCCGACCATCGACGTCGTGATGACCGTCAGCACGCCCGCCAGGAGCGCGTCGCGCATGAAACCGTTGTCGACGAACGGCTCGAACCACCACGTCCACGGGTCGGTCAGCCACGTCACGACAGGGCCTCGACGATCAGTCGGGCATCGGTCTCCAACAGGCCGAGATAGGTGTCAGCGCCCGACTCGGGTGGGCCGAGCGAGTCGGTGAACAGCGTGACCACCTCGACCTCGCCGACCGCTTCGGCGAGGGCATCGACGTCGGTGCTGGAGTGCTGGGACTCGGCGAAGATCGCGGTCACGTCGACGTCGTCGATGATCTGAGCGAGCGCTTGGAGATCGGCAGGGTTGGCTTCGGCGAGGGTCGAGGGCGCCGGGATCACGGCGCCGAGCACGTCGAAACCGTAGTGCTCGGCGAAGTAGCTCAGCGCGTCGTGGTTCGTGACCAGCTTGCGACGCTCGACCGGAACCGAGTCCAACAGCGAGATCACCTCGGCGTCGGTGGCGGCGAGCGAGGACAGGTAGGCGCCGAGACAGTCGTCGACCCGGCCGGCCTCGAGTCCGGCCTGTTCGACCAACGCGTCGCGCAGGGCCGGCAGCGCCGCTTCGACGCGTGTCGGGTCGAACCAGACGTGCGGATCACCGTTGGCGTGCTCTGGGTCGTCGCTGTCGATCGGCGTCATGTGGTCGGCGAAGCGGAACACCGGGACGCCGCCTTCCTCGGCCGCGTCGATCGTGTCCTCCAACGATTCCTCGAGCGCCAGTCCGTTGGCGACGATCAGGTCGGCGTTCTCGAGCACCTCTCGATCCTGCAGCGACGGTTCGAACGAGTGCGGGTCGCCGCCGATCGGGATGACGGTTTCGAGCTGGGCGAGTCCGTCGCACGCGATGTTGCCGGTCACGTCGGCCCAGATGCCGGTCGTGGCGACGATCGCGGGCGCGTCGGCGTCGGTATCGGCCCCACTCGTGGTGTCGTCACCGCACGCCGCGACGAGTGCGATCACCCCCATCGAGAGCACGAGTGCGGCTCGACGCGAGAGCTGCATCCTTGGCAGCTGCATTGTCGCCCCTTCTGTTGATTTCCGTGAGGCCTAAAACTATACTGGGAGTCATTCCCATGATCAATCGCAGTGCACCGGCAACGGGCAACGAGTCTGGGCTGGCTCGGCTCGCCGGTGCGTCGATGCGGTTCGGCGACGTCATCGCCCTCGCTCCGACCGACCTGACGATCAGCGCGTCGTCGTCGATCGCACTCGTCGGCGCCAATGGCAGTGGCAAGAGCACCGTGCTCAAGCTGCTCGCCGGACTGCTCGCCCCGACGGACGGCCAGGTCTGGCGCGCCGACGGCGTTGGTGTCGCGTTCGTCGCCCAGCAGCACGGTCATCACCGCTGGTTGCCGCTGATGGTCGAAGAAGTACTTCGCATGGGGACCTACCGCGGCCGGCCGCTCGTGCAGCGCATCGCGCCCGCCCAACGCGCCGAGCTCGACGCGATCGCCGATCGCTTGGAGGTCGCCGATCTGCGGCGTCGCGCGTTCGGCGCCCTGTCCGGCGGCCAGCGCCAGCGGGTCCTCGTCGCCCAGGCCCTCATCGGTTCTCCCCGGCTGTTGCTCCTCGACGAGCCGATCACGGGGCTCGACCTGGCGAGCCAGCACACGATCCTGGGGGTGATCGGCGAAGAGGTCGCCGACGGCTCGGCCGTCGTCTACTCGACGCACCACCTCGAAGAGGCCCGCCGCGCCGAACGGGTCGTGCTGCTCGCCGGCGAGGTCGTGGCGGCCGGGATCCCGTCGGATGTGCTGCGTGCTGATCTGCTGGCGCAGGCGTTCGGCGGTCGGGTGCTCCGACTCGACGAAACCACCGCCGTGCTCGTCGATGACCACGGCCACGGTGTGCACGACGGCAGCGACCACGATCACATCGACGGGGCACACCATCTGCCCGCCGAGGAGTTGCCCAAGAAGGAGTTTCGGTAGCGTGATGCCTTCGATGGGGAGCAACGTCGAACTCCACCGCATCGTGCGGGAACGGCTGTCGGACCGCGAGCAGCGCTACACCACCGGACGCCGTCGGATCCTCGATGCGCTTCTCGCCGCGGACGGCCCGGTCACGCTGCCCGAGCTGCTCGCCGGGCAGCCGTCGCTCGCCCAGAGCTCCGCCTACCGCAACCTGTCGATCATGGAGGACGCGGGCATCGTGCGGCGTCTCGTCCACGGTGGCGAACACGCCCACTACGAGTTGGCCGAGGACCTCACCGAACACCACCATCACCTGATCTGCGAGAACTGCGGACTGATCCGCGACATCACGCTCAACGCCCGCCTCGAGCGCTCGCTCGACTCGGCGTTCGACGGTGTTGCCCGCGCCGAGGGCTTCTCGCCGCGCCATCACGCGATCGACATCTACGGCAAGTGCGCCGCCTGCGCGGCCTGAGCAACATGGACGATCTGCTCCGGGCGGCGAGCGACATGGCTCGCGAGTTCGCCTCATCGGTCGACGAGCGTCGAGTCGCTCCCGACCCCCAAACACTCGACTCGCTCGTCGCCTTCGACGAACCGCTGCCCGACGACGGCGCCGACGGGTTGGCGACGCTCCGCCTGTTGCACGACGTGGGGAGCCCGGCGACCGTCGCCTCGGCCGGCCGTCGGTACTTCGGTTTCGTGAACGGTGCCACCTACCCGGTGGCGCTCGGCAGTTCGTGGCTGGTGAGCGCTTGGGACCAGAACACTGCGCTCCCGGTGATGTCGCCGGTGGCGGCCAAGCTGCACGATGTCGTGCGCGGGTGGCTGGTCGACCTGCTCCATCTCCCGACCGACACCGCGGTCGCGTTCGTCACCGGCGCGACGGTCGCCAACGCCACATGTCTCGCCGCGGCCAGGGACGCGTTGCTCGCCCGGCTCGGCTGGGACGTTCCGTCCGACGGCCTGTTCGGCGCGCCCGAGCTCCAGGTCGTCGTCGGCGGACGCGCCCACTCGACGTTGTCGAAGTCACTCGGACTCGTCGGGCTCGGCCGGAGTCGGGTCGTCGTGGTGCCCGCCGACGACCAGGGCCGTCTACGCGCCGATCTGCTCCCCGACCTCGATGGACCGGTTTTGGTGTGTGCGCAGGCGGGCGAGGTCAACACGGGCGCGTTCGACCCGTTCGACGAGATTGCCGATTGGTTGGCGCCGCGGTCGGGTTGGCTCCACGTCGACGCCGCGTTCGGCCTGTGGGCGCTGGCCGACCCGAGCCGGTCCCACGTCGTGCGCGGCCTCGACCGGGCGGACTCGTGGGCGACCGACTGTCACAAGTGGCTCAACGTCACGTACGACTGTGGCATCGCCTTCGTCCGCCGGCTCGACGACCTGCAGCGCACGTTCTCGGTGGCAGCCGGATACTTGCCGCCTGGCGGCGGCTTCGAGGCGATGCACCACACACCCCAGTCGTCGCAGCGGGCCCGCCAGGTCGAGGTGTGGGCGGTGTTGCGGACACTGGGACGGCGCGGCGTCGCCGATCTCGTCACGCGGGCATGCGACGTGGCGATGGCGATCGCCGACCGTCTCCGCGCCGGAGGACTGACGATCCTCAACGACGTGGTGCTCAACCAGGTGCTCACCCGGTTGGTCGATGGCCCGACCACCGAGGCCTTGATCGCCGAGATCCAATCCGACGGGCGCATCTGGTGTGGTCCGACCCAATGGGACGGCGCGACGGCGATGCGGATCAGCGTGTCGTCGTGGAAGACCGATCTCGAGGACGCGGCGTTCGCCGCCGACGTGATCCTCGAGTGCGCGGATCGCGTCCGTTAGGACCCCAGCTCGGCGCGTTCCGGTGAGAAGGCCAACTCGCGGATCCGGGCGAGGAGCACTTCGATCGCGGGTCGGTTGAGCCCGCCCTCGGGGATGATCACGTCGGCGTATCGCTTGCTCGGTTCGATGAATCGCTCGTGGCTGGGCCGCACGGTCGTGAGGTATTGCTCGATGATGTTCTCGGGTGTGCGCCCGCGCTCGGCGACGTCACGTCGGAGGCGCCGGATGAGGCGCAGGTCGGCCGGTGTGTCGATGAAGATCTTGAGATCGAAGCGCTCGCGCAGGACCGGCTCCCACAGCACGAGGATCCCCTCGACCACCACGATGCGGGCGGGGGTGACGACTCGCACCTCGGTCGAGCGGTCGTGGATCGCGTAGTCGTAGACGGGCACCGGCACCGACGCCCCCGCCACGAGCGCCGCGAGATGGTCGTTCATCAGCGGCCAGTCGAACGCGTCGGGGTGGTCGTAGTTGGCGGCCCGGCGCTGTTCGAGGGTCTCGCCGTGGCGCTCGACGTAGTACGAGTCGAGCTTGATCAGCGACAGGTGGTCGACCCCGGTGAGCTCGACCAGGCGCTCGGCGATCGTCGTCTTGCCCGAGCTCGAACCGCCCGCGACACCGATCAAGAATGGGCGGTGATCGAGCGGATCCATTCGTCGAACGATACGTGAGCAAACCTGAGGGTCCTTGTGTCGCACCTACTCAGACGGCGAAGCTGTCGCGCGTGATCAGCGAACGCCACCAGGCCATGCTCGAGTTCGAACGCACGTGGTGGAACCACGACGAACCGAAAGATGCCCTGATCCGCGCGCGATTCCAGTGTTCGGCCGACGACTACTATGCCGAGCTGAACGACCTGGTCGCACAGCCTGGGGCGATGGATCACGATCCGCTCGTGGTGCGTCGGTTGCAGCGGCATCGCCTTCGGCGGCGCCGTGAACGGCTCGAGACCGGCACCGATGGGCAGGGAGGCGCAAACGCATGAGCACCGACGTACCTGAGGGCTCCGGGCCGGGACCAGTTGGCCGACGGCCACGCGCCGGCGACGGGGGTGCGCCCGCCAGCGGCGCGCTCGCCATCGTGCTGGCGGTCGTGGCGGTCGTGGCGGGGTTCTTGATCCTGCGGTCGATCAACGACGACGACGACGGTGATGTCGGCGAGGTGCCGACCGATTCGATCGCCTCGACCGACCCCGGGACGGTGACCACGATTGGCAGCATCACGACCGTCGCGGCCGTGACCACGACCACCGAGCCACCCCTCATCCTCGACCCGGCGGTGACGGTGATCGTCGCCAACGCCAGCAACGTCAACGGCTCGGCGGCCCAGATGTCGCGCGCGCTCGGGGTGGTCGGCTACACGATGGGCGAGCCGACGAACAAGGCCGACTCGGTCGGGCAGCTCGACGCGTCGGTCGTCTACTTCGACCCGGCGGTCCCGAACGCCGAGGCCGTCGCCGGCTCCGTCGCCCGGTCGCTGGGCGGCGTCGACTCGATCGCCGCGGTGGCCGTGCCGGCGCCGACCGAGACCGGCGAGCTCGGTGGTGCCGGTGTGCTCGTGATGCTCGGCATCGACAAGGCCGGCAAGACACTCGACGAGCTGACCGGGGTGACGACGTCGGATACCACCGCGACCGGTGAGACCTCACCACCGGTGGCGGGCGACACGACGGGGTCGACCACCGCCCCCTGATCACACCGTCGGTCCGGCGTCGTCAGGGCGCCGGCCACCGGTCGGTCAACACCGCGAGCGCGGCCTGTTCGACGCACCACAGTGGTTCGCGTTCGGCGCGCTCGAGCCCGAACCGCTCGACGAGCGTGGTCGTCGGGATGCGGCGCCGGGCGTCGTCGTCGGCATCACCCACGATCGCGTGGACCGGAGCACCCGCCTCGGTCGCGTACGCGGCGACGCCGCCGACCACCTTGCCCTCGAAGCTCTGCTCGTCGAGGTGGCCCTCGCCGGTGATGACCAGGTCGACCCCCTCGAGCCGATCGGCGAGGTCGACCTCGTCGGCCACGAGTTCGAAGCCGGGTGCCAGCCGGCCGCCGAGCGCGGCCAGCGCCCCGGCCAGCCCACCGGCAGCGCCGCTGCCCGGGATCGTCGAGACGTCGACGCCGTACTCCTCGCGGTACATCTGATCGAGCCGCTCGAGGCGACGTGTGAGCAATGCGACCTGGGCCGGCGTGGCGCCCTTCTGGGGTCCGAAGACCCTGGCCGCGTCGACGAACAGGGTCGTGACGTCGCAGGCGACGAGCAGCACGACGCGGCGCAGGCGGGCCGGGGCGTGGATGGCGCGCAGCGCGCCGAGGCCACCGTCGGTCGTCGCCGAACCCCCGAGGCCGACGATGATCCGGTCGGCACCGGCGTCGAGCGCCCGATCGATCAGCTCACCGACCCCGGTGGTCGACGCTGCCATCGGGTCGTTGCCCTCGGCGCCGCCGGCGAGGACGAGCCCGCTCGTGCGCGCCATCTCGATGATTGCCGTGCCGCGATGCAGCCGCCACTCGGCCTCGATCGGGTCACCGAGCGGACCCGTCACGACCGTGCGACGGTTGGGTCCGCCGAGCACGTCGAGCAGCCCTTCTCCGCCGTCGGCGAGAGCGACCTCCTCGCACTCGTGGCCGAGCTCCCAGCAGGCGTGGCCGATCGCGCGGGCGACGTCGGCAGCCGACGCGGTGCCCCTGAATTTGTCGACCGCGGCCACGACCCGCATTCCAGCGACGCTACTGGCGCGGCTCGACGACCCGTTGAGCCAGTTGACCGCCTTGTCGAGCCGCCATCTGGAAGGGCTCAACATACCTGACCGTGGCGGTAGCATTTCGGGCATGGCCGTCACTGTGCGCATCCCCACCACGCTCCGCCCGCTGTCGGGCGGCGCCAAGCAGGTCGAGCTCGAATCGGGTTCGCTGTCCGACGTGATCGCGGCCCTCGACGCGACCCACCCCGGCTTCCGCGATCGCCTGCTCGACGACGCCGGCGGGTTGCGCAAGTTCGTCAACGTGTTCGTCGACGACGACGACGTGCGCTACCTCGACGGCCTCGACACCAAGGTCGGCGACGGCATCACCGTCTCGATCATCCCCGCCGTCGCCGGCGGCTGACCCGCTCCCATCTCCGTTCTGTCTGCGTCAGATTCGCCCACGGGCAGTCTGAAGCAGACAGAACCGTTGTGTTTGCCGGTTAGCACTCTCGCTTGTAGAGTGCTAGCACTCGACCGAGTCGAGTGCTCACCCGCCCAATGATGCGTAGACGTCCAACGGAGGACAACTAGATGGCGAAACAGATTGCTTTCGACGCGGAAGCACGTCGCGGACTCGAAGCCGGCATGAACAAGCTCGCCGACGCCGTACGTGTGACGCTTGGCCCGAAGGGCCGCAACGTCGTGCTGGAGAAGAAGTGGGGCGCTCCCACGATCACCAACGACGGAGTCTCGATCGCCAAGGAGATCGAGCTCGAGGACCCATACGAGCGCATCGGCGCCGAGCTCGTCAAAGAGGTCGCCAAGAAGACCGACGACGTCGCCGGTGACGGCACCACGACGGCCACGGTGCTGGCTTGGGCGATGGTCCGCGAGGGCCTGCGCAACGTGGCCGCCGGCGCCAACCCGATGAGCCTCAAGAAGGGCATCGAGGCCGCCGTCGAGGCCGCCGTCGAGTCGATCAAGGAACAGTCGAAGGACGTCAGCGACGACAAGACCGACATCGCCAACGTGGCGTCGATCTCGGCCGCCGACCCGGAGATCGGGGCGATGATCTCCGACGCCATCGACAAGGTCGGCAAGGACGGCGTGATCACCGTCGAGGAGAGCCAGACGTTCGGCATGGAGATGGACCTCGTCGAGGGCATGCGCTTCGACAAGGGCTACATCTCGCCGTACTTCGTCACCGACCCCGAGCGCATGGAAGCGTCGCTCGACGACGCCTATGTGCTGCTCGTCAGCTCGAAGATCTCGTCGGTGCGCGACCTCGTGCCGGCACTCGAGAAGGTCATGCAGTCGAGCAAGCCGCTCGTGATCGTCGCCGAGGACATCGAGGGCGAAGCTCTCGCCACGCTCGTCGTCAACAAGATCCGCGGCACGTTCAAGTCGGCCGCCGTCAAGGCCCCCGGCTTCGGCGAGCGCCGCAAGGCGATGCTGCAGGACATGGCGATCCTCACCGGTGGTCAGGTCATCAGCGAGGAAGTCGGGCTCAAGCTCGAGAACGTCACGCTCGACCTGCTCGGCACCGCCAAGCGCATCATCATCACCAAGGACGAGACGACCATCGTCGAGGGTGGCGGTTCGGAAGAGGACATCAAGGGCCGC
>DATMDV010000332.1:0-14282 GCA_035557475.1 Ilumatobacteraceae bacterium
CGATCTGACCCTCGTCACGGAGGTCCCGAACAACACGTTCACCGAGAATGTGAGAGGTCGCGTGGACCTCGGCTGCGACGAGTGCTGATCGACAGGTTCAGCCGCGCGCGGTCGGGTTGAACGACGCGTCCGCTGAGGAGCGGCGTGACGCCGCATCCTCTGTACGGCGCCCCGGCGGTGTGGTTCAAATCCCCGACGATCTCGGAGCCGGACTCTCGACGCTGCTGGGTCCAGGATTACCGACCTCACAGTGAGCGATGCGACTTACCCTGGGTCTTCGTGTCGTCGGCGATGGAGTCCCCTGCCTATCGCCGGCTGTTGTACAGCTCGGCGGCGGTGATCTTCGGCGTCATGGGCCAGGCGGTCGCGCGCGGGTGGCTGGCGCGCGACCTGACGGGGAACAACACCGGCCTGGGCGGGGTGATGCTGGCCTTCGGGATCGCGATGCTGATCGCGACGCCGTGGGGCGGGGTCGCGGCTGATCGGTTCCCGAAGCGCACGGTGCTGCTGGTATCGGTCTCGTTGCTGGTCGTCTCGTCGTTGCTCGTCGGTCTGGCCGTCGTGGCCGATGTCGTCGAGTACTGGATGCTCCTCCTCGCCAGCGCGGTGCAGGCCACCGCGTTCGCGTTGTTCCTCCCGGCACGCATCGCGTTCATCGCCGACGTGGTCGAGCCCGAGGCCATCGGCCCGGCGGTCGTGCTCAACCAGACCACACAGGAGGCGATGCGGGTGATCGCGCCCGCCCTGGCCGGCGTCCTGATCGGCTTGTCGTGGTTCGGCGTCGGCGGGGTGTTCCTCCTGTCCGCGGCCACCAGCACGTTGGCCTGCGGTGTGCTGCTCGGACTGCCGCCGGGCGTTCCGCAAACGGCCTCGACGCGTTCTCCGATCGCCGAGATGGTCGACGCCTTCAGATACGTCCGCGCCCGTCCCGGCCTCGGCCTCGTCGCGCTCACCACGATCGGTGTGGTGGTCATCGGATTCCCGTACCTCACGTTCCTCCCGACGCTGGCCGACGAACGCTTCGACGTCGGCGCCGGCGGCTACGGGCTGATGTCGGGAGTGGCCGGCTTCGGCGCGGTCGTCGCGGGCGTCGTGGCGCCTCGTCGACGATGGGTGGTCCAACGACCGTGGCCGACGGTCGCCGTCTCTGGCGGAGCCCTCGGGGCAGCGCTGATCGCGCTCGGTCTGGCCGGCGAGTTCTGGCTCGCCCTCGTGGCCCTGCTCGCCGTCGGCGCCGCCGGCCTCGTGTTCCAGACGACGACGCAGTCGTTGATGTTGACGTTGTCCGACAGCGACTACCACGGACGCATGCAGAGCATGGTCGTGCTCGGTTTCAGCGGATTCGGGCTGGCCGCCCTCCCGTTGGGGCTGCTCGCCGACGCCGTCACGCTCGAGGTCACGATCGTCGCGATGGGCGTGGTGGTGCTCGCTGTCACCGCCGCGTTCGCGCGCAAGCGCCTGGCGCACCGTCGACTGGTCGTCGCCGTCGAGTACATCTGAGGACTGCAGGGTCAGTTGGTCCACTCGACGCCGAGGAAGTTCGCCACCCATTGCTCGGCGATGCGGCCATCCTCGATGCGCTGGATCATCAGCCACGTGACCGTCGAGCGTTCGCCGGTCTCGCGGTTGATCCCCTTGCTCGTCGCCCTCGTCCAGACCTTGTCACCATCGACGACGCGGTCGTTGATCACGGTCTCGGCCCTCGACAACACGCGCTGGAACTCGCCCAAGCGGGCCTTGTAGGCGGCGCGACTCTCGCGCTCGGTCCCGGTGCCCATGTGGCGGATGAACGGCTCGGTGAAGAGCTCGTCGATCGCATCGAGGTTGCCGTCGCGCCAGATCTCGTCCCACCAGCGCTGGCTGACCGCCAACACCACCGCGTCGCGATCATCCCCCTCCACGTCGACGAGTCTATGGACCGCGCCGAGATCGTTGCAGTCCGACGCTCATTGAGCGAGCGCTTGTCGGATCGCGTAGGCGTCGGTGCGGTCGAGGTCGGTGATGAAGTGGAGCGCTGCGTCCATCCGCGCATCGGCTGTCTCGCACATCGCCCGGGCGGTGTCGACGTCGCCCATCCGGGCCGCGTCGCGGGCGAGTGCGTCGAGGGCGAGCACCTCGACGTGGGCTTCGCCGCTGTGTCGCGCCTCGGCGAGGATCGCGGCGAGTCGTTCGTGTGCTCCGGGCACCTCATCGGCGGCGTCCATCGCAGCGAGCAGGCACTCACCGAGCAGTGCCTGTTCTCCGCCTCCTGCGACGCGATGCCATGCCGTCGCCGTTTCGAGCACCGAGCGCGCTCCGGTCCACTCGCCGAGGGCGCGGCGGATGCGCCCGAGATGAACTCGGGCGAGCGCCGCCATTCGGACATCGCCGGTCGCTTCGGCTTTGTCGATTGCGATCTGCACTGCGGCACGACCGGCTTCGTAGTCGCCGGCCTGACACTGGGCGCGTCCGAGGCTGAAGAGCTGGTAGGCCTCCGTCTGCAGGAAGCCGAGACGTCCCGAGGTCGCGGCGGCACGGGCGATGTGTCTGATCGCGTCGTCGAACCGGTGTTGCATGCGCGCCAGTTCACCGAAAATCGCATCGCGACGAACGTGCAGCCACGGGTCGTCGACGGTACGGAGCGCTTGGTCGACTGCGTCGCACGCTTCGACGCTGCGGTCGTGGTCGCTGGCTGAGATCGCGGCTCTGGCCGTGAAGAGCCAGCCGGCCGCCAGATCCCAAGCGCGGTCGAGCCCGACGTAGAGCGCGCGGCTGCGGTCGGTGAGCGAGATGGCCTGCTCGAACTCACCGTCGTGCGACACGACGTACGCGAGGTAGTAGGAGCAGCGTGCCTGCAAGTCGAGGTCGCCGATCGACTCGGCCAGTTCGGTGGCCACGGCGATGTGGTGGCGGGCGCGTTCGAGGTCACCGGTCGACGCCTCCAACCACGCGGCGATCAGCAGAGCCGCGGCACGGTCGCCGGCCGGGGCGGTATCGCCGGCGGCATCGAGGGCGGCCGTGATCCGTTCGACGGCGCGGGTGTCGCCGAGGACCACCCATGCCCAACCGAACCCGTTGACGATGGTGAGTGCGAGGGGTGGGTCGTTCTTCACGCACCAGGCCAACGCGGCGTCGATGTTGGCGCGCTCGGCCCTGGCGAACGAGAGGTGTTCGGCTTGGCGACTGCTGCGGACACCGGTGGTAGACGATCCGGCGGCGTCGGCGAACCAGCGGGCGTGGGCCGCGAGTCCGGCATCGATCAGGTGGGCGTCGGCCATCGCCTCGAGGGCGAACGCGCGAATGCTGTCGAGGAGTCGGTATCGAACACCGGTGGACCCGCCGTCGTCGTCGACGATCACGAGCGAACGGCCGGCGAGGCGGCCGACGACGTCGATCGCTGCCACAGCCGGCACGTCGAGCGCCTCGAGGACGGAATCGACCGCGCCGAGGGGTGCGCCGCCGGCGAACGTCGCCAACGCCCACAGGCCGCGCTGATCGTCGGGGAACAACAGCTCGTAGCTCCATCGGATCGTCGCTTTGAGGGCCCGGCGGCGTTCCGGTCGGCGGCTGGTCGGGTCACTCAGCACGTTGAATCGGTCGTCGAGGCGACGGGCGATCTCCTCGATCGACAGCGTCTTGGATCGCGCCGCGGCCAGTTCGATCGCCAACGGCAAGCCGTCGAGTGCGCGGCACAGATCATGCACCGCCTCGTGCGCGTCGTCGATGTGGAGGTTCTTGCGTTGCGCGGTGGCCCGGCGGGTGAACAACTCGACTGCGTCCTCGAGGTCGAGGGGTGCGAGCTCGAACACAGCCTCTCCGTCGACGTCGAGCGCGACTTGGCTGGTGCAGAGCACCCGCACGCCCGGACTCGCGTCGAGAAGTCGCACGGCGACATCTGCCGCCGCGTCGATGACGTGCTCGCAGTTGTCGAGGATCACCAAGGTGTCGGTGCCCCTGACCCGTTCGTTCAGCGCAGCCTCGCCGCCAGTGACGTTCAACGTGGCGATCACCGTGTCGGTGACGTCGTTGGCCGTCGTCGCCGTGTCGAGCCTGGCCAACCAGACGCCGTCGGCGGCGGTGAGTGATGCGGCGGTCGCGATCGCCAACGCCGTCTTGCCGACACCTCCGGGGCCGACGATCACGACCAGCCGCTTGTTCTCGAGCAGCTCGGCGATGGCTGCGAGCTCAGCCTTGCGACCGACGAGCTCAGCCGAGATCGACGGCAGGTTGCCGGCGGTCGCGTCGCGGCCGAGCGCCGACGCAGTCGGACCGGCGGCGTCGAGCGACGCGTCGTGCACCAGGATCTGTTGCTCGACGTGGCGCAGCTGTGGTCCCGGCTCGAGGCCCAACTCTTCGGCCAGCACGTTCCTGACCCGCTGGAACGCGGCCAACGCGTCTGCTTGACGGCCGCTGCGGTACAGGGCAGTGATCAGCAGCACCCACAGGCGCTCACGGAACGGGTACGTG
This sequence comes from Ilumatobacteraceae bacterium, assembly GCA_035557475.1. GTDB lineage: Bacteria > Actinomycetota > Acidimicrobiia > Acidimicrobiales > Ilumatobacteraceae > JALOLG01. The sequence continues at coordinate 4,447 of DATMDV010000332.1, forward strand.
GCCACGGCCGCTTCCAACTCGCCGATCACGTCACCGACGTCGCCGAGCCGCAGCCGTGCCGACAGCTCGATCTCGACGAGCATCATCCGCGCCTCCTCGAGACGCGCCCGGTGCGGAGTGACCCACTCGCCGGCGCCGGCGCCGGCGAGAACGTCGCCGCGGTACAACTTCAACGCCGACGCGCAGAGGTCGGCTGCGCCCCGGTCGTCGCCGGTCTCGAACGACGTCGCCGCCGCGGCCGCATGGCGGAGCACGGCGAACGCGTCGACATCGGGCGGATCGACCACCAGCATGTAGCCGTCATCGCCGCTGATGACCACTGACGGTTCACCGAGCGCCCGGCGCAGCTTGGCGATCTTCGACTGCAGGGTGTTCCGACTCGTGTGGACCGCATCGGCGGCCCACAGCTCGTCGACGAGCCGGTCGGTGCGCACGAACACGCCGGCGTCGAGCGCGAGGCGGACCAACAACTCCGACGTCTTGCCTCGCGGAACCGTCAGGGGCTCGCCACTGCGTCTGACCTCGACCGGGCCGAGCACCGAGATCGAGAGCACGGTGCGATTCTACGGGGGCCCGTCAGATCGGACCTTGGCGACGCGGACTGGCATCGGCGTCGGACGCGATCCAGGCGACGATCAAACTGTCCGGGAAGTCGACGAGGTGGTCGCGGGCCAGGGCGTCGACGAGCTCCCTGTCTCCAGCAAGGTGCGCCCGAGCGACCGCGACCACCTGCCGGTCACGACTTGTCGCGGCGACCGTGCGGGCCCGGTCGAGCCGGTCCGGCTGGCGTTCCAGCACGGCGGCCATCGTGATCGCGACCGCATCGTCGATCGTGTCGGCGTGGGCAGAGATCCAGGCGATCGCGTCGACGTCACCACCGATCGCCTGGCGGATCACGTTGTCGACGCCGTCCTGGGTCATGCAGCGAACATGCACGGTGGCGCTGACACTTCGATGACACCTGTCCGGCCAACCCCGATCGCGATCGTCAACGACGTGTCACGACCTCCGCTCACCATCGGGGCAGCAGGCAGAACCGCTTGCGTCGACATTCCGAAAGCAGGCACGCCCATGTTGAAGCGCATCACCTCCTGGTCCTTCCAGCACCGCCGCGTCGTCGTCGTGGCCTGGATCGGAATTCTCGTTGCCATCAACTTCGCGGCAATGAGCTTCGGTGGCGAGAACAAGCAAGACTTCCTCTCGCCCGGAACCGACTCGAAAGCAGCTGTCGAGCTGCTCGACGAGCGATTCCCGGCCCAGGCCGGCGACACCGTCACGATCGTCATCCATGACGACGCCGGGGTGACCTCGCCGGACGTGCTCGGCATCGCCGAACCGCTCGTCGAGCGTGTTCGCCAATTGCCGCACGTCGTCGCGGTCATCGCTCCCTGGGACTCCGGCGGTGGTGAACAGCTCTCGAGCGACGGCACGACCGGATACGCGACAGTCCAACTCGACAGCACGAGCGCGCGGTTCCCGGTCGGCGTTGCATCGGAGATGATCGACCTCGCGGCCGAGGCCCGAACCGCTGGCACGCAGATCGAGCTCGCCGGCCAGGCGATCGACAACGCCCAGTCCGGGAGCATCGGTGCCGAAGGACCCGGACTCCTCGTCGCCGCGATCGTGCTGCTGATCGCGTTCGGCTCATTGGTCGCGATGGGTCTTCCGCTGGCCACGGCGTTGTTCGGCGTCGGGGTGGGCCTCGCAGGAGGCGCGCTGCTCGCCAACATCATCAACGTGCCCGACTGGGCCAGCTCGGTCGCGACCATGATCGGGCTCGGTGTCGGCATCGACTACGCGCTGCTGATCGTCACCCGCTACCGCAGCGAGCTGGCCAACGGCGCCAACCCGGGCGCCGCCGTCGCCATCGCGATGGCCACCGCCGGACGGTCCGTCGTGTTCGCCGGGCTCACCGTCGTGATCTCGTTGCTCGGAATGCTCACGATGAACCAGCCCTACGTGCCCGGTGTGGCGTTCTCCGCGGTCGCCACGGTGCTGGCAGTCATGCTGGCCGCATTGACGCTGCTCCCCGCGCTGCTCGGCTTCGCGGGGCGCAACATCGACCGGTTGCGGATGCCGTTCCGCCACCCGTCGGCCGATCACGCCGGACGCGGCTTCTGGTACCGGTGGAGCCGAACCGTCCAACGTCATCCCATCGTCACGGGCCTTGCCGGAACGCTCGCGCTCGGCGTGCTGATCGCCCCCGTCGCCGGGCTCCGCCTCGGGTTCCCCGACGCCGGCAACGACCCCACCAGCCTCACCACCCGCCGCGCCTACGACCTGATGACCGAGGGATTCGGCGCCGGCTTCAACGGCACCTTCGTCCTCGTCGCCGACAACGGTGATACCGAGGCGATGGCGGTGCTCGCCACACTCGACGAGACGCTGGCCGCGACGCCTGGTGTGGCTGCAGTGTCGCCGCCGATCGCCAGCCCCAACGCCGACGCGGCAGTGATCACCCTCACGCCCGAAGCGAGCCCGCAGGATTCCGAGACCACCGCGCTGCTCTCACGCCTTCGCGAGCACATCGTCCCCGACGCGCTCGTAGGGACCGACGTCACCATCACCATCGGTGGCATCACGGCCGCCAACGTCGACCAGACCGAGAGCATCTCGGCTCGCCTCCCGGTGTTCATCGCGGCGGTGATCGTGCTGTCGTTCCTGCTGCTGCTCGCCGTGTTCCGCTCGGTCCTCGTCGCCGCCAAAGCGGCGGTCCTCAACCTGTTGTCGATCATCGCCGCCTACGGCGTCGTCGCCTATGCCGCCGAAGGCGGGTGGTTCGGCCAGCTCTTCGGCATCACCACACCCACTCCGATCCCGGCGTTCATCCCGATGATGATGTTCGCGATCCTGTTCGGCCTGTCGATGGACTACGAGGTGTTCCTCCTGTCACGAGTCCGGGAGGAGTACCTGCGCACCGGTGACAACACCACGGCTGTCGCCGACGGCCTTGCCGCCACGGCCAAGGTGATCACGGCGGCGGCGCTCATCATGACCGCTGTCTTCGGAGCGTTCATCCTCGATCCCCAGATCTTCCTCAAGATCATCGGCATCGGGATGGCGGCCGCGGTCGTCATCGACGCCACCATCATCCGCCTGGTCCTGGTCCCGGCGACCATGGAGCTGCTCGGCGACAAGAACTGGTGGATGCCCGGCTGGCTCGACCGCCTCATCCCGCATCTCGACATCGAAGGCACCACCCACACACCCGACGTCGCCGTGCCCGAGCGTGAGCTCGTCCCGGCCTGATCAATGGAGACTCACATGCACACCTATCAACCCACCACCACCCTTCTCCGCACCTGGCCGCAGATCGGTCTGCGTTGGATGCCCACCTTCCTCGGCTTCCCGATCGGCGGATACATCGCGAATCTGATCGTCGGGCGGATCGATGCCGTCGCACCCGCCGTGTTGGGCGGAGCGATCACGGGCGCGATCCTCGGGCTCGCGCAATGGCTCGGCATGCGTCGCACCGGCCCGCCACCCACGCGTTGGGTCGTGGCATCGGCAGCCGGTCTCGCCGTCGGGCTCGCTGCGGGTGCCGCCGCCGTCGGCTACGACACCGACACCGGTGCACTCGCCGTCCAAGGCGCGGTGTGCGGCGCCGCCATCGGCATCGGCCAGGCGGCCGTCCTGCACCGCCATCTCGGACGGGTCGCGTGGGTGTGGCCAGCGCTCCTCGCCGGGTTGTGGGCGCTCGGATGGACCACCACCGCATCCGCCGGGATCGACGTCGAGTCCCAGTACACGGTGTTCGGATCGAGCGGCGCGCTCGTCGTCACCGCGGCCACATCCGTTCTGGCAATCGCGCTCGCGAGCCGGCCCGAACGTGGCGCGCGATGAGCCGATGTGTGTCGTTGGACACCATCTTGGTCGGACGGGTTGAGACCAATGGGTATCGGGTAGTCGTGTCGCACATGGACGCCATCACTCTTCTCCGCAATGACCACAAGACCGTCGAGCAGCTCTTCAAGCGCTTCGAAAAGGCGGGCGATCGCGCCTACGCCGAGAAGCGTGAGATCGTCGATCGGATCATCGAGGAGCTGTCGGTTCACGCAGCCGTCGAGGAGCAGGTCTTCTATCCGGTCACTCGGGCGACGGTGCCCGAGACCGAGGACATCGCCCTCGAGAGCCTCGAAGAGCATCACATCGTCAAGTGGTTGCTGTCCGAGCTCGTCGATCTCGATCCGAAGCACGAGCGCTTCGATGCCAAGGTCACCGTGCTGATGGAGAACGTGCGCCATCACGTCGAGGAGGAGCAGGACGAGTTCTTCCCGAAGGTGCGCAACGAGTTGAGCCGGACCGCGCTCGCCGATCTGGGCCAGGCCATGGCCGACGCCAAGAAGTCGGCGCCGACTCATCCGCATCCTCGTTCACCAGACGTCCCGCCCGGAAACGCTGTGGTAGGAGCGATCGCGGGTGTCGTCGACCGGGTGAGTGACAACATCAGCGGGATCGCCCAGGGCGGAGTGACTGCCGTCCAGGACCTCATCGCCCGCGTCACGAACAACGACAAGCCCAAGGTGTCACCGACCGGCTCGACCGTTGCTCGCACCCAGGCCAAGAAGGTCCGGAACGCAGCCTCGGCCGCGACCGACGGCGTCCAGGAGACGGCCCGCAGCGTGAAGTCGGGCGCCACCAAGACGGCCAAGTCAGCGGCGTCGGGCGCCAAGGCCACGGCGACAAGCGCCAAGAAGTCGGCGGGGACCACGAAGTCGACCGCCAAGCGAGCCGCCACGACGACCGGCAGGACCGCCAAGGCCGCGACGAAGCGCACGGCCACCACCGCCAAGCGCGCCGCCAAGAAGACCGCGGCGTCCGCCAAGCGCGCTCGCTGACGACTGAGCGAAACGCTCCGTAATCAGCTGCGACCGGCGGAGGCTTTGCGCTCGATCCGCCGGGCATGCAGGATCGGCTCGGTGTATCCCGACGGTTGCGCGGTTCCGAGGAACACCAGCTCGGTTGCCGCCTTGAACGCGCTGCCGTCGAACGCCGGCGCCATCGGCACGTAGTTCGAATCGCCGGCGTTCTGGGCGTCGACCACCACCGCCATGCGTTGGAACGAGTCGCGCACCTCCTCGTCGGTGACGATGCCGTGCAGCAGCCAGTTGGCGACGTGCTGCGACGAGATCCGGCACGTCGCCCGGTCCTCCATGAGCGCGATGCCGTTGATGTCGGGGACCTTCGAGCAGCCGACACCCTGATCGATCCAGCGCACCACGTAGCCCAAGATGCCCTGCACGTTGTTGTCGACCTCCGCTCGGCGCTCGTCGGCGGACCAGTCGACGGACGCGGCGACGGGGATCGTGAGCAGTTCGTCGAGGGTGGCACGGTTGGCGTCGGCCAACTCCTGCTGGCGTTGCTTGACATCGACGCGGTGGTAGTGCGTGGCGTGCAACGTTGCGGCCGACGGCGACGGAACCCACGCACAGTTGGCGCCGGCCCGGGGATGGCCGATCTTCTGCCCCAACATGTCGGCCATGCGATCAGGCGCGGCCCACATCCCCTTGCCGATCTGGGCCCGGCCCCGGAGCCCGCACGCCAGTCCCACGTCGACGTTCCAATCCTCGTAGGCAAGGATCCACTGCTGGGCGCGCATGTCGGCCTTGCGAACCATCGGACCGGCGAGCATCGACGTGTGGATCTCGTCGCCGGTGCGATCGAGGAACCCGGTGTTGATGAACACCACGCGTGACCTCGCAGCACGAATGCACTCCGCCAGGTTCAGTGTGGTGCGCCGCTCCTCGTCCATGATGCCGACCTTCAGCGTGTTCACCGGCAGACCGAGGACACGCTCGACCGAAGCGAACAGGTCGTTGGTGAGCGCGACCTCGGCAGCCCCGTGCATCTTCGGCTTCACGATGTAGATCGACCCGGCCGGCGAATTGCGCTCGGCGGGTGGGCGGTCGAGGTCGTGCATGCCGGCGAGCGCCGACGTCAACGCGTCGAGAATCCCCTCCGGAACCGGCTGGCCGTCGGCGTCGAGGACGGCGCGGGATGTCATGAGATGACCGACGTTGCGCACCAACAGCAGTGACCGCCCACGCTTGTTGACCACGGAACCGTCGCGACCTGTGTAGGAGCGGTCATCGGCCAGGCGGCGGGTGAACGTGCGTCCGGCTTTCGTGACGGTCTCGTTGAGGTCGCCCTTCATCAGGCCGAGCCAGTTGCGGTAGGCGCCGACCTTGTCGTGGGCGTCGACGGTGGCAACCGAATCCTCGAGGTCGATGATCGCCGTCACCGCCGACTCGAGCACCACGTCGGCAACACCGGCACGATCGGTTGCGCCGACCGGATGGACCCGGTCGACGACGACTTCGATCGCCAATCCGTTGTTCTCGAACAGCAGTGCAGACGGTTCGTCGGGTGCGCCGCGGTACCCGACGAACGCTTCCGCCAGTTGCAGTCCGCTGCTCGATCCGCCGGCGAGCTCGGCGACGAGTAGGCCGAGTGCGTCGTCGACGCCGAAGCGGACAACGTCGTGGTGCGAGCCGTGCGTCAACGGCACCACGTCGTCGAGGAACCCGCGCACCCAGTCGACGACACGCGCGCCGCGTGCGGGGTCGTATGGTCCGGCAGTCGGCAGGTCGCCGAGCGCGTCGGTGCCGTAGAGCGCGTCGTACAACGAGCCCCACCGCGCGTTCGCCGCATTCAGCGCGTACCGAGCATTCGTGACCGGGACGACGAGTTGCGGGCCCGCCACATCGGCGATCTCCGGGTCGACCCCATCCGTGTCGATGCTGAACGGGTCGCCCGCCGGCAACAGATATCCGATCGACTCCAGGAACGAGCGGTAGCCGACCGGATCGTGGGTCGTGCCGCGTCGCTCGCGATGCCACGCATCGATCGCCCCCTGCAACCGATCACGCTCGGCGAGCAACTCGCGGTGGCGAGGCGCGAGGGTGCCGACGAGGTCCGCCAAGCCGTCCCAGAACCGGCTTGGCTCGACGCCCGAACCCGGCACGGCCTCGTCGTTCACGAAGTCGAACAACTCGCGGTCGACCTGCAAGCCGCTCACCGCGACGAAGGATTGGTTTGTCAACGTAAGGCCCTCTCGAGACGCGAGTTGAGCAGCGACACGAGCGCATAGATGGTCTCCGTGACCGGCATCGGGGTCTGCGTGAGCTGACCGAGCTCGACGAACGATCCGACGAGCGGATCGATCTCCAGAGGACGGCCGGCGATGACGTCCTGCAGCATCGACGTCTTGTGATCGCCGACCTTCTCCGCACCGTCGATGCGCTGCTCGATGGAGAGTCGGAGGCGCAGGCCGAGCTTCTCGGCCACCGTCGCGGCTTCCTCCATCATCTGTGCGGCGAGCACGCGGGTGGACTGGTGTCGGCAGATCTCGACCAGGGTGGCTCCAGTGAGCGCACTGATGGGGTTCATCGCCAGGTTGCCCCACGCCTTCACCCACAGGTGCGACCGGATGTCGGTGAGCACACGTGACTTGAATCCGGCGCCGCTCAGCGCGTCCGCGATCGCCGTGACGCGCGCGGTTCGCTCGCCGTCGAGCTCGCCGACGGGGAACCGATCGCCCTCGACGAGCCGGATCACCCCAGGCCCTTCCCGGTCGGCGGCCGGATAGGCGATCGACCCGACGATCCGCTCCGCCGCGATGTGGCGTTCGAGCGCGCCGTCGGGGTCGAGCGCTTGCAGGCGGTGACCCTCGAACGGGCCGGGGTACTTCTGGAAGAACCACCACGGGATGCCGTTCTGGAGGGGAACGACCACCGTGTCGTCGTCGTACAGCAACGACAGCCGGTCGGCGATCTCGGCGATCTGATGGGCCTTCAACGCGAGGATCACGACGTCCTGCGGACCGAGTTGGGCGAGGTCGTCGGCGGCCTCGACGTCGTGGGCCGCGAGAACCGAGCCGTCGGGCTCGATGAGCCGCAGGCCGTCCGCACGGATCGCGGTCAGGTTGTCGCCACGCGCGAGCACGCTGACCTGCTGACCGGACACGGCCAGGCGGACGGCCAACAACCCGCCAATCGCTCCGGCACCGACGACGCACACGCGCACCGGTTCACGTTAGATCAGCCACGTTGGAGTGCCCGCTGCCGCGTGCGCGATAGTGGGCACGGTCCGGCGCTACCGCTGGGCACGCGCACTCGCACCGATGACAGACATCCAACCAACCCCCGAACTCGCGGCGCCGCCCGACACCGTGGCCGCGTTGTTGTCGCCCGACGCGACCGGGCCGGCACTCGTGACCGTGGCGAACGAGGCGATGGACCACGCCGCGTTGCGCGCCGAGGTCGATCGACTTGCGACGCAGCTCCGACGGGCCGGGCTCGGGCCGAATGACCGGATCGCGATCGTGCTCCCGAACGGACCGGAGATGGCGCTGGTGCTCCTGGCGGCGATGTCCGTCGGATGCGCGGCCCCGCTCAACCCCAAGTATCGCGAGGACGAGTTCCGCTTCTACCTCGACGACCTCAACGCCGCGGCGCTGATCACCATCGACGGAGCAGCCCCCGCTGCCCACGCTGCGGCGCCCGCAGGCACGATCGCGATCGCCGTGGGCGGCGAAGCGCTGTCGATCGATCTCACGGCTCCGTCGATCGTCGGGTCCGCGGACGCGTCGATCGATCGGCGGCCGGCGGCCGACGACCAGGCACTCGTGCTGCACACCTCGGGGACCACGTCGCGGCCGAAGATCGTGCCGCTGCGCCAGCGCAACCTCGCCCGGTCGGCACGCAACATCGCCGCATCCCTCGAGCTCGGTGCAGTGGATCGCTCGCTCGACGTGATGCCGCTGTTCCACATCCACGGCATCATGGCCGGGCTCCTCGCACCCCTCTCGGCCGGGGGATCAGTCGTCTGCACACCCGGGTTCGACGCGTTCAAGTTCCACCAATGGATCGATGCGCTACAGCCCACCTACTACAGCGCGGTGCCGACGATGCACCAGATGGTGCTCGCACGTGCCCCTGCACCGCGGGAGACCACGTTGCGCTTCGTCCGCTCGTCGTCGGCGTCGCTTCCGGGGCCGGTTCTCGAAGAGCTCCACGAACTGTTCGACGTCCCGGTCATCGAGGCCTACGGCATGACCGAAGCGTCGCACCAGATGACCTGCAACCCGCTGCCACCGGCGGTCGCCAAGCCGGGTTCGGTGGGTGTCCCGGCGGGCATCGAGGTGGCGATCCTCGATGCGCAGAACAACGTGCTGTCACCTGGCGAGCGCGGCGAGGTGTCGATCCGTGGTGCCACGATCGTCGACGGGTACGAGAACAACCCGGCCGCCAACGAGGCCGCGTTCACGGCGGGCTGGTTCCGAACCGGCGACGAGGGGATGCTCGATGCGGACGGCTATCTCTTCCTGACCGGCCGCCTGAAAGAGCAGATCAGCCGGGGCGGCGAGAAGATCTCCCCGATCGAGGTCGACGAGGTTCTCCTGCGACATCCCGCGGTCGCCGAAGCGTGCACGTTCGCGATCCCACACGACAAGCTCGGCGAGGAGGTCGGCGCGGCGGTCGTGCTGGCCGACGGGCAGACCGCCAGCGAGCGCGACCTGCGCACGTACCTCAACGACCGGCTGGCGGCGTTCAAGGTGCCGCGGCGCATCGTGTTCGTCGACGAGATCCCCAAAGGTGCGACCGGCAAGATCCAACGCATCGGCCTTGCCGACAAGCTCGATCTCTGACGACGCCGGCGACCGTCGGTCGCGTCATTCGCCCAATGAGTTGGTCAAAACGCCGATCCCGTCGATCTCCACGTCGACCTGGACACCCGGACGCATCGGCATCGCGCCCGTCGACGTGCCGCAGGCGATCACATCGCCGGGCGACAACGTCATGTCGCGGGAGATGAGGCTGACGAGTTGGCGCGGC
>DATMDV010000333.1:0-4223 GCA_035557475.1 Ilumatobacteraceae bacterium
CACGTCGACGCGCTGCGGCTCGACGCGGTGCACGAGCCGTACGGCGGACCGGACGGGTTCAAGCGGTTCGTCGACGCGTGCCACGCCCGCGGCATGGGGGTCGTGCTCGACGTCGTCTACAACCACCTCGGCCCGTCGGGCGCCTACCTCGACCGGTTCGGGCCCTACTTCGCCGGTGAGAACGAGTGGGGTCCCGGCCTCAACCTCGACGGAGCGCAGTCCGACGAGGTGCGGCGCTACGTCCTCGACAACGCCCTCGGCTGGTTCCGGCACTTCCACGTCGACGCGCTGCGGCTCGACGCGGTGCACGCGCTGGCCGACACGTCACCGGTTCACATCCTGCAGGAGCTCGCCGAGGAGACCGACGCCCTGTCGGCGTTCCTCGGTCGTCCGCTGACTCTCATCGCCGAGTCCGATCTCAACGATCCGACGCTCATCATGCCGAGAGAGGCGGGCGGCTACGGCCTGCACGCGCAGTGGAGCGACGACTTCCATCACGCCGTGCACGTCGCGCTGACGGGCGAGACGACGGGTTACTACGCCGACTTCGAACACCTCGAAGCGCTCGCCAAGGTCATGACCAAGGGCTTCTACCACGATGGCACGTACTCGTCGTTCCGAGGTCGTGAACACGGGTACCCGATCGAGACCGAGCACGTGCCGTCGTGGCGGCTCGTCGTCGCCGACCAGAACCACGACCAGGTCGGCAACCGTGCGACCGGCGACCGGCTCGCAGCCGTGCTCGATCCACGCCAGCTGGCGATCGCTGCCGTCCTCACGCTCGCCGGACCGTTCACACCCATGCTGTTCATGGGCGAGGAATGGGGGGCGACGACGCCATGGCAGTTCTTCACGTCGCATCCGGAACCGGAGCTCGCCCAGGCCACCTCGCAGGGTCGCATCGAGGAGTTCGCGCGAATGGGCTGGGACCCGTCCTTGGTGCCCGACCCGCAAGCGCCGTCGACGTTCGCGCGATCGAAGCTCGACTGGTCGGAACCGATCGATGGAGAGCACGCGAGGTTGCTGGAGCTGTACCGATCACTCGCCCGCCTGCGTCGACATCATCCGGACCTCACCGATCCGCGCTTCGCGAACACCAGCTGCGACTACGACGAAGACGCCCGATGGTTCCTCCTGCGACGTGGCACGACCACCATCGCCGTCAACTTCGGCGCCGACGCGGTGACGCTGCCGTGTGGGGGAGCGCTGCTGCTGGCGACCGACGACACCGTGACCGTCACGGCCGATGCGGTCACGTTGCCGGGACACAGCGCGGCCATCGTCGCCGTCGGCGTCAGCGCATGTTCGCGGCCGCGACGTTGCGCTGACTGACCTCGATCAACTCGCCGGCGCGGACCTCGATCGACAGCACGTGCTCGACCGCGTGGCCGCTGGCACGCGCCCGCCCGCTGACGAGGTCGAGAGTCGTGCCGTCGACCAGCGCGACCAGCGCGATCGCCCGGAAGCCGGCGTTCGCCCGGCGATCGCCGCCGGGTGTGGAGCGCTTGTCCTCGCGGACCAGCAGCTCCGAGTCCCAGACCCACACGTCGTCGACGCTGACGAAGCGGCAACGGTGGCTCGTGCGCGACTTGGTCACGATCGCGCCCGGGCACACGACGAGGTTGCCCTCGATCCACGGCGCGACGCCCAGTCCGTCACGGCCGAAGCCGATCTCGAATGCGTTGGCGACGACCGCGTCGAGGTCGCCGGCAGCGATGGCCCGTTCGGTCTGGATCTGACGCACGGCCTCGGCAACCTCGTGCAGGGCCGCGTCGGTCATTGCCCGGTAGCGGGCCATCAGCTGCTCCGGATCCTCCATGCCCCCAGGATGCTGGGTACAGTCCGGAACCGGACGTCCGTCGCGTGCCGATCCCGACCGATCGCTCGCCGTACCACCTGGGGGTAACTGACCGTGAAGACCAAGGCCGCGATCCTGTGGGAAGTCAACACTCCGTGGAGCGTCGAGGAGATCGAGCTCGATCCACCCGGCGCCGGCGAGGTGCTCGTGAAGCTCGCCGCGTCAGGCATGTGTCACTCCGACGAGCATCTCGTCACGGGTGACCTGCCGTTCGCGCTGCCAATCATCGGTGGCCACGAGGGTGCCGGTGTCGTCGAGGAGATCGGTGAGGGCGTGAGCTGGCTGGCGCCCGGCGACCACGTCGTGTTCGGGTTCATCCCGTCGTGCGGGCGGTGCGTGTCGTGCTCGACCGGTCACCAGAACCTCTGTGACCTCGGCGCCGCGATGGGTGTCGGCATGCAGATCGCCGACGGCACGGCTCGCCACCATGCCCAGGGCAAGGACCTCGCCTTGATGTGCCTGCTCGGTACGTTCTCCCACCACACGGTCGTCAACGAGGCGAGCTGCATCAAGATCGAAAAGGATGTCCCGCTCGAGCGCGCCTGCCTGCTCGGCTGTGGCGTTGTCACCGGTTGGGGCTCGAGCGTCTACGCCGCGCAGGTGGCGCCGGGCGACATCGTGGCGGTCGTCGGGATCGGCGGCATCGGCGCCAACGCCATCCAGGGCGCTCGATTGGCGGGCGCCAAGCAGATCTGGGCGATCGATCCGTTGGAGTTCAAGCGCGAGAAGGCGATGGAGTTCGGCGCCACGCACACCGCGCCGTCGATGGCCGAAGCACTTCCGCTCATCACCGATTCATCGTGGGGGACGATGGCCAACAAGGTGATCATGACGATGGGCGTCGGATCCGGTGCCGTGTTGGCCGAAGCCCTTGCGCTGACCGCCAAGCGGGGTCGGGTCGTGGTGACCAACATCCACCCGGCGGCCGAGCTGTCGGCGAGCGTGAGCCTTCTCGACCTGACGCTGTTCGAGAAGCAGATCGTCGGGTCGTTGTTCGGCTCCGGCAATCCGCGCGCCGACATCCCGAAGCTGCTGAACCTGTACCGCGACGGCCAGCTCGATCTCGACGGTCTTGTCACCAACACGTACACGCTCGACGGCGTGAACGACGGCTACGACGCGATGCGCAAGGGCGAGAACATCCGCGGTGTGATGGTCTACGAGTGAGGCCATGACGGACGTCGCGGCGCTCGTCGAACGGCTCGGGGGGCGTCTCGTCGGGCGCCGGCGCGAGATCGAGCTCGTCGTCGCCGCCCTCGCCGTCGACCGGCACGTGTTGATCGAAGGCCCGCCCGGTACGGGCAAGTCGACGCTCCTGCGCGCGGTTGCGCACGAGCTCGGTGTCGGCTTCGAGTTCGTCGAGGGCAATGCCGAGCTCACACCGGCACGCCTCGTGGGTCACTTCGACCCGGCGCGGGTGCTCGTCGACGGCTACGACCCCGACGTGTTCGTCGACGGACCGCTCGTGACGTCGCTGCGCGAAGGCTCGTTGCTGTACGTCGAGGAGATCAATCGCGTCCCGGAGGAGACGCTCAACGTGCTCGTCACCGTGATGAGCGAACGCGAGCTCCACGTGCCTCGGCTCGGACACGTCACCGCCGCGCCGGGCTTTCGCCTCGTCGCCGCGATGAACCCGTTCGACGCCGTCGGCACGGCCCGCATCTCGGGCGCGATCTACGACCGGGTGTGCCGCCTGGCGGTCACGTACCAGAACGCTTCGGAGGAGCTGGCGATCGCCGAGCGGGCCGTCCCCGGCGTCGACGCCGACTGGGCGGAGAAGGTGGTCGAGCTCGTGCGACTCAGCCGATCCCACCCCGACCTCCGGGTCGGTTCGTCGGTGCGGGGGGCCATCGACATGTGCGCCGTCGCACCGTCGCTCGCGGAAGTGCGCGGACAGTCGGTCAGCTCGCCGAGCGTGTCGCTCGATGCGGCGCTGATCGCACTGTCCGGACGGGTGCGGCTACGCGAGGGCGCCGGTCGCACCGCCGAGGACGTCGTCACGGAGCTGTGGTCGGCGGTGTTCGGCCGGAGTGCATCCGGGGACGGTGAGAGCGAGGGAAAAGCTGGCGCCCCGACTGGGGCCACCAGCTCACGCTGAAGTCGCCGCCGACGAAGGAGGGCGACGAAGCCGACGAGGTCGTGGAGCGGGCGCGCAAGCGGACGACGTCGCGTCGCGAGCTCGCCCGCAACCCACGGTTCGAGCAGATCTCGCCCGACGTCGGCCAGCTCGACGAGGCGGCGGTCGACGAGGCGCTGGCCGACGATCCCGACGATTTGCTGGCGATGCTCGCCGATCTCACCGGGGCGACCGACCCGAGGCTCCGCGAGCTGGCGAAACGGATCGCTGGTCGGCTGTACCTCGATG
>DATMDV010000334.1:0-7012 GCA_035557475.1 Ilumatobacteraceae bacterium
ACCGAGTCGTCGTACACGCCGAGCGCCCGGCACAGCCGGGCGTGGATCTCGCACTCGGGCAGCGTGCCAGGCGCCGGATCGAACAGCGGCCGACGCAGGTGGAACACGTTGCGCGGGAACTCGAGGTTGAAGAACGTGCACTCCCACTTCTCGTACTGCGAGGCGGCGGGCAGCACGTAGTCGGCCTCGCGCGCCGTCTCCGTCAGCGCCACGTCGATCACGACGACGAGGTCGAGGGCGCGCATCGCCTCGCGCATCCGGTGGCTGTCGGACAGCGAGTGGGCCGGGTTGCCGGACTCGACGAGCATCGCCCGGAACCGGTCGGGATGGTCGGTGAGGATCTCGTCGGGGATCACGTTGCACGGCACGAGTCCGGTCACCAGCCGGTGACCGGTGACTGGTGTGGTCTGGCCGCGGCTGTCTGCGCCGCCGCCGAGCAGGGCGACGAAGTGCGAGTGGATGTTGACGCCACCCGGCACGCCGAGGTTGCCGGTGAGGAGCACGAGCAGCTTCTCGAGGTAACTGTTGAGCGTCGAGTGCGGCGCCATCTGGATGCCGAGGTCCTCGAGCACCGACACGCCCCCGGTGGCGTTGCCGATCGCGTGAGCGGCGCGGCGGACGTCGGTCTCGTCGACGCCGGACTTGGCGCACGATTCGGCGACGTCGATCGAGCGCAGGTGGGCGACGAGCTCGTCGAGCCCGTTGGCGTGCTCGGCCAGCCAGCCGTCGGCGAGCAGATCGTCCTGCACGAGGATCGCCAGCATCGCGGCGAGGAGATGGGCGTCGCCGCCGGGAAGCGGGCGGAGGTGGATGTCGGCGAGATCGGCCGACTCGGTGCGTCGCGGGTCGACGACGATCATCGTGCGCGCCGGGTCGTTGGCGAACTCCTTGAGGATCCGGCGGGCCTGCTGGATGCCGTGCGACTGCCACGGGTTCTTGCCCCAGAACACGCCGACCTCGGCGTGCTCGAAGTCGGGCGCGGTGTGGCAGCGCGAGCGGCCGAACAGCTGGCCGTCGACCCAGAACTCGCCGGTCTTCTCCTGGGCGAGGGCGTTCGACGTGTAGCGGATGCCGAGCGCCGAGCGGGTCGCGCCGCCGTACCCGCCGCCGAGGTGGTTGCCCTGGCCGCCACCGCCGTAGAACAGGATCTTGTCGCCACCGTGCTCGGCGATCACGTCCTGGAAGCGCTGGGCGACCTCGGCGATCGCGGTGTCCCAGTCGATCGCCTCGAACGTGCCGTCGGGGCGGCGACGCAGTGGCGTCGTGAGCCGGTGCGGGCTGTTCTGGTAGTGGTCGATGCGGAGGCCCTTCTCGCACGTGTAACCCTCCGACGCGGGGTGCGCCTTGTCGCCGCGCACGCGGGCGATGGTCGGCCCGTCGATGCGGACCTCGAGGCCGCAGTTCACCGAGCACAGGATGCATGCGGTCTGGTGCCAGTTGTCGCTCATCGTCGTTCCTCCACGAGTACTTCCGACCTCAGTTCAACAAGCGAACTTAGTCGCTCGCGACGACCTTGTCGAACTCCAGAAGATTCGGCAATCCGAACCGCGCCCGGTGACGAACAGGTGCGTGAGTGGGCGATCCGCCCCGCTCGGGGCCGCCGTCCGAGAGGAGACCACCTTGTCAACCTGGTCACGCCGCGACCTGTTGCGCGTTACCGCCGGAGCTGCCGCTGTTGCAGTTCCGATGGGCGTACTGAGTCGCGAGGCAGCCGCCGCTGCCCCAACTTCCGGCGTCGCAGCCGGCAAATCGTCCGCCGCGGCGAACGCCACCGCGGGACAGGCCGAAGCGTTCGTCGATGTCACGCACGAGCCGGTGATGTTCTGCGTCCACGACGCCAAGCTCGGCGAGGTCTCCATCCTCCACGGCACCAACGAGGTCGTCGTCAAGGATCCGGAGCTCGTCCGCCGTGTCCTCACCGCCGCCGCCCGGCAGAAGTTCTGAGGAGGAGCCATGTCATCACACCGTGAAGCACCCGAGATCTCCAAGGATCCCGTCGCCGACAGCACCGACACGTACGCGTTCGTCAGCCCCGACCGGCCCGACACCGTCACGATCATCACCAACTACATCCCGCTCGAGGATCCGGCGGGTGGCCCCAACTTCTTCGAGTTCGGCGACGACGTGCTCTACCGCATCAACGTCGACAACGACGGCGACGGCAAGGCCGACATCACCTACGACTTCAACTTCAAGACGATCGTCAACAACCCCGATTCGTTCCTCTACAACGTCGGCCCGATCGGCTCGCTCGACGACCCCAACTTCAACCGCCGGCAGTTCTTCACCGTCACCGAGGATCGCAAGGGCAAGAAGGCGAAGACGCTCGGCAAGAACCTGGCGTCGCCGCCGTGCAACATCGGCCTGCGGTCGACGCCCGGATACTCCGACTTGGCGAACTCGGCGATCTACTCGCTCGACGACGGCATCGTCGTGTTCGCCGGTCAGCGGCTCGACGGGTTCTACGTCGACCTCGGATCGATTTTCGACCTGGCGGCGCTGCGCCCGTTCCAGCACCTCCACCTGATCCCGACCCCGGCGGCTCCCGGCATCGACGCGCTGCGCGCGTTCAACGTGCACACGATCGCGATCCAGATCCCGATCAGCCGGCTGACCCGCAAGGGCAAGGTGCCGACCGACCCGCTGGGTCCCGACACCGTGCTCGGCGTGTGGGCATCTGCGTACCGCCAGAAGGGCCGCTACCGCGACGAGAACCGCAGCTGGTCGTCGGGCCCGTACCAGCAGGTGTCGCGGCTCGGCATGCCGCTGTTCAACGAGGTCATCGTGCCGATGGGCCGCAAGGACCGTTGGAACGCCCTGCCGCCGCACCGCGATTCGGAGTTCGCCCAGTACGTCGCCCGGCCGGAGCTGGGCAAGCTGCTGCCGTTCCTGTATCCGGGCGTGTTCCCGAACCTGGCGACGCTCCAAGAAGTCGATCGGGCCGACCTGCTGGCGATCCTGCTGACCGGCATCCCGGCCGGCCCGATCCCCGGGTTCCAGAACTACACGGGTCCGACCCAGGCCGACATGTTGCGTCTCAACGTGGCGATCCCGCCGACCGCGCCGGACGCGGTGAGCCTCAACGGCATCCTCGGTGGCGACCTCGCCGGCTTCCCGAACGGGCGACGGGTGTTCGACAACATCGTCACCGTCGAGTTGCAGGCGATCGCGGGGGCGACCTACCCGCTCGTCAACAAGGACTACGTTCCAGACGGCGCGGCCTCGCTGATCAACGACGGCGTGTTGCCGCCCGGCAACGTCAGCTACCTCGACGTTTTCCCGTACCTCGACCACCCGGTCAGTGGCTACGACGTCCAGCCGTTGTCGGTGTGAGGAGCCGGTGATGCACACCCACGCCGACGGCACCAGTCACCACGACCATCACGACCATGGTCACGAGGGTCACGACGGTCACGCACCGGTGGTTCACAGCCCCAAAATCAACGGCACGGTGAACCACGCGGTGCGGGGTGGGCCGCCGGTGCTCGACATCGGCGGCGACATCGGGGCGATGGTGGTGCGGATGGACGCGGCGAGTGCCGGGTCCGAGCTCTTCCTGCGCTCCGAGCACGAGCCGCCGATCGACGTGCACACCGGCGTGTGGACCCGTCCGCACGGCACCGAGATGCTCACCGCGGCCGTCTTCCCCGAGTTGCTGGCGGGCCGGTACTGGGTGCTCGACAGCGACGGTCACGAAGTGCGTCCGGTCGTGATCGTGGGTGGCGAGCTCACCGAGATCGACCTGCGTCGGCCGGTCACCGTGTCCAGTCGGGACACTGGCACGGTGGCCGGCTGGGTTTGATCGGTCGGTAGACGATCCGGGACGGGTGAATCCTTGCGGCCCCGCCCGTCCCGGGTCGCCCCGTTGCCGCGCTCGGGCGTGGCCGCGGCGGTACGGTCGACGACTGGTGAGCCGAATCCCGAGCACCCGTCGCCTCCGGGCGGCTGTCGTGGCGGTGGCGGCGATGGCGGTCGCGAGCGGGTGCGGCGACGACGACGCTCTCTCGATCGACGAGGCGGCCGTGGTCGACGAGAGCGGTGCTGCGGCATCGGCGGGCCTGTTCGGCACGGCCGACGTCTCGTTCAACGGCGCCACCTCGTCGGTGAGCGGTGTCACGTGCAGCATGGAGGGAGGCGTCACCGTGTCGCCGATCGTCGCCGACACGTTCACGTTGACGATCGGCGGCACGGCCGGCGCTTGGGACGTGCGGGTCACCGAGCCCGGCGCACCTGAAGTGGTGTGGACGGCCGTCGAGCCGACGGTCGACGTCGACGGCGACGCGCTCGCCGGCAGCGCCCAGATGCAGCGCGCCGACGACGCGACGGTCACGGCCGCGCTGGCGTTCGTCGTCGACTGCTGAGGCTGAACAGCCCCGCCGTCAATCAGCTCGGCTCGCGCAGCCGTCGGTGCTGCCGTCCCACAGGGCCGAGAACTCGACGTCGATCGCGAGGTGGAGCATGCCCGGTTCGACGCCGGTGATGTCGACGAACCCGTCGCTGCTCTCGACGAGGCAGCCGGCGTTGCCGGTGAGCTTCCAGTGCGGGCTGGCCCGCACGGCGACGTGGAGTGTGCCCGGTTCGTCGACCCGGATCACGAGGTCGTCGACGCCGTACTCGACGAGCGTGCCGGGTCCGGCGACGATCGGCTGGGCGTCGACCACCTCGTACACCGTCCAGTCGGCGAGCTGCCGATCGAGCTCGAGGTAGGGGAGCCCGCCGGCGATCAGCGCCGCCTCGTCGACGCCGGCGTCGTCGAGGTCGCTGTGGGGGACCGCGACGTACGACACGGCCTCCCGGTCGAGCCATTCGCGGTAGGTGGCGGCGTCGAGTGTGCCGTCGTAGAACAGCGGGTTGTACTCCATGTCGAGCTGGCGCCACCAGCCGCGGGCGATCGGGATCTCGGGTGCCACCTCGGCGACCTCCCAGTGGCGCGAGGTCGGGACGATCTCGACCCGCACCGCGCCGTGCTCGGCGTACGCATCATCGAGCACAGCGACGAGGGGCGTGTAGTACTCGGCCGTGCGCGTAGGGTCGGCCGGGGCGGCGACGACGGCGTCGAACGACGGGCTCCATTGCCAGCACAACAACGGCACGACAACGAGCACGAGCAGCTTGCGTCGCTCGACCGGGATGACGGCGGCGAGGATCGGCCCGGCGAAGAACATCGTGAGCCGGTTGATGTTGCCGCCCATCGGGGTCTGCAAGGTCATCGTGGCGACGGCAGCGACGATGTGGAGCGCAGCCGCGATGCGGATCGCCCGGTACTGCTTGGGCACGAACACCATCAACAGCAGCGAGATGGCGACGCCGATGACGAACGAGCGGGCGTGGTACGGGAACCATCCGCCCGACGGGAACAGGCGCATCATCACGAGGTAGGGACCGAAGCAGGCGACGCCGAGCCCGACCCCGCGCCACGTCCGCTCGGGCATGTCGCTCAGCGTCCACGCCGCGATCGCCAGGGCGAGGAAGGCGCCGGCGACCGGGCTGCCGAGCATCGTCGCCGACGCCAGCCCGAGGGCGATCACGTAGTGGCCGCGGCGCAGCGCCAGCAGCGCGCACAACCCGAGCGCGAGACCGAGCGCGAACGGGAGCCGCCCGATCAGCAAGTTGACGAGCGTGCCGACGCCGAACCACCACGATGCCATCCGTCGCCCGGGCAGCCCGACCAGCAGCTGGTCGAACGCCCAGCTCGCCACGAGCGCGCAGACGATGCCGGTGAGGCCGATGCCGAGCACGGCGGCAACGGGCGCCATCAACACCCCGTAGCCGGCCACGTGGTGGCCCGAGAACCACTGCAGGTTGAACACCTCGCCGACCCGTTCGGCGAACACGGTGTGGTACACCTGGGCCGGGTAGTCGTTGCCCTCGAACGGCCCCGCGACGATCACTGCGGCGAGCACGCCGACGACCCCCCACACGGGGATCTGGGAAAGCTCGAACCGCCCGTGACGAGGCGTGACCTGCATGTTTGTGTCCGATGGGAGTGGGCTGACGGGGTGGCGTGTCTGCTGGTTGGCACCCGTCCGGACTGTCGAACCGCAGTGGATCGAACGTACCCCGATCGGGTGACGTTGTAAACGCGCCCCGGCAAGGCTTCCCGTTTCCCGAACCGGCGACACACAGGGCCGCGTGGATCTGTCTCTCATCGAGCCATGGGCGCGCCGTCACCACGGACTGATCACACGCGCGGCGGCGATGGAAGCAGGCGTGTCGCGGGTGTCGTGGTACCGCGCCCTCGCTTCGGTCCGACTCGAGATGGTCCAACCCGGCGTCGCCCGTCTGTGGGGCTCGCCGCGCACACGCGAACAGCGGATCGCGGCGGCCGTGCTCTCGATCGGTGACGGCGCGGTGGCCTCGCACCGATCGGCCGCGTTCCTGTGGGGCGTCCCCCGCCCAGCGGGCGAACCGGTCGACCTCAGCGTCGCCTGCAATCAACACGTGCCCGACCTCGTCGGCGTCGCCGTCCACCGTCCCGCCGACTGGGCGGACCTGGTGCCCACATCGCGCAGCGGGATCCCGGTGACGAATCCGAGGCGGATGCTGTGCGACCTCGCCGCCGTCGATCCGGACAGCCACACCGCAGCCGTCGAGCACCTGGCGGTCACCGGGCTGGTCCCTCCGGGCGGGTTGCGGGCGCTCGCCGAACGGGATGCCGACGACCTTGCGCCCGCCGAGTTGGGTCCGGAATCCTTCCCTGAAATGTGGCGCTAATGTCGGCGTCGTCGCGTGGGGGCGGCTCGGCGGGTCATGACTGCACGAACGATCGGGCGATCATGTTCACGACGACGACGGCACAACCGGCTCGGACGATTCCCCGTCCTGCCGTCGCGGGAACAGCCATCGCGGCTGCCGTCATCGCCATCCGACTGGCGCCGATGTCGCTTGCCATCATCGCCGCGCTCGTCCCCCTTGCCGCGGCCGCAGTCGTCGACGCCGCCGAACGCCGGCTTCCGAACACCCTCGTGCTGTTGTCGGCCGTACCGATCTCGATCGTGTGCCTGCTCGATCC
>DATMDV010000335.1:0-7423 GCA_035557475.1 Ilumatobacteraceae bacterium
GTGTCGGCGCGGCACAACATCGCGTAGACGTCGTCCTCCTGCGGGATCGTCGCCAGGTCGACCCGGTAGCCGCGGTGCTCGGCGATCAGGTCGACGGCGTAGTGCAGCGCCGACAGCATCCCGAGCCCGAGCAGGTCGAACTTCACGAGCCCCGCCGCGGCGCAGTCGTCCTTGTCCCACTGCAGCACCGACCGCTTCTCCATCCGCCCCCACTCGACGGGGCAGACCTCGATCACCGGGCGGTCGCACATCACCATCCCGCCCGAGTGGATGCCGAGGTGGCGTGGCGCGTCCTCGATCTCGGCTGCAAGTTCGAGCACCGACTGGGGAATGGTGCAGTCGTCCTGGGCGGCGGTGGTGGCCACACCACCCCAGCCGTCGACCTGCTTCGACCAGGCATCCTGCTGGCCGGCGTCGTGGCCGAGCGCTTTGGCCATGTCGCGCACCGCCGAGCGGGCCCGGTAGGTGATCACGTTGGCGACCTGGGCGGTGTGGTGGCGCCCGTGCCGCTCGTAGACGTACTGGATCACCTCCTCCCGGCGGTCGCTCTCGATGTCGATGTCGATGTCGGGCGGACCGTCGCGCTGCATCGACAAGAACCGCTCGAACAGCAACCCGAGCGACACCGCGTCGGCGGCCGTGACGCCGAGCGCGTAGCACACCGCCGAGTTGGCAGCGCTGCCCCGGCCCTGGCAGAAGATGTCGGATCGCCGGCAGAACTCGACGAGGTCCCAGACGACGAGGAAGTAGCCGGGAAACCCGAGGTGCTCGATCACGGCGAGCTCGTGGTCGATCGTGCGCCACGCCCTGGCCCGCAGCGACAGGTCTTCGTGGGGCGCCGGGCGCTCGCCGTAGCGGCGGCGACCGCCGTCCTCGGTGATCTGGCGCAGGTACTGCATCTCGGTCAACGGCTCGCCGTCCGCTCCGGGTGGGCACGGGAACGGCGGCAGGTTCGGCGCCACGAGCGACAGGTCGAACGCCGCCGCCCGGCCGACCTCGGCCGCCCGCTCCACCACGCCCGGGTAGCGCGCGAAGCGGCGGGCCTGCTCGGCACCAGAGCGCAGGTGTGCTCCGGCGGCCGCCGGCAGCCACGGGTCGAGCTCGGCGAGGCTGCGACGGGCCCGCACGGCGGCGACGGCGGTGGCCAGCTTGCGCTGCGACGGCGTGGCGTAGTGGACGTTGTTGGTGGCCACGCACTCGACCCCGGTGCGGTGGGCGACCTCGGCGAGGGCGTCGTTGCGCGCCGAGTCGAGGGGGTCGCCGTGGTCCCACAACTCGACCAGCACGCGGTCGCGGCCGAACGCCTCGACCAACCGCTCGAGCTCGCGGCGGGCGGCCGACGGGCCGCGATCGACGAGCGCCGACGGCACCGCCCCCTTGCGGCAGCCGGTGAGCGCCCACACGTGACCGGCCACGCCGTCGGCCACATCGGCGAACGTGAACTGCGGCGCGCCCTTCTCGCCGGCCAGGTGGCCGAGGCTCAGGGTCCTGGCGAGGTGGCCGTACCCGGCTGGTCCGTCGGCGAGCAACACGAGGTGACGGCCGGCCGGGTCGGGGGCATGTGAGTCGGGGAGCTCGCCGGTGTTGACCTGGAGCAGCGTGTCGCCCTCGGCGCGAGTGACCCGCTGGTGATCGGCGAGGCCCGGGGTGAGCGTGATCTCGGTGCCGAACACGGTGGGGATGCCGACCTCGCGCGCCGCCTCGGCGAAGCGCACGACCCCGTAGAACCCGTTGTGGTCGGTGACGGCGAGCGCTTCGAGGCCGAGCCGGGCGGCTTCGGTGGCGAGCTCCTCGGGGTGCGACGCGCCGTCGAGGAACGAGAAGTTCGAGTGGCAGTGGAGCTCGGCGTAGGGCACGGCCCCCGCCACGCGAGTGACCGTCGCCTCGAACGGCTGGCGGTGCCGGCTCCACGCCGGCCCGTCGCCACCGGCGTTCCACGACGGGGTGCCGGCGGCGCGCCCGTCGCGCCCGATGCGCCCCGATAGCACGGCTTCGAGCTCGGCCCACGTCCATGACGGGTTGTTGAAACCCATCTCCTGAGTATCGAACGTCAGTACGACGAACGCAAGTTCGCCACGGGGCGCGAGATTGTCCTGGAACAATGCCACGTAACGCGGTCGTAACACCGCGCGGCGCGTTGTGGTGCCCACGAGAGCCACGTCCTCCGGCCCTCCCACACGGGTTCCAGATCATTTTTGACCCAGATCGTGAGGTACCGCTTGAGTCCGCCGATGTGCGTGCCGATACGTGAACCAGGCAAACGAGCGGTGACCAGAGGTTGGACCAGAGGATGGAACCGTATTCCCAGTTCGCACCAAGGGTGCTGTTGGCAGTCGACGACCTCAAGCTTCGACGTACCAACGAGGCCGGCCTCCGCGCCGCCGGATTCGCTGTCAGCGCTCCGACCGACGCCGACGCCGTCAGGATGTTGGCGGAATCGTTCTCGCCCGACGTGATGGTGGTCGACACCACGATGCACGGTTCGGATGACCGGCCGTTGTACAAGCACCTGCGCAGGGAGTCCGACCGCTACATGCTGTGCATCGACTCAGCCGGGCGCGACCGTGTCCGGGTCGAGGTCTTGCGATCGGGTGCCGACGACGCCGTGTCGTTGCCGGTGACCCCCGACGAGATCGCCGCCAGGTGCCACGCGATGCTGCGCCGGCCCCGCGAACTGCGTTCCGACTGGGAGCCCGTCCCCACCTCGGTGATCTCCTTCGGACCGCTGCTGGTTGACACCGGACGGCACGAGATCCGCCTCGACGACCAAGAGGTGATGGCCACTCGGATCGAGTTCTCGCTCCTCGAGCACCTGTGCCGGCGTCCGACCGAGGTCTGCGCACGCACCGAGTTGCTCGACGCGGTCTGGGGCCCGAACTGGGTCGGCGACACGCACGTGGTCGACGTCCACCTGTCGAACCTGCGCCGCAAGCTCGAGAAGATCAACACCGACACGCGAGTGATCCACACCGTGCGCGGTGTCGGCTTCCGTTTGGCGAACGACATCCTCGATGCCGTCCAGCCCGTCGGTGTCTGACGTCTGACTCGTCGGTTCGACGAGTTCACGCGTACGCCGCGAGGATCCACCACCGCTGCCGCTCGGCAGCGATCAAGTAGGCCTCACCGTCGTCGGTGACGACTTGGAACTGGGCCACCCGGCGGTGCCGTCGTGGCTCCCACCAGCGCTGGTCGATCAGCCACGGCCCGGCCCACGTTCGCAGCGGACGTTGCGCTCCGCGAACGACGAGCGCAGCCGGTGGCGCGCTCACCTCGCCCCGCCCGCTGATCCCGATCGGACCGCCCTGCTCGTCGACGACCTCGGCGTCGAGCGGCTCGACGAACACCACCGCGGGCGACGGTGGAGGTGATCCACCGGGCCACGGCCCATCACCCGGCGCCAACCGGCCGGCCGGATCGTCGAGGTCGGCGGTGGGCGCCGGCACCCACTGGTACCGCTCGGCCGGGAGCCGTCCACCGCGCCACGCCGGCACGCACACCGCGTGATCGCCGAACAGACCGGTCAAGCGGGTCACGGCGCGCAGCGCATCGTGGTCGGCCTGCGACCGGCCACCCCACAACCCGAGCTGGTCGCCGTCGTCGCCACGCACCTGATCGGGCACGAGCCGCAGCAACGCGATCCCCCCGCTCAAGGCGCCCGGCTGGGCGACCCATCCCTCGAGTTGCCATCGCACCCGCTCGACGATCGCCGCCGACGACAGCCCGACGGCGCGGTACCAGGCGCGCTCGCTGCGCTCGCTGTGCTCGGTCTCGGCGGTGACGATCACACGGGTGCACACGCGCCCCTCACTGGCGAGCGTGGCGACCAGTTCGTCGGCGAGCTGCTTGGCAACGAACACGACCGTCTCCATGTGCTCGACCGGTTCGTCGAAGACGCGTTCGGTGCGCCACTCCGCCGGGGGGTCGGTGGTGCCGGGTGGACGGTCGTCGCCACCGCCCGCGAGCCGGTGCACGTGCAGCCCGGCGCTCCCGAAGCGGGCGTACACGTCGCCGGCCGGGAGTGCTGCGAGGTCGCCGAGCGTGCGCAGCCCGAGGCGGGTGAAGAGCTCGACCAACTCGGGCGTGGCTTCGCCGACCTCTCGCAGCCAGCCCACCGTGAGCGGCGCCAGGGAGGAAGCCGACCCGCCGGGTGCGACCACGGCCGTGTTCGATCCAGCTCGGCGGGCCGCAATCGTCACGTCGGCCCGGCGGGCCGCAATTGATGAGGCGAACCGCCCGTCGGCGATGCCAACACCGACGGGCGCGCTCGCCAGGCCGAGTGAGTCGAGCACCTCGGTGACGATGGCCGTGAGCCGTTCGGCGAGGGCCTCGTCACCCCCGAAGTAGCGCGAGGGCCCGCGGGCGGCGAGACACAGCCAACCGGGTTCGACGACATCGAACCGCGGTGACAACTCGGCCACGGCACGGACGACGGCTTCGAACTGACGGGCGTCGCGCGCCGGATCGTGGTCGAGCACGATCAACTC
This sequence comes from Ilumatobacteraceae bacterium, assembly GCA_035557475.1. Taxonomy (GTDB): domain Bacteria; phylum Actinomycetota; class Acidimicrobiia; order Acidimicrobiales; family Ilumatobacteraceae; genus JALOLG01. The sequence continues at coordinate 4,485 of DATMDV010000335.1, forward strand.
CGGGCAGCACCCCTGCGCCTCACGGCGGCGCTGACCCGACTGCACGCCTGCCATCGCTGCCGCCGGGGACCTGGCGATCACCCGGTTGGCGTGCAGCACGATCGCCGGCACCGTCGGCGCGACACCGGCGGCGACGACCGGCCAGTCAGGGCACCACACCGTGACGATTCTCGGGACGATTCTCGGGATCCGCGGCACGTCAACCAGCCCGCTCGAGCGCGCCGCCTCCGGCGGTCACCGCGGCCACCGTGGTCGTCGACGGTTCGATCAACTCCGCGCGACCCGTGACGCCGGGCAGCCACAGCTCGCGCTCGACCTGGCGCGGCACCCGTCGTCCGCTGGCGCGCACGACGACCCGCCGGCGGCGCAGGTGCCCGTAGCCGCGGCCGAGCCCTTCCCACTCCCCCGCCGTGACCTCGAGCACGACATCGGCACCGATGCCCGAACTGATCATGAGCAGCACCGCGCCGCGGGCCTGGATCCGCTGGCGGATCTTGCGGATCGACCGCTCGGCGCGGGTGGGCGGCCCAGTAGGAGGCATGGTGAGGACCAGTTCGAACCCGTCGGCCGCGGCGGCGACCCGGTCGGCCCACTCATCCGGCCGGCACCCGCCGGCGTCGACCGCCACCAACCGATCGATGGCGACCCCGAGCTCACCCGCCGCTTCGATCCCGATCGGCGCCACCCCCACCACGGCGAGCCACGAGCCCGCCATCGTCGCCCGGGAGGCGAGCGCCAGTGCCAGCGACGTGGCCGCCGTGCCGCGGCACCCGACGATCCGACCGCGGATCAGCCCCGGGTCGGGGAGCAGGTCGGCGAACGCTTCGTCGACCGGCAGGTACCGGTCGTGCGCCAGCGTGATCGAGCTCGTGACGTCGACGCGGGCGAGATCCATCCCGCCAACCTATCGAACAGACGTTCCCTACGCCACCCGTGGGGTTGGCGCGGATGGCGGCCGGGTCAGCCCTGCTTCGCCTTCCAGCGCTCGCGGGCGAGCCGGCTGCGCTCGAGCAGGTCGGCCGGCACGCGCTTGGCCGCTTCCGAGAGCTCGACGCCACCACCGGCATCCGCGCTGGCGGCAGCGTCGGTGGCCGACGCGTCGGCGCTCGGCTCCTCCTCCGCCGGGTCCTCGAACGCGGGTGGCTCCATTCCGGGCAGCCAGTACTTGTGCAGATCGCGCACGACGTCGACCAGCCCGTCGGTGTCGTTCGCCCCCGTGTGATCGCCGGTGAGATCGACGGTGATCATGTTGGCGTAGATGTGCACGCCCGCCACCTTCCCGGTGGCGAACAACCGGCGGGCGAGCTCGGCGGCGGGTCGCGGACCGACCGCATCGCCGGCCGATGCGAACCGCTCGTGGCCCATCCCCGTGAGCGTGCGGTTGGCCTCGAACCGCACGATGCCGGGCAACGTGCTCGGCTTCTCGACGACAGCGACCGGCTGACCCATGGCGGGCGTCACGCTAGCGCTCACATCGCGGGGGCACCGATTTGCCCGGGTGTGATGCCGGGACTTCTTGGGCGTACGGTTGCTCACCATGCCCGATGCTGCAACCGCACCTCTGACACCTGCACGTCCGTCCGGACCCGCACCGGCGCCGAGCCTCGACGAGTTCACCGGCGAAGTCGAGTCGTTCCTCGAGGCCAACGCCAACCGCAAGGAGGCCGAGAAGAAGTTCGTGTGGGGTGAGGGCTCCGACACGGTGGCGATGTTCGAAGAGCGTGACCGCGCCACCGAGCGCGCCCAGCTGACGGCGGCCTGCGAGTGGCGCGCCAAGCGGTTCGACGCCGGGCTCGGATGGATCACCGGTCCGGTCGAGTTCGGCGGCCGTGGCCTGTCGAGCGCGCACCAGCGCGCCTACGACACGCTCGAGTCCAAGTACGACGTCCCCAACCAGGGCTTCTTCACGATCGGGCTCGGCATGGTCGCGCCGACGATCCTCGCCCACGGCAGCGCGGCCGCCAAGGATCGCTACCTGCAGGCGATGTACCGCGCCGACCTCGTCGCCTGCCAGTTGTTCTCCGAGCCGGGCGCCGGCAGCGACCTGGCCAGTCTGCAGACCAAGGCCGAGCGCGACGGCGACGAGTGGGTGATCACCGGCCAGAAGGTGTGGACCACCGGCGCCCAGTACGCCGACATCGGCGAGATCATCGCCCGCACCGATCCCGAGCTCCCGAAGCACAAGGGGCTCACCGGATTCGTCGTCGACATGCGCGCGCCCGGCGTCGAGGTGCGGCCGTTGCGTCAGATGACAGGTGGTGCGAGCTTCAACGAGGTCTTCTTCAACGAGGTGAAGGTCCCCGACGACGATCGTCTCGGCGACCTCAACAACGGATGGAACGTCGCTCTCACCACGCTCATGAACGAGCGCTCGGCGATCGGCGCCGGTGGCGGCGGCGGCAACAACCTGCTGACCCGCCTCATCGCGATGACCAAGGCATTCGGGTTGTCCGACGATCCACTCGTGCGCCAGGAGCTGGCCGACCTCGTCATCCGGTCACGGGTGCAGAACATGAACAACCAGCGCGCCCTCGACAAGATCCGCGCCGGCCAGATGCCGGGCCCCGAGATGAGCATGGCCAAGCTCGGCGGGATGATGATCATGCGCCGGATGGGTGACTTCGTCTCGCACGTGCTCGGGCCGAAGATGATCGCCGACACCGGCGAGTGGGGCACGTTCGCCTGGGCTCAGCTCGTGCTCGGCACGCCAGGCGGGCGCATCGCAGGTGGCAGCGACGAAGTGATGCGCAACATCGTCGGCGAACGCGTGCTCGGGTTGCCGAAGGACGCCGGAATCGACTCCACGTCACCGTTCCGTGAACTGAAGGTCGGGACGCAGACGACCGCGCTTGATTGAGTCGGCTCACGCAACACCGGAGCGTTACACGTCTGGTCGCCGACTCGTGCGGGTCAGGTCCTTTTGTTCGTCGCGCTCCTAC
>DATMDV010000336.1:0-6243 GCA_035557475.1 Ilumatobacteraceae bacterium
CCGCCGAGCAACGTCGCCAGGCGAAGAAGCGGCGCCGGATCCGGCGCATCGCGATGCTCGTCGTCACGATCGCGGTCGGCGTCGTGGCCGGTCCGCCGCTGGCGACCTGGATCGGGGACCAAGTCGATTCCGCCGGCTCGACCGAGACCGAGACTCCAGCGGACACCGACTGAACCAGCGCCGAAGGCGCTTCGCTTCCCGAGATCAGCGCGGCCGGAAGACGCGGACATCGACGCGGTCGACTTCGACGCCGGTCACGGTCAGCAGACGCTCGCGGATCGTGTTCGACAGCAGTGTGATCTGCGTTGCCCATGCCGGCTCGTCGACCTCGACCACGAGCACACCCGCGTCGAGTCGCACCGGGCGGGCGTGAGCCGCGACCTGGGCGCCGACCGCCTCCTCCCAGCGGCCGAACACTCCCCCCACCTCACGGCGACCAGGACCCCGCAACGACCGCACGACCTCGTCGAGCGAGGCCGAGATCGGGATCGGCTCACGGTCGTTCACGGGATCACAGCTCCGGCCTCGATGTGTAGCACGCGATCGGGTCGGGCCGCCTCCGGCAGCGGATTGGCGGTCGTGATCACCACCTGCCCCGGCGGAAGGTGCTCGAGCAACGCTCGGGCGCGGCCGGGATCGAGCTCCGACAGGACGTCGTCGAGCACGAGCACCGGCGTCGAGCCGGTCCGCTCGGCCACCAGCCGGTGGGCGGCCAACCTCATCGCCAGCGCGAACGTTCGTTGCTCACCCTGCGAGGCGTGCGTGCGCACCGGGAGCCCGTCGAGCGTCAGCACCAGCTCGTCGCGATGCGGACCGACCGTCGACACGCCACGGCGGAGGTCGTCGGATCGGGCGGCCGCCAGCGCCACCGCCAGCCCGCTGCGCCGCCACGGCGGTTCGTAGCCGAGCCGGACCGCGATCGGCACGCCGGCGAGCTGTTCGTAGGCCTCGGCGACCATCGGTTCGCACCGCGCGACGAGCGTTGCCCGCGCGTGACCGAACGCCTCGCCGGTGTCGGCGAGCTTCGCGTCCCACACGTCGAGCGAGATCTCGATCTCCTCGGTGGATCGACCACCAGCCTGCTTGAGCAACGTGTTCCGCTGGCGCACGATGCGGTCGAGCTCGAGCCTGATTGCGTCGTACTTGATTGCAAGTGCAACGAGCGTGTCGTCGAGGAACCGTCGACGTTCCGAAGGCGCACCCTTCACGATCACCAGATCGTCGGGCGAGAAGACCGTGACGCGCACGACACCGAGCAGATCGCGAGCACGGGCGAGGTGCTGACGATTCACCTGCACCCGATTGCGACCGTTGGGATTGATCTCGGCCTCGATCAGCGACTCGCGCTCGCCCTCGTCGCGCACCGTCGCCCGGATGACGGCCGCCGCCGCCCCGACACGGACCAATGCATCCGCCGGTGCCCCGCGCATGCTCGACAGGGTCGCGAGGTATGCCAACGCCTCGGCGAAGTTGGTCTTGCCCTGGCCGTTGTCGCCGATCACCGCCGTCACACCGGTGGTCAATTCGAACGTGGCAGCCGAGTAGTTGCGGAAGTCGACGAGCTCCAGCCGTTCGACGATCACGTCTCGTTCACGTCACGGGACGCGTACGGGCATCAACAGGTACAGGTAGTCGTCGTGCCCGACGCCCCGCAGCACCGCCGGCTTCATGGGGTCGAGCGTCGACAGTGTCACCTCGTCACCCTCGACCGCCTCGACACCTGCAGCCAGGTAGTCGGGGTTGAACGCGACCGTCATCTCGGTGCCCGAATACCCCGCGTCGATCTCCTCGGCGGCGTTGCCGACATCTTGTGTGATGGCGGTCAACTGCATCGTGTCGCCACCCAGTGCGAGTCGCACCGGTGTCGAATCCTGGGCGAGGATCTTCACGCGCCGCAACGCCTCGAGCAACGCCTCGCGGCCGACGGTCAACATGTTCGGGTACGACGACGGCAACAGGTTCCGGTAGTTCGGGTACTCGCCTTCGATCAAGCGCGTCGTCAGCTTGGTGCCTCCGGCCTCGAATACGGCTTCGCGCGCTCCGAGCCGGACCACGAGTGACTGCGAGCCGCCGAGGATGCGCTGCAACTCGTTGAGCGCCCGGCTCGGCACCAACACCTTCTGGCCCGCCGACAACATCGACGACTGCGGGAGATCGCGCACGGCGAGCCGGTACGAGTCGGTGGCAACCATCTTCACGCCGTCGTCCTCCGACGACAACAGCACTCCAGTGAGCACGGCGCGCGCGTCGTCACCACTCGCGGCACGCACGACCTGGCGCAAGGCATCCGCGACCTGCGCGCTGTCGAGTGTGACCGGTTCGGCATCGGGCTCGGCCTGGGCCGGATAGTCGCCGAGCGACAGCGGTCGTACCGAGAACTGTGACCGGCCGGCGGTGATGCTCATCTCGTCGTCGCGAAGCGCGACCTCGACCGCCCCACTCGGCATCGCCTTCACGATGTCGGCGACCAGCCGCGCCGGGACCACCACCGAACCATCCTGCTCGCCACCGACGGGAACGGTGAGCCGGATCGTCAACTCGAGATCGGTGCCGGTCACCGTCAGCTCATCGCCGACGACATCGAGGCGAACACCGGACAACACGGGGAGCGTGCCGGTGCGACTGGTGGCCGCCCGCCCCGCGGTGGCCAGCGCATCGGCCAAGATCTCGCGCTCGCAACGGAACTTCACAGTGCCGCCCTTCCCCTCATGGAGTGTTCTGACAAGACAGTGGTGGTAGTAGGTGCTGTGGATTGTGGACAACCCATCGTCGTACGAGCGTAGAGCGTGAATCGTTGACGGCGGGTTGTCCCCGCTGTTCCCCAGCCCCGAGATGACACCGGTGTGGTTCGGTGGACGACGGCGGGTTGTCCACCGTCGTCGTGACGTGATCACGGCTGTCCTCAGCGCGCCGTCCACAGCTGCCGCTTGTCACGGCTCGGGTGATCATGACTTGAGACGCTGTTGGAGATCGGTGACCTGTTCGTAGATCTGCTTGCGCTCGCCCATCTGGCGTTGGATCTTCTCGACCGCATGGATCACCGTGGTGTGGTCGCGACCGCCGAACAACCGGGCGATGCTCGGGTAGCTGAGATCGGTCATGTCACGGAACACGTACATCGCGATCTGGCGGGCGGTGACGAGCGGCCGTTGACGGCTCTTGCCCTTCAGGGCGTCGATCTCGAAGCCCAAGATGTTGGCCATCTCGGCGAGCAGCTCGGCGTCGGTGCGCGGCTTGAGTGTCGATTCCGACAACAGGTCGGCGAGTTGTTGCTGGGCGAGCTCGGTGGTGATCGAGACCTGGTTCAAGCTCGCGAACGCGGTGACTCGGATCAGCGCCCCTTCGAGCTCTCGGATGTTGGTGCTGATGTGACTGGCGATGAACTCGAGCGTCTCGGCCGGGACCGGGACCCGATCACGTTCTGACTTGTTGCGCAAGATGGCGAGCCGGGTCTCGAGGTCGGGCGGCTGGATGTCGGTGATGAGCCCCCACTTGAAACGACCCCGCAGCCGCTCCTCGAGCGTCGGGATCGCGTCGGGGACGCGGTCACTCGAGATCACGATCTGCTTGTTGGCGCCGTGGAGCGCGTTGAACGTATGAAAGAACTCCTCTTGCAGGCCTTCTTTGCCCTCGAGGAATTGCACGTCGTCGATCAGCAGGACGTCGACGTCGCGGTAGCGACGGCGCAGCCCGGCCATCGCGTTGGACCGGATGGCATCGACGTACTCGTTCATGAACGTCTCGGTCGAGACGTAGCGCACCTCGTGGTGCTGGTAGTTGTGATGCACGTAGTGGCCGATGGCGTGCAGTAGGTGCGTCTTGCCGAGACCCGCCGAGCCGTAGATGAACAGCGGGTTGTAGGAGCGGGCCGGCGTCTCGGCTACCCGCAGCGCGGCCGCCAACGGGAACTGGTTGGACGCCCCCTTGACGAACGTGTCGAACGTGTAGCGCGGGTTCAGTCCGGCCTCGTCGAGCGCAGCGTCACTCGAGAACCCGTCGGTCGACCTCCTGCCGTTGCCGTTCTCGGCGTTGTACGCAGTCGGGTCGACCAAGAGCTCGTCGTACGAGGAATCGGCGCCCGATTCGCCGGGACCGATCTGGACGTCGAAGCGACGGCCACCGATGCCGATCTCCTCCATCGCCGCGGTGACGATCGCCAGGTACCGGTTGAGGATTCGGTCGCGAGCAAGCGTGCTCGGGACCTGGACGACGAGGGCCGAGCTGTCCGAGAGCACCGGGACGACGTCTTGGAACGTCGAGAACCACACCGATTCGGTCAGCTGCGCGCGCAGGAGTTGTGCGACGGCGGTCCACACCTCCTCTTCGTCGATCAATGTGCTCCTCCGGAAGCGTTGTCGTTCACGTGCCTTGCATTGCGATCCGATTGCGTTCCGTTCACGGTTCGTCAACGCATCTGACCAGCGTGACGGCACGTCCACACGGTTGTCCACAACTGTGGACAAGAGTGAGCCCGGTCAGGCCGAGGAACCGTAGCACGCCTCCGACAGGGCCCGACAACGTCCCTGGTCGGCCCGTCGTCGGCCGATTGGTGGGCGGTTGGCAGCCGGTTGGCTCGCTGGTTGCCAGGTAGGCCGCGACACCCCTAGCCTTGCAAGGTCGGGGTTCGCGGCAGTGCGCACCCCTGGTCGAGCCTGGTCAGCCACCGCTGGCCAGCCCGCCTGGTCATCGTGACCAGGCCGTCGAGGAGGTCGGCGTTGAAACGTACGTTCCAGCCCAACAACCGCCGTCGTGCCCGTAAGCACGGCTTTCGCGCCCGGATGAGCACTCGCGCCGGGCGTGCCGTACTCAAGAACCGGCGCGCCAAGGGCCGCGCTCGCCTGTCGGCTTGACGAATCGGATCCGCGAGCGCGACGCGTTCGAACGCCTTCGTCGTGACGGTACGCGGATCCACAGCCCGTCGTTGTGGTGCAACTTCTTGTCCGATCCCGTGATGACGCCGTGCTCGACGGCGTTCGCGATCGGCCGCGCCTTCGGCACCGCCGTGGCGCGCAACCGGTTCCGGCGGCGCCTACGGTCGTTGCTGATGACGCGTCAGCGGACGAATCCCCTGCCGTCGGGCTGGCTGCTGATCGGCGCCCGTCCCGGCGCCGCCGAACTGACGTTCGATCAGCTGCGAATCGAGCTCGATCGGCTGCTCGACCGGCTCCCCCGCCGCCCATGAGCCCCGCCGTCCCCCGTGCGCAGGCGTGGCTGCTGGCGATGATCAACTGGTATCAACGGGCGGCCGAGGGTCGCCCGTCGCCGTGTCGTTTCTACCCGTCGTGTTCGAGCTACGCCCACGAGGCGCTCCACGTCCACGGCACCGGCCGCGGCCTGCTGCTCACCCTGCGCCGGCTCGTCCGCTGCCGTCCATTCGGACCGTCCGGATTCGATCCCGTCCCCGACGTCGCCTCTCGTCAGAAAGCCTGATCCGATGATCGCTGGTGTGTTCGAAGTCCCCGCCTGGGTGCTGGCCTGGTTCTACAGCTTCACGCACAGCTACGCGGCGGCGATCGCCCTCATCGCCGTGCTCGTCATGATCCTCGTGACCCCGCTCAACCTGAAGAGCACCAAGGGCATGCTCGAGATGCAACGGCTGGCACCCGAGATGCGCAAGCTCCAAGCCGAGCATCGCGGCGACCGTCAGAAGCTCAACGAAGAGATGATGAAGCTCTATCAGGAGCACAAGGTCAACCCGATGGCGTCGTGCCTGCCGTTGGTCGCCCAGATGCCGGTGTTCATCATCATGTTCCGGATCCTGCACGGGCTGACATACGAGCCGGGCGGATCGAACAAGCTCGTCGCCCAGGCCGTGCTGGAAGCCGGTGGAGCCGAGAACACGGACCGGGTCGGCTTCCTCCCCCGCTATCTCGCCAGCGACTCGGCCCTGTTCGAGTCCCTGGTCCGCAAGACCGAGATGAACTCGTTCGGCCTGGATCTAGCCCTCTCCCCCGCCGAGGCGCTAGGCGACAACTTCGGTCGGGGCCTGATCTACGCGTTCCTGGTCGTCGTGCTCGGTGGCTTGTATTTCTTCCAGCAACGCATGGTCGCCGCCCGCGCCGCTGTGAGCCCGACGATGTCGCCGGGGCAGCAGAAGCTGATGCAGTACCTCCCGGTCTTCTTCGCCATCTTCCAGATCTTCTTCCTGCTCGGCCTGGTCGTGTACTACATCGTGCAATCGATCCTGCGGATCCTGCAGCAGGTGTACATCACCACGCGGTTCTACGGTCACGACGAGGCGTT
>DATMDV010000337.1:0-4644 GCA_035557475.1 Ilumatobacteraceae bacterium
GTAGTGCTCGGTGTGGTCGGCGTCGACGAACCACTGCAGCGACCCCTCGCCGTACGGGCCCTCGCGCATCACGGTCGGTGGCACCACACCGAACCCGAGCTGCTCGCTGAGCACGAACGCGGCGAGCTCGCGTCGATGCAACCCGGGCTCGAAGTCCCACAGCGGCCGTTCACCGCGGACCGGTTTGTAGATCGCCCGCTGCTCGGCGGTTCCGCAGCGCACCGTCACGAGGAACGTGGCGTTCGACGCCCACGGCATCCGGCCCTCGACTTCGACGTCGCCGTCGTGGAGGAACGCGAGCGGGTCGGGGATGCCCGGCCGGCTCAGTTCATGCGTGGGCACGGATGACCATCGGGATCGATCGGGAAGGCGCACCACTGGCAGCTCGGCCGTCCGGCGGCGACGACCTGCTCGGCATGTTCGCAGAACGCGTTCGCCTGGCTGCGGGTCACGTAGATGCGCACGTGGCCCTGCTCGGTGGTGACCGGTTCACCGTCGTCGTCGACCGGCACGAGCTCTTCGAGCTGGACGACGAGCTTGTCGCTCGAGCGGTCGTAGCCGAGCCCGATCGGTCCGAGCACGAAGACCTGGTCGACCGGCGTGGCGAGCTCGAGCGCTCCGTCGACGGGTCGGTCCTCGGGCGGCGGGAGGTCCTTCAGGACACGCCGCAGGTACTCGACGATCGCCGCCACCTGTTGCTTCTCACACTTGACCGCCACCCGTTGGCGCCCGACTCGCGCCTGGAGGAAGAACACCCTCTCGCCCGGTCGGCCGAGCGCACCGGTCGTGAACGCGTCGACCTCGTCGAACTCGAAGAAGGGAGCGCTCATGACGGCTGCAGCTCCGCCAGCGAACCGCCCGTCGAGTTGACGGTGAGCGTGACCGGCCCCCCGTTGCCGATCGCGATCACGCTGATCGAGCACGGCGACACGACGATGCGTTGGAACAGGTCGAGGTGGGTGCCGATCGCGTGGGCGATGGCCGACTTGATCGGATCGGCGTGCGACACGCACACGATCGTGCCGCCCCGATGCTCGGCGCGAAGCGTTTCGAGCGTGGTGATCATGCGGTGCTGCATCTCGGCGAAGCTCTCGCCGGCCGGGAAGCGGAACGTCGACGGTGACCGCTGCACGGTGCCCCACTCGGGGAGCTTCATCAAGTTCTTCAGCTCGGCCCCCGTCCACTCGCCGAAGTCACACTCGAGCAGGCCCTTGTGGGCCTTGGCCTTGAGACCACGTGCGGCCGCGATCGGCGCGGCGGTCTCGCGTGTGCGCTCCAGCGGTGAGCAGTAGACGGCGTCGACCCGCTTCAGTTCGGCGATCCGCTCGGCCGCTCGCTCGGCTTGCCGGACACCCTCGTCGGCGAGGTGCAGACCGGGTGCGCGGCCGGGCAGCAACGTGCCGGTGGTGGCCGTCTGGCCGTGCCGTACGAGGAGGATCGTCGTGCCGTGATCCGATTGCTTCGTCGCCTTCTTCGTCATGATGCGCCCGCCAACCTACTGTCGATCTTCGTGGATCAGCACGGCTTCGAGCTGGCCGCGATCGCACGTGAGGTGGTCGACTGCCGAGTCTGTCCGCGCCTCGTCGAGTGGCGCGAGGAGGTGGCTCGCACCAAGCGCGCCGCGTTCCGCGACGAGGACTACTGGGGGCGGCCGATTCCCGGGTTCGGCGATCCCGCCGCCCGCATCGTCGTCCTCGGGCTGGCGCCCGCCGCGCACGGCGGGAACCGCACCGGCCGGGTGTTCACTGGTGACCGCAGCGGCGACTGGGTGTTTCGGGCGATGCACCGGGCCGGCCTCGCCAACCAACCGACGTCGGTGTCGGTCGACGACGGTCTGCGCCTCACGGGTGCATGGGTGACGGCGGCGGTGAAGTGTGCGCCTCCGGCGAACGCGCCGACGCCCGACGAGCGCGACAACTGCGCGCCCTTCCTGCGTCGCGAGCTCGACGCACTCGACGTGGCGGTCGTCGTGTGCCTGGGAGCGTTCGGGTACGAGGCGGCCTGCCGGCACTTCGCCGTGCGGCCCCGCCCGCGGTTCGGTCACGGCGTCGAGGTCGAGGTGGCGGACGGTCCGACGCTCGTGTGTTCGTTCCACCCGAGCCAGCAGAACACGTTCACGGGGCGCCTGACCGAACCGATGCTCGATGCCGCGTTCGCCCGCGCCGTCGAGCTCGTCAGCTCGGCTGAGTGAGGGCGGCGACGATCGCGTCGAGGCGGGCCCGTACCAACGCTTCGATCTCGGGGTCGGTCGTCGTGCCGTCGGACGAGATGCGTTCGGCTCCCACGGCGACCATGATCGCCGGTTCCATCACCATCGTGTTGCCCAACAGTCCGAGGATCTCGACGAGCGGCGCTTGTACGTGGGACCCGCCGCTGCGGCCGGCCGACGTGACGATCGAGATCACCTTGCCACGGATCGCGTACTCGCCCGCGGGGCGCGTCAGCCAGTCGATGGCGTTCTTGATCACGCCGCTAGGACCCCAGTTGTATTCGGGGACGGCGAGGAACAACGCGTCGGCGGCGCTGACGTCGTCACGCCACGCGGCGCACACCTCGGGGAGCGTCGCGGGCGTGTCGAGGTCGGCGTTGTAGTACGGCAGCAGGTCGATGCCGTCGCGCACCGTCACCGCCAGGCCGGCGGGAGCCAGGCGCTCGGCCATCCTGACCAGGCCGGTGTTGGCGGAGCCGGCGCGCAGGCTCCCGGAGACGGCAAGCATCGTCGACACCACGACCGAGGACGGTAGAGGATCGGCCACTCCGGCGTTAGCCTCACGAGGCTGTGAGTTCTCGTCCGTTCCGCTCCTTCCTCGTCGTGCTCGTCGCGATCGGCGGGCTCACCGCCTGTAACTCGACGCCGAGCGCCCGCCGCGTGGCGCTCGACGTGATCGACACGCTCGACGTGTCCGACAGCGTCAAGGCGTGCATGCGCGCCAAGGTCGAGGCCTACACCAAGGACGAGATCGCCGACTTCGCCGAGGGCGCCGACGAGGATCCGCCGGACCCCGAGTCGCAGGCGGCGCTCGACAAGTTCGAAGACGAACTGGCCGACTGCAACTCGACCGGCTAGTGACCGGCGGGCGAAGCGGCTGACGGAGTTTTCTTCTTCGGCGGGGGGACGCCGATGGCGGGGGCGGCGTCGGCGAACTCGGGCCAGCGGCGGCGGCTGACGATCGACAGCAGGCGCAGCAGCTTCATCGCCTTCTCGTCGGTCTGGGCGGGCCGGGAGATGATCGAGCCGTCGGCGATCATGCGGTTGATGACCTCCTCGCCGAGCTCGGTGCGCACGATCGTGAGCGTCCAATCGTTGTCCTCGCCGATTCCGCCGGTGGCGACGTCGGAGTGCTCGGCCGCGAAGTCGGGGCAGTGCAGGCACCCGGTGCGCGTCCAGCCGTGGCACTCCTTGAGGTCGATCTCGTGGTACGAGCCGTCGTGCATCCAGATCTGGAACACGCCCTTGATGTTCATCTTCAACATCTCGGACTTCTTCAGGCCGTACTTGGCCTCGAACAGCTCGGTGAAGATCGCGTCGTCGAACGTCTTGGAGCACAGCAGGCCGATGTTGAACAGGAACGGTCGCGACACCTTGCCCGCCTTGCGGTCCCACATCACCGGCAGCGCCGAGGTCTGGCAACCCATCCCGACGAGCGCCAAGCGGTCGTGACCCTGGTCCTTTGCGTCACGGACGGCGAGTGGGTTCGCACAGTACGTGTAGCGGCTCCCGGCGGTGGCGAGGATCTCGTCGGTGGTCGACACGACGACCGGCTTGGCCTTCCACGCGTCGTCGTCCTCGACCCCCGACACGAGGGCGGCGTCGATGTAGTCGTGGTCGCGGAGCCAGATCAGCATCGCCGACACCAGCCCGCCGTCCTGGCCCATCCGGTGGACCATGTCGTCGCTGGCCCGCGTCAGCAACAGCTGGCGCCAGATCCCGTACATCTCGTCGGGCTCGCGTTGGCGTCCGAACAGGTGGAGGTCGGCGGCCGGTTCCCAGTTCCTGAACCGCGGGCACGCACGCGTGCACGTGGTGCAGCCCTTCTCACCGTGGATGCAGTTGTCGAGCCCGAGCTCTTCCTCGAGGTGGAACGGGATGTACTTGCCCTCCTCGTGCTCGTACCCGATCACGTCGTGCGGACACGTGACCACGCACCCTGCGCACCCGGTGCAGAGGCCGGTCGTGATGACCTCGTCGTACAGCTCCTTCCACTGCGCCGTCCAGCGTGTGCTCGTCGCCGGGGCGGCCTCGGTGGTGGTCATCGGACCAAGCTACGTCAGAGCGCGTCGGTGCCCTCTTCGCCGGTGCGGATCCGAACGACGCGTTCGACGTCGGTGACCCAGATCTTGCCGTCGCCGATCTTGCCGGTCGCCGCGGTCGCGGTGATCGTGTCGACCACGAGATCGGCCTGGGCGTCGTCGGCGACGATCTGCAGGCTCACCTTCGGCACGAAGTCGATCTGGTACTCGGCGCCGCGGTAGGTCTCGGTGTGACCGCCCTGGCGCCCGAACCCGCGCACCTCGCCGACCGTGATGCCGGCGATACCGGCCGCCTTGAGCGCATCCTTCACGTCATCGAGCTTGAACGGCTTGATGACGGCGGTGATCAGTTTCATGTGCGATTCCCCCTCAGGGTTGGTACGCGGACTCGGC
>DATMDV010000338.1:0-2537 GCA_035557475.1 Ilumatobacteraceae bacterium
GACCGGATGGTGACCAGTTGGGACGTGCTCGGTGGCGATGTCACGCCGCAGGGCGACGTGCTGTTCTACGACGACAATGGCACCCATTCGGCGATGTCCGCGGCCGAGATGATCGCCCGTTCCGGCGCCGCGCTCGAGATCGTCACACCTGAGCGGATGCTCGCCATCGAGGTCGGCGGCATGAACCACGTGCCGTACGCCAGGGCGTTCAACGAGATGGGCGTGCGGATCACGCTCAACCAACGCGTGATGCGGATCCGCCCGGAGCACGGGCGCCTGTGCGTCGAGGTCGGCAGCGACCACACCGCCCACCGCGACGTCCGCCACGTCGACTGGGTCGTGACCGACCACGGCACCGCCGCGTCGGCCGACGTGTACTTCGAGCTCAAGCCAGCGTCGTCGAACCTCGGCGCCGTCGACTACGGCGCGTTGATGGCGGGCCGTCCGCAACAGCTCGTCCGCAACGCGGACGGTGCGTTCCAACTGTTCCGGATCGGCGACGCGGTGTCCAGCCGCAACATCCACGCCGCCGTGTACGACGCCCTGCGGCTGGTCAAGGACCTGTAGCCGGGCTGTTGCATTCCGCACCAGGCGCGGGAAGGATTCTGGACAACCAACCAACCGAAATGAGGCGATCGCCGATGATGGACCTGGTCATCGAGGTGGACAACGAGCCGGGGGCGCTCGCACGCGTCGCTGCGGCCATCAGCGACGCTGGCGTGAACATCTCGGCCGCAACCTGTACAGGTCCCTCATCGCGTGCTGAGATGCACATCCTCGTGCCGCACGCCGAGGCCGCCAAGCACGCCCTCGCGATCTCCAGCCTCGCCGTGACCCGTGAGCGCGAGGTGGTCGTGGTCGAAGTCGATGATCGCCCCGGTGTCCTTGCCGATCTGGCCCGCAAGGTGGCCGATGCCGGGATCAACATCGACCTCGTCTATGTCGCCACCCGCAACCGCGTGGTGTTCGGTGCCCTCGATCTGCAAGGCCTGAAGACCGTCCTCGCCGCCTAGCGATCCCGATGACGGGTCGAGGCGGGGATCGCCGGGGCTGACAGTCCGGCGCTCGCCCAGACGACCTGCTCCAGCCGGGCGAGGCCGACCTCGAGCGCCCGGGTGAGTCGGCGGCGCTCGCCGGTCGCCAGCAGGTCGACGACGAGGCCGGTGAACATCGCCTTCACGAGCGACGCCTCGACGCCGGCGACGTCGTCCTGCACTCCTTCGGCGATCAGGCGCTGCTCGATGTTCGAGCGCCAGAGCCCGATCTGGTCGGCCCGTACGGCGCCCGGCAATCCGGTCGCGGTCGCGTCGAGGGCGGCGGCCTCGATCCCGAGTCGCACCATCGCCAGGTTCGACGTCGAGGAGTTGATCCATCGCCACCATCGCCGCAACAGCTCGGCCTGCGAGAGCCCGGGATTGCGAGCCGTCCACCGTGCCTGAACCTGATCCTGGACGTCGACGGCTCGGCGCAGCGCGGCCACCACGATGTCGTCCTTGGTGCCGAAGTGGTGCACGAGGGCGTTGACACTGACGTCGAGCGCCTTCGCCATCGGCCGCAGCGAGACGCCGGCGATCCCGCGCTCGGCGAGGTAGGCGACGACGCCGTCGAGCAACTCGGTGCGGCGACGGACGTCGACGAGCCTTCCCATCATTCACGCATTCGTTGACCGCTCGGGTCGAGCACCGGCTCGTGGAGCAGGCGCGCCGGCCGGCGGTGTCCGATGATCTCGATCTCGAGATCCCCGGCCGCCGCGGCCCCGGTGCTGGCGAGTGCGGCCGGGACGTAGCCGAGTGCCAGCGACACGCCGCTGTAGTGGGCGTACGCGCCCGACGTCACCCACCCGACCACTTCGCCGTCGTGCCAGATCGGTTCGTCTCCGATCACGTCGGCCGGCTCGTCGGGGTCGGGGTCGACTGCGAGATAGACCATCCGCCGTTCCGGCCCGCGTGCCATCTCGGCCTCGAGCGCGGCGCGCCCCACGAAGTCGTGGTCGAGCTTGAGATAGCGATCCATCCCGGCTTCGAGTGGCGTGTAGATCGGCCGGTACTCCCGGTACCAGGTGCCGAACATCTTCTCCATCCGCATCGCCATCAGCGCCCGGAAACCGAACAGGCCCATGCCGTACGGCTGTCCGGCGTGCCACAACACGTCGAACAGTGCCCGCTGGTGTTCGGGCGCCACCCAGATCTCGTAGCCGAGATCGCCGGTGTAACTCATCCGGCCCATCCAGGCCGGGATCATGCCGATGTCGACGTGGCGGAACGACATGAACGGGAAGTCCGCAGTCGCCAGCGACTCGGCCGTCGCCGATTGCAGCACGTCGCGCGCGTGCGGCCCGGCGACCGACAGGCCGACGAGCGACAAAGCGAGGACCTCGAAGCGGATCGCGTGGCCGGCCGGGAGATGGGCGAGGAACCATCGCGAGTGGTAGACCTCGGCGGCCTGCGACCCGAACAGGAAGAACTCGTCGTCGCCGGCCCGAGCAACCGAGAACTCGCCGACGATGCGGCCCTGCGGGTTGAGCATCGCGGTCAGCG
>DATMDV010000339.1:0-3801 GCA_035557475.1 Ilumatobacteraceae bacterium
AGCTCAACGCTCGTCGAAGTCGGCCTTCCAACTCGGCTGGCCTGGCTCTCGACTCGGCGAACCAATCATCGGGCGTTCGACCGATCGGTCCAGGCACCGTCATCGACGCGATCGTTGGCTGACGCGGCACTAGTTCCTTCGCGCCCCCTCCAAGGGAGGGGGCACTCTCCCTCGAACGACTCTGGCCCCTGTCGGGGAGGCGCCGTACTGTCGGCCGTAGACGCGACAGGGGGTGAGATCGCGTCTCATTAGGGGGATTGAATGCCCACGAGTTGGATACGTCGGCTGCCTGCCATTGCGGTGGGCCTCCCGATCGTGTTCGTCGTCTGTTGGGTGCTGTTCTTCGCGACGGGAACGTCGTCCGGCTCGGCCGTCTCGGAGCCCGGTGAGTTCGTGATCACGCTGCTCGACGGGCTGACCTTTGCCGGTTTGATGTTCGTCGTCGCCTCCGGCTTCACGCTGATCTTCGGGTTGATGCGCACGGTCAACATGGCCCACGGGTCGCTGTTCCTCCTGGCTGCCTACATCGCGATCGAGTTGCAGCAGAAGATGGCCGGCAAGACACGCAACCTCGAGCCGGCGGACGTCAGCGTCGCCTCCTGGGTCGTGCCGATGTTCGTCGGTGCCGCTGTCGCGGCACTCCTCGGCGTCGTCATCCAGCAGGTGTTCCTCCGCTGGAACCAGGGTCAGGACCTCCGCCAGGCGCTGATAACGGTCGCGATCTCGGTGATCATGGCCGATCAGATGCTGGCCCGGTTCGGAGGTCTCGCCCAGCGGATGATCTGGCCCGGCGACGTGACGCACTTCTTCGAGATCTTCGGCCAGCGCTACGCGACCAGTCGGTTGTTCATGCTCGGCGTCGGGCTGCTCGTCGGAGTGCTGCTGTGGCTGTGGCTGAACAAGACGCGGATGGGTCTCGTCATCCGGGCCGGAGTCGACGACCAAGGCATGGTGCGAGCGCTGGGCATCAACGTCACCGTCGTGTTCGCCGTGACGTTCTTCGTGGGAGCGTTTCTCGCCGGCATGGGCGGCGCGTTGGGCGCCTCGTTCGCGGGCGTCGCGCCCGGAGCCGACGGGCAGTGGCTTCTCAACTCCCTCGTCGTCGTGATCATCGGTGGCCTCGGGTCGATCAAGGGTGCCGCTGCCGGTTCGCTGTTGTACGGGCTCGTCGTCGCGTTCTCACCGGCCTACCTGCCCACCGACTACACCTTCTACGCGATCATCCTGACGTTCGCGTTGCTCGCGTTGGTCCTCGCCGTGCGCCCGAACGGATTGTTCGGGAGGGCCGAATGAGCGCCGTTCGCCGCGACCGCGTCGGCGCTGCCGTGATGGTCGCGATCCTGGTGGTGCTCATCGCACTGCCGGCGTTCGGATCGCAGTACTTCGTCGAGTTCGTGGTGACCCGCGCGCTCATCCTCGGATTGGCCGCTTCGACACTCATCTTCCTCGCCGCGTACGGCGGGATGGTGTCGCTCGCGCAGTTGCTCATGTACGGCGTGGCCGGGTTCGTGATCGGCAACGCGGTCGCCGAGGAGGGGAGCACGAAAGGGCTCACGCTCGGACTCAATCCGTGGGTGGCGGTGGTGGCGGCGCTCGTGATCACCACAATCGTCGCGTTCGTCCTCGGTGCGCTGTCGAGCCGTACGTACGGCATCTACTTCCTCATGCTGACGCTCACGTACGCCGTGATCGGCTACTACGTCTTCGGGCAGGTGACGACTCTGTCCGGCTTCGGCGGCGTCACCGGAATCGGTCCACCGTCATTGCTCGACGGGCCGGTGCGGCTGTACTACGTCGGACTCGTTCTCTCCGTGGGCGCCTACCTCGGGTTCCGCGTGATCAGGCGCGCACCGTTCGGCGTGGCGCTCGAAGGCGTTCGTGATGACCCGATCCGGATGGCATCGCTTGGCTTCCACGTTCCGCTCCATCGCACGTTGGCCTTCGCGCTCGCCGGCTTCGTGGCGGCCACGGCCGGCATCTTGAACATCTGGTGGAACGGGCAGATCGACCCGAACACGGTCTCGATCGGCGCCACGATCGATGTGCTCGTCATCGCTGTCATCGGCGGCATCGGCCGGCTCGAGGGCGCGTGGTTGGGCGCCCTGGTGTTCGTCGCTGCCAACAACTACCTCCGTGATCTCCCGTTCGCCGACAAGTTGGGGCTCACGGAGGCGCGATTCAACACGGTCGTGGGGCTGCTCGTGCTCGCGATCGTGGTGCTGTCGCCCGACGGTCTGATGGGAATCGTCGCCAGGGCGCGCGACAGGGCCGGCGGATCGCGCGCCAGCCGCGCCGGCCCATCATCCGATCTGCCAGGGCCCGCCGACGGCGAACTCCTGGCGAACTCATCGTGAGCGCAGCCCGACTGCGACGCGAAAGTGCGATTCGTCGCTTCCAACACAAACATGAGGGGGATTCCCGAATGACCAGACAACACCGATCCCGTAAGGGAAAGAAGATCTTCGGAATCTTCGTCTCGCTCGCCCTCGTGGCTTCGGCCTGTGGCGGCGACGACGACGACGAGGGGACTTCGTCGACACCGGAGGACACGGGTGCCGATACGGCGCCGGACACGGCCGCGCCGGACACCGGGGCGCCCGACACAGGGGCGCCGGACACCGCCGCGCCGGACACGGCCGCACCCGATACCGCGGCACCGGACACCGGCGGATCGACCGACGGCGACGGTATCCGGCTCGGCATCATGGCCGAGTGCGAAGGCGCGTTCGGCGGCTTCAACGAGGACGTCCAGGCCGGGGTGGCGCTGGCGATGATCAACGAGGCGGGTGCCACGTCGAACTCGCGCACCACCGCGACCGAAGGGTTCAGCGGTGCGACAGCCGGTGGCTTGCCGATCGAAGTGGTCAGTGTGGGTTGCGGCGACGACACGGCCGACCGTGCGATCCAGGAGATCCGCAAGATCGTCGAGCAGGATGGTGCCAACGTGGTCATCGGGCCGTTGTCCGGCGACGAGGGCATCGCGATCGCCAACTACGCCAAGGATCATCCCGACGTCACGTTCATCAACGGGATCGCAGGCGCCCAGGAAGCGACCCTGCAGGTGCAGGCTCCGAACTTCTTCCGTTTCAACGGTGACGGTGCGCAATGGAACGCCGGACTCGGTGACGTCCTGCACAACACCGCCGGATGGGACACCGCAGTGGTCATCGCCGACGACTACGGGTTCGGTTGGACCTCGGCGGCGGGATTCATCGCCGAGTTCTGCGCCGTGGGCGGTGACGTGGTGCAGCGAGTGTTCCCGCCGCTGAACACGACCGACTACTCGTCGTTCATCGCCCAGTTGCCGGATCCGGACGAGGTCGACGGCTACTTCTGGGTCGTCGGTGGGACCGGAACGCAGGCGTCGCTCGAGGCGTTCGTCAACGCCAAGGGCGATCTCAACGGCGAGCAGCACGCCGGCAACCTGTTCTTCAACCCTGGCCTTGCGTCGGCGTTGGGACCTGGCATCGCAGGCGCCTATGTCGGTGGCTTCGCGTCGCTCGCCGGTGACATCCAGACCCCGGAGATCGAGGCCTACGCGGCGAGCGCCGACGCAGCGTGGGACACCCTCGCCGGAGCGCTCACCGGCAACGAGCCCGGCCCGCCGTCGACCGCGCTGACGTTCGGCTTCGCCTACGGCTACTACACCGCCGGCCTCGCACTCATCCAGGCCCTCAACGCCGTGGACGGTGACCTCTCCGACAACCACGCGGCACTCCGCGAGGAATTGTCGACGATGACGCTGGAGGCACCGTTCGGCGATGTCACGCTCGACGAGAACCGTCAGGCGATCATCGACAC
>DATMDV010000340.1:0-2301 GCA_035557475.1 Ilumatobacteraceae bacterium
GGCCGATGATTCCGCAGACCTCGTGAAGTCGCGACTCATACCGGTCGTCGTCATCGACGATGCGGAGTGTGCGGAGCCGCTCGGTCGGGCGTTGATGGCCGGCGGTCTGCCGGTGGTGGAGGTGACGCTGCGCTCACCTGCTGCCGTCGACGCGATCCGCGCCATGGTCGACGCAGGACTGACCGAAGGGCCCGATCCGATGCTGGTGGGAGCAGGCACCGTGCTCACGACCGATCAGGTCGATGCCGCCGTCGATGCGGGGGCGAAGTTCATCGTGTCGCCCGGATTGAGCCGAACCGTGGTCGAACGAAGCCGGGAGCGCGACATTCCCGTCGTGGCGGGCGCGGTGACGGCCACCGAAGTACAAGCATCGCTCGAGCTCGGCCTGGATCTGGTCAAGTTCTTCCCGTCCGCCTCCAGCGGCGGCCCGGCGACGATCAAGGCCCTCGCAGCGCCCTTCCCACAGGTTCGCTTCATCCCGACCGGGGGAGTCAATCCCGACAACCTCGCCGACCACCTCTCCCTCCCGAACGTGCCCGCCGTCGGCGGTAGCTGGATGGTCCCGCCCGATCTCGTCCGCGCTGCCGCGGTGGACGAGCTGCAGAGCCTCGCCGCTGAGGCGGTTGCCCTGGCCGCGGCCGTGCCAGAGGAGTCCTGACGTGCCCGTCGTCGACGTTCGTCCCGCGGCCGACTGCCGTTACGACGTGCTGGCACTGGGCGAAGTCATGTTGCGACTCGACCCGGGGGAAAGCAGGATCCGCAGTGCCCGTTCGTTCCGCGCTTGGGAGGGCGGCGGCGAGTACAACGTGGCTCGCGGCCTCTCCAAGGTCTTCGGACTTCGGTCGGGAGTCGTCACGGCACTCGTCGCGAACCCGGTCGGGCAGCTCGTGGAAGAGCTCATTCTCGCCGGGGGAGTCGACACCTCCCAGATCCGATGGCGTGAGGACGACGGCATCGGGCGCACGGTCCGCAACGGCGTGAACTTCACCGAGCGCGGCTTCGGTGTGCGAGGTGCCGTCGGCGTCTCGGACCGCGGCCATTCTGCGGCATCTCAGCTCGAGCCCGACGACGTGGACTGGGACCACGTCTTCGGTGATCTCGGCGTTCGGTGGCTGCACACCGGCGGCATCTACGCAGGGTTGAGCGAGACGGCACACCAGAACGCACTGGCCGCCGTGGCGTCGGCCCAGGAGCACGGGACGGTGGTGTCGTACGACCTCAACTACAGACCCAGCCTGTGGAAGTCCATCGGAGGACAAGCACGCGCGCAGGACGTGAACCGCGAGATCGCCCGACACGTCGACGTCATGATCGGCAACGAGGAAGACTTCACCGCTGCCCTCGGGTTCGACGTCGAGGGAGTGGATGAATCTCTCCGCGAGCTCGAGGCCGACGCCTTCGCGGCGATGATCGACAAGGTCTCGGAAGAGTTCGAGAACCTGGGCGTCGTGGCCACCACGATGCGTTCGGTTCGGACGGCCACCGTCAACGACTGGGGCGCCCTGGCGTGGTCGCGCAGCGGCGGATTGGTGGAGGCTCGTCATCGCGACCAGCTGGAGATCCTCGACCGTGTCGGTGGCGGTGACTCGTTCGCGTCAGGTCTCGTCTTCGACCTGATCAGCGGTGAGACGCTCCAGACCGCGGTCGACTACGGCGCGGCGCACGGTGCCCTCGCGATGACCACGCCGGGCGACACCTCCATGGCGACGCTCGCGGAGGTCGTGGCGCTCGCCACCGGCGGCAGCGCACGTGTCCAGCGCTGAGAACGTCCCGGCCTAGGTTGGGTTCATGCGCGGCTACCTCGACACCCCCAGCATGGGACTGCCCGATCAGGCGACGGTCGACGCGATGAGCGAGGCGCTGGGCGACTGGGCCGCCGGCCGCGCTCACTACGCGGTGTGGGACCGGTCGATGGAGTCGTGCCGGACGCTGTTCGCACGTCTCCTCGACGTCCAGCCGTCCGACGTCGGGCTGTTGCCGTCCGTCGTGCCGGCCGTCTCGGCGGCGGCCACGACGATCGCCCGCGGCACCGGAACCGTCGTGGCGCACCGACTGGAGTACCGGTCGCTGCTGCTGCCGGTGCTGGCGCAGGTCGAGGAGAACCGGATCCGCTGGGTCGACGGGCCCTACGTGGCTGACACGTTCGCCGGCGCCATCGATGAGGCGACCGACGGGGTGCTCGTCTCGGCCGTCTCGTCGCACGACGGCGGGCGGCCGTCGCTCGCCAGGCTTGGCGCACTGTGTCGCGATGCCGACGCACGACTGGTCGTCGACGCCACCCAGGCCGTGGGCCTCGTCGTG
>DATMDV010000341.1:0-7419 GCA_035557475.1 Ilumatobacteraceae bacterium
TGGCCACCGGTCGTCGAGCCGACAGGCCCGGCGCCCACAGAATCCCGCTTACAGGCCGACTCACCACCGCAACCAACGTGTCCAGGGGATTCACACCCCAGTCAGCTGGCACCCCACCGATTCCGGGCGCGAGGGCCTCGATGACTTCGCGGATCTCGTCGTCGGTGGGCATGCACGCGACCGTAGACGCGGAACGCCCGCAACATGACGGAGCGGACGGCGACGGTGGGCGAACTAGATCGTGCGCCGTTCGACCACTTCGGCGGCGACAGTGTCGAGGGTTTCCCCGCGTAACGAAGCGATCGACTCCAGCCATAACGTCGCTCCGCCCGCGTCTACATCGAGCAGTTCCATCAGCACGCCTTGCGCCTGCCAGATGGTGACGACGGTGGTGAACACGTTCACTGTGCCGCGAGCAGTACCCACGCGGTGTCGTTCCAACCCCCGACGCGACACCGCCCGCCCCACAGAGGAGTGCAGACGGGCGGGCGGTATATCGCAGCGGTCGACAACAAGTCTGTCACCGCGTCGGTCAGAACGCCACCGATATCACCCGTTGCGTGTGATGCCCGCAGGACGCTGGTCGGTTCGCTACTCGGCTTCGTGCTGGCGGGCCTCTTCGAGGGTCCGCTCCCGCGCCGCGGCGATGGCATCGGCGATCGCATCACCGTTGCGCAGGCGATCCAGCACGTGCTCGGCGAACGGTGGCTCGAGATCGATCGTCTTGCCCCACGACACGATCTCGACCAATGTCTCGCCGTATCCGGTCAGATCGATGTCGTTCTCCTCGGCATACCTGGCGAGGTCGGCGGCGCTGTTCAGGTTCGTCATCGCGAGACGGTACCCACGCAACGTTTGGATGACTCGCGCGATCCCCCAGCAGCCCAGACGGCTCGACAACGCGTGTTTGAACCAGCTGTTGCGTGGGAAATCGAAGGTCCAGCGGGCGGTCCGGCCGCACCCCGCCCGCCACGGCCGGACCGCCCGTCGATCATGCTCGGTGGGCCTCGGCGGGCCGGCGACGTCAGGAGTGTTCGGCCGACTCGTTGTCGTTCTGGAGTTCCTTCAATTTCGCTGCCAGCTGGTCGTTCTCCGCCCGGAGTGCCAGGGTCGTGGCCTGCAGCGACGCTTCGTACTCGGATGCGACGCGGACCATCTCCGACCTGATCCACTCGATCTCTTCCGGCGTCCTCGCATCCTTCAACTGGTCGACGAGACGATGCACTGCCTCTCGATGGCGCAACGCCTGGGCGAGCCGCTCGGTGTTGTCGTCGGGCACGACCGTCGTCCTCCTGTGTCGGCCGCCCGCGGCCAAAGAACGTAGGCCGCATCTCGAGCCCGCGGTACGCGGGTGCAGGATTTGGCACGTGAAATGGCTCGGCCCGTCGGCTCGTGTCGATGACAACCAAATACCGCCGTCGCGCGCATGACAGTCTGCGCACGCTGCTCAAGCTGGACGGCGGGGTGCCGATGAGACGACAAGACCTCGGGAGGGCCGCATGCGCGAACTACCTCGGCCGCCAGCGTTGCCACGATTTCTGACAATGACGAACGAAGGGATCGATCGCCTCTTGGCGGACATCGCGAGACCGGCCCGGAGCCTCGTCGACGTCGCCCGCCAGTCGACTCGTCCAGGCTGACGTTTCAGGCCGGGCGGGCGCTCAACGCCCAGTCACCGACGGCGTCGATGATCACGATGCCTGGTCCGGCCTGCATGGTCGTCGACCCAGAGATCGGGCCGATCTCGTTGACCAGCAGGTCGAACCCTGACTCACGGTGGTACCGCACGATGAAGTTCGAACTCCCCGCGTTCGTGTAGTCGAGCACCGACGCCGCCCCCTCGAACCGCAACACGTCCGCACCAACACCGGTGATGAAGTCGGCCTGCCACAGGCGAGCCTCCTCGACCGGCTTGATGTCGATCACCCATTGGCCGTCGGCATCGACCCGCAGGTATCTCGGCACCACCTCACCCTCGAACCCGAGACCGTACGTACCGGTGACCGCGCCGACAGTGCTCTCGAGGAGGACGATCAGGTTGAGTTCCTGGTCGAGCGTGCTCAGCTCGAAGTCAGCGACGCCGTTGTGGCTGACCACCATGATCTTGCGGGCGATGTCGACACCGGCGAGATCGATCACGTCGTTGCCAACGCCGCTCAACCGTGTGGTGCCGGGCGCGGGGGGAACGTCCGTCGACGGCGTCGCAACGGGCACCGTCGTCGCCGTCGTCGGTTCAGTCGGCGCGGTTGGTGCGATCGTGGCCGGCACGGGGTTGGTCGGGATCGTCGTCGCCGTGTCGGGCGCGGCACTCCCGGGCACGACCGGCGTCGTGACCGAAACTGCCGGCGTGGTCAGCGTCGTCGCCGAGGCGGGCGGTTCGCTGGCTGCCGGCGTCGCTCCGCCGGGCTCCACGATCGAGGTCTGGGTCGCGAGGGTCGGGGTCGACAGCACCGTGTCGGCGTCGTCGTCGTCGTCACCGACGAAGGTGCGGATGGCGACGACGCAGGACGCGCCGAGCACGACCGCGACGAGCCCGACGAGAAACCGCCGAGGTCCGCTCGGCGCGGCCCGTTCCGGCTTGACCGGTTGGCGCAGGGTCCGTGGACTGGTTCGTGTGCGCGGCGGTACCGACACGGCGGGCGGGAGCCACCTGTCGAGCGGCTCGGCGGGGGCAAGGACGCCTGGCCGCGGCTCGGCCACGACATCGGGGCTCGGCGCGGTCGCCTCGTGCGGTGTCGTGGTCTCGAGCAGGGTCGCGGGCGGCGCCTGCGCGACGACCACCGGCACGACCACCTCCTGCGGCGCCGGCTCGGGCAACACCGAGAACTCGACCAGTTCGTCGGGGGCCGGGCCGCGCAACAACGACGGCGCCACCAACTCCTGCGGCCCCGGCTCGGGCAACACCGAGAACGGTACCGGCGATGTCGGCGGCGGATCAGTGAGTCGCGAACCCTCACCGGACTTTCGCTCACCATTCGTGGTCGACGGCTCGGCGTGCTGCGCTTCGGAGAGTTCAGGTAGCGGCGGCAGGCGGACGCCCGGCGGCGGAAGGGCGCGAACCCCGTCGCCGGGTGTCTGCGATATCGACCCCGGCACACACGCGATCGTACCCGTGGGGGTCGCGCGAGATCGGGCAACGGGCGACAGTAGCCGCACCGATCACGTCGATTACCACGGTCAGCACATCGGCGTGAGCGGTGCGCGTTCGTTGAACGAGAACAGCACGGGACCCTGGGCGCGAATCTCGATCCGGCACACCGCGGCGTGCGACAAGTGCGTACGCCAGGCGATGCCGAAGTCGACGCCGAGTGCCCACGCGACCGCCGACTTCATCGGCGACACGTGGCTCACGACGACGATGTCCTGATCGCCGATGCGCTCGACGAGCTCGGCACACGCGTGCCGGACGCGCACGTCGACGGCGGCCGCCGACTCGCCCCCCTCCGGCACGAAGTCGGCGTCGGTGCGCCAGGAGTTCCATACCTCGGCGGGCACGTCGCCGTGCAACATCCCCTCGTACTCCCCGTAGGCGATCTCGATCCAGCGTTCGTCGAGGTTGACCGGTCGACCGAACGCTTCGGCCGTCTGACGAGCACGGAGCAGCGGGCTCGAGATCACCTCGTCGACGGGTCCCACGTGCGCGGCAACGGCAAGCGCCTGGCGGTGTCCCAGATCGTCCAGCGGCTGGTCGAGTCGGCCCTGCAGCTGACCGGCGGCGTTGGCCGCGGTACGGCCGTGCCGGACGAGGATCAACATGGATGCCCAGTGAATCACACGCGGTGAATCACACGCGGCGGGTCGGGGTTCGCGGCGCGTCGAACACGAGCTGACCGGTGCGCCAGGCGTGGCGCCGTCGTTCGGGATCCGACAACCCGGCGGTTCGCACGACCCACACGAGGAACGCGAGGCCGGCCAACTCGAGCGGGACGTTCCACCAGCCGCGGCCAGCGATCGGCAGGCGGGCGTCGTCGAACCCACCGCTGAAGGGCCACCAGAACGTCGACGTGTCGGTCCATGCCCCGGTGTAGACGAGATGCAACAGCGTCCCCAGCGGCAGTCCGAGCAACGTGCGGCGCAGCGGCCGACGCCCGACCGTTGCCAGCATCACCACGACCAGCAAGCCGACGCTGAACGAGAGGCTGTGCAACATCCGTGCACCGCCGAACCAGACGTCGACCGCGGGTGGCGCGACCGACCCCACCACGAGCAAGCGATAGTCGAACCGTGGGTCGCGGAACACCAACCAGATCGTCACGACCGCCGTCCCGACGAACCACAGCAGCACCCGTCCGCCCGTCCTGCGATCAGCGCACGAGCAGCCGGCCGCATTGCGGGCACTCGGCCAGCTCGGTGCGGTCGACCGCCTTGACCGCTTCGACCTCGGCGGCCGAGAGGTCGAGATGGCATCCGTCGCAGCGCGAACCGACGAGACGCGCGACGGCGACACCGAGCTGGGCCCGCAGCGAGTCGTAGCGGGCCAACAGCTGGGGCGCCAGCCCCTCCCGGATCCCGGCGCGTCGCTCGGCGAGCTCCGACAGTTGCTGATCGATCTCGCCCATCGCGGTCGCCAGCGCGGCTTCGGCCACCTCGAGCCTTCCAAGGACGGCCGGCTCGAGTCCGGCGTGCGATGCCCGTTCGTCGTCGAGTGCCGCCTGTTGCTCGAGCGCGAGCAACTCGCGATCGTCGAGCGTGCTCCGACGGTCCGACAGGGTCTTGATTTCGTGCTGCAGTGCCTCCGCCTCGCGTGGAGCGATCACCGTACGCAGCTGGGCATTGAGGCGATCGCGATGGCGGTCGATGTCGCCCGAATCGTGTTCGGCCGACTCGATCTCGACGGTCAGCGCGTCGAGTTGACGGCCGAACTCGTCGCGCTGTCGTTCCCAATCGGCGCGCGCCGCGCGTGCGGCCGTGGCGTCCGCGAGCTCGGGGAGATGGCTCCGGCGGTGTGTCAGTTGATCAGCGATCGTGTCGATCGCCTGGAGGGCGAGCAGCTCTTCGGTCATCGGTCTTCGATCATCGGCACGTTGCAACATAGACCGACCGGGGAACCGACGGGAGCGGCGCACGCGGATCGAGCACGTCGGGCGGGATCGTCGTCCCGCTGTCGATCGCCGTGTACACCGGCGTCGGCGGCACGGTGGTCGCCGTTGGATCGCCGGGCACGGTCGTGCCCGTTGGCGGCGTCGTCGCCGCCGGCGGTACCGTCGTCGGCGGCGCCAGCTCGGTGACATCGCCACCCGGGGCGTCGGGGGCGTCAGG
The DNA here is from genome assembly GCA_035557475.1 of Ilumatobacteraceae bacterium. GTDB lineage: Bacteria > Actinomycetota > Acidimicrobiia > Acidimicrobiales > Ilumatobacteraceae > JALOLG01. Next base: position 5,260 of record DATMDV010000341.1, read on the forward strand.
AGTCTGCGCACCGGGATCGCCATCGGTCGGCACGGTGGTCGCCACCACGGGGCGGTACAAGCACTCGACGCCGGGCAGGTAGAGGCGAGCCGGCGGGCGGCTGAGCGGAGGCGGTTTGGCCCAGTCGGTCACCGGCTCGAACACGTGCGCCGGCTCCATGAACGCCCCCCAGATGCGCGCCGGATACGTGCCGCCCTGGACGTTTGGAATTCCCTGGGCGACGAACTCGGGGATGTCGTCCATCGGTGTGTAGCGCGCCGGGTCGCGCACCAGCACCGCGGTCGACAGGAACGGTGTCGCACCGACGAACACGGCTGTCCAGTTGCTCTCCTGGGTGCCGGTCTTGCCCGCTGCCGGACGCAACGCCGCGAATTCGGCCAACTCCGTATCCGCGGTCCCTCGCGTGAGCACGTCCTTCATCATCGAGAGCTGGGTCAGCGCGACTCGTGTGTCGAGCACGCGCTCCCCGGTCGAGGTGTTGGTGTAGATGCGATTGCCGGCGGCGTCGTCGATGTACTCCACGTAGTACGGCGTCTTGTGCACGCCGAGATTGGCGATCGTCTGCATCCCAGCCGCCATGTCGAGCATGCTCATCTCGTTCGCACCGGTGGCGAACGCGGCGTGCGGCTGGATCGGCTCGCGCTCCTCTGCCGGTTGCCCGCGATACAGGTAGGTCGACGACGCCATTCGGTAGGTCATGTCGACGACGCGGTAGAGCCCGACGATCTGCGACAGGCGGGCGAACGCGCAGTTGATCGACCGGTAGGTCTGCTCGCGCAGCGTGAAGACTCCACCCGCCACCCCGCCGGTGATCTCGAAGACCGGCTCGGCCGGGTTGTCACTCGGGAGCCGACACCCTCGCACGCCGTCGATGATGTCGTCGGGCTCGGCGCCGGCCTGCAACGCCGCGGCGAGGATGAAGATCTTGATGCTCGATCCGGTCTGGCTCGGCGCCAACGCCAGATTGACCTCGCTGCGGCCGGGCTCGAAGCCACGTCCACCGACCATTGCCCTGATCGCGGCCGTCTTGGTGTCGAGCGAAACGATCGCGGCGTCGAAGCCCTGCACGGTGTCGGGAAGAACGTCGCGGGCCTCTTCGGCCTTGAGCTGGAGATACGGGTTCAGCGTCGTGTGGATCCGCAGACCACCCCGGAACAGCGTGTTGTACCGCTCCTCGTAGGTCTCGCCGAGCAGGTTCGACTCGTTGAGGAGGTACTCACGCAGCGCCTCGGTGTAGTACGTCCGCTTCGTCGCCCGGGTCGGGATCGACTTCACCCGTTCCGGGAGGACGAACTCGTTGGCGATCTGCGCCGCCTCGGGCTCGGTGAGCAGCCCGTCGTCGACGAGTCGATCGAGGACCTGCGCGAACCGCACACGGCTGCGCTCGAGGTTGTTGATCGGGTCGTAGCCCGATGGCGATCGCACCAGCCCGGCGAGGAACGCCGCCTCGATGAACGTCAACTCGGCGACCTGCTTGCCAAAGTAGATCTCGGCGGCGGCGGCGATTCCGTAGGCGTTGTTGCCGAAGAAGACCGTGTTGAGGTAACGCTGCAGGATTTCCTGCTTCGACTTCTGCTTCTCGAGCCGCATCGCGTAGACCATCTGCAGCAGCTTGTAGCGACCGTCGCGTTCGAGCCCGGCCAGGAAGTCGTTCTTGACGACCTGCATCGTGATCGTCGACGCGCCCTGCTGCGGCGCGTCGGATGCGAAGTTCGACAGCGTCGCCCTGAACAGGCTGCGAACGTTGACGCCCTTGTGCACCCAGAACTCGTTGTCCTCGACGGCGAGGAACGCCCTGATGACGTCGGGGGGAACCTGGTCGAGCGTCACCGGTTGGCTGTTCTCGAGCTCGTAGACGGCGATCTCGTTGCCCTCGGTGTCGTACACGTACGTGCGCTGGGCGAGCGGCTCGAAATCGGGCAGTTCGGCGGGCACCTCCTCGTGGGCGTTGGCGATGCGCCACAGGCGCGGCGCGACCGCGACGACGATGGCAGTGGTGAGAAGTGAACCCGCCCCGATCACCAGCGCCAGACGGAAGACCGAGCTGAAGCGACCCACAGTGCGCCGAGCCTAATGAGGGTCAGCGGGACAACGACGGCAGGACCGTTCGGGACGTCGCGGTCGGCACCGGGTCAGGAGAAGCGCCTCCCCTTCTCGACG
>DATMDV010000342.1:0-3775 GCA_035557475.1 Ilumatobacteraceae bacterium
ACCAGTCGCCGGTAGTTCCCGAAGTACGCGTCGCGCAGCTCGGGGTGCCGATCGAGACCGAGCCCCTGCCACACGAGCGGATCGAAGTGCCTGGCCAGGTAATCCGTCAAGTAGAACGTTCCCGGCTCGGCATCGTGGAGGGCGGCGAACACGTCGGGTCCCGCGAACAGCTCGTAGCAATGGGCGCCCGGGAGCCGGGTGGTGTTCGGCCGCGCGTCGACGAAACGGTCGAGCGCGCCTCCGGTGCCGCAGTCGGCGTAGGCGATGAGCACGTCGCGCCCGGATTCGCCGGCGAGTGTCTCTTCGAGTGCCGGCACGATCCGCTCCGGCCGGTTGTGGAAATGGGCCGGCAAGTAGCGCACCTCGACCGCTTGGTCGATGCCAGCCGCGGCGAGCACGGCGCGCAATTCCGACGCGAGCGCACCACAGCCGATGACGAGGGGTTTGGTGACGGATGGGATCGCGGCGCGGCGACCGTCGCCGCTCTCCGCCAGATCCGCGGCCACGATCACGCCACCGACGGTCCGGCCGGTTCGGCGCGCATCTTGCGACGGGCGGTCACGAGCGACTTCGCAGTCTCGGCTGCAACTGCCGCGTCGCGGCAGTACGCGTCGGCGCCGATCGCCGAACCGAACTCCTCGTTGAGCGGCGCCCCGCCGACGAGCACGATGTAGGTGTCGCGCAGGCCTTTCTCGGCGAGCGTGTCGATGACCACCTTCATGTACGGCATCGTCGTCGTCAGCAGGGCCGACATGCCGAGGATGTCGGGCTTGTGGAGCTCGAGGGCGGCGAGGAACTTGTCGACGTCGGTGTTGATGCCCAGGTCGACGACCTCGAAGCCGGCGCCCTCGAGCATCATCGCCACCAGGTTCTTCCCGATGTCGTGGATGTCGCCCTTGACCGTTCCGATCACGATCTTGCCGATCGATTCGGCGCCGGTCTCGGCGAGCAGCGGGCGCAGGATCTCCATCCCGGCCTTCATCGCGTTGGCGGCCAGCAGCACCTCGGGCACGAACAAGATGCCGTCACGGAAGTCGATGCCGACGATCCGCATGCCCTCGACGAGCGCGTCGTTCAGTGTCCGGTCCGGGCTCCAGCCGCGGTCGAGCAGGATCATCGTGCCCTCGACGATTTCGTCGGCGAGGCCGTCGTACAAGTCGTCGTGCATCTGCTTGACGAGCTCCGTGTCGTCGAGCGCGGCCAGATCGATCTCGTCGGATCCCTGTTGATCGGTCATGTTGCTTCCCTCCCACTGGGGCGACGACGTGACGCAGCCGCGGGTGCCGCTCGCCTGCGCTGGCGCTCCGGAGCGGTCCGGGATACGGAACGTATCCGTATGGTGGAACGATAGCAGCTGGAATGCCCTATCGATGACGGTAGAAGTGCACCGGTTCCGGGGTCAACGGTGTGTTGCCGAGGATGCGATCGGCGGCCTTCTCGGCCAGCATCATCACCGGGGCGTAGATGTTGCCGTTGGTGACGTACGGCATCGACGAGGCGTCGACGACCCGGATGCCCGCCACGCCGTGCACGGCGAGCGAGTCGGGGTCGATCACCGACATCTCGTCGGCACCCATCCGGCACGTGCACGACGGGTGGAGTGCGGTCTCGGCGTCGCGAGCGACCCAGTCGAGGATCTCGTCGTCGGTCTGCACGCCGGGTCCTGGCGAGATCTCACCGCCGTTGTAGCGGTCGAACGCCGGCTGGCCGAGGATGTGGCGGGCGACGCGGATCGCCTCGACCCACTCGCGGCGGTCCTGGTCGGTCGACAGGTAATTGAAGCGCAGTGCCGGCTTGACCTTCACGTCGGGCGACGTGATCCGCACCGAGCCACGGGCGTCGGAGTACATCGGCCCGACGTGCACCTGGTACCCGTGCCCGCCGGCCGGCGCCGAGCCGTCGTAGCGCACCGCGATCGGCAGGAAGTGGAACATCAAGTTCGGATAGGCGACGTGGTCGTTGCTGCGCGCGAAGCCGCCGCCCTCGAACTGGTTGCTGGCGCCCGGGCCCCGGCGGGCCAACCACTGCAGCCCGATCCACGGACGGTTGCGCCACTTCATCAACGGATTGAGCGACACCGGCTGCGTGCTGGCGTGCTGCACGTAGACCTCGAGGTGGTCCTGCAGGTGCTCGCCGACGCCGGGGAGGTGGTGGACGGGCGTGACACCGACGGACCGGAGGTACTCGGCATCGCCGATGCCCGAGACCTGCAACAACTGTGGCGAGTTGAAGGCTCCGCCGCACAGGATCACCTCGCCGGCGCTCACCGCGTGGTTGCGAGGTCCCGGCGCCGTGTACTCGACGCCCATGACGCGTTTGCCGTCGGTCACGAGTCGCGTGACGTTGGCCCGGCAACGAACATCGAGATTCGGCCGTCGCTTCACCGGGTGCAGGTAGGCCCGGGCGGCGCTCAACCGCCGACCGCGGTGGAGGTTGCGGTCGAACGCCGCAAAGCCTTCCTGCCGGAAGCCGTTCACATCCGACGTCAGGGCATGTCCCGCCTCTTGGACGGCCTCGAAGAATGCGCCGAACAGCGGATTCGTCACCGGACCGCGCTCGAGCACCAGCGGGCCGTCACCGCCGCGGTACTCGTCGGCGCCGGCGAGGCAGGTCTCCATCCGCTTGAAGTACGGCAGGCAATGGGCGTAGTCCCACGTCGCCATGCCGGGGCCGGCCGCCCACCGCTCGAAGTCGAGCGGGTTGCCGCGCTGGAAGATCATCCCGTTGATGCTCGACGAGCCGCCGAGCACCTTGCCCCTGGCGTGGTACACCCGCCGGCCGTTCATGAACGGCTCCGGCTCCGACTCGTACTTCCAGTCGTAGAAGCGGCTGCCGATCGGGAACATCAGCGCCGCCGGCATGTGGATGAACACGTCCCAGCGGTAGTCGGGCCGCCCGGCCTCGAGCACGAGAACGCGGGTCGACGGATCGGCGCTGAGGCGGTTGGCGAGGACCGAACCCGCCGAGCCGCCACCGACGATCACGAAGTCGTACCGGTCAGCGGATTTCCGATCGCGCATTCCTGTCATCAACGGATCACTGGGCGAGGAGCTCGACGTGTCCTGTCAGGCGGGCGCTGATGCGATCGGCCGCCTCAGCGACCTGCACGGTGATCGCATCGGCGCGACCGGGCCCGGGGAAGCGGTACGACGGGCCGTGGGCGTGGACCGCAGCGACGACGCGTTCGCCCACGTCTCGAACGGGCGCGGCGACGGAGTTGATGCCTTCGACGAACTCCTCGTACACCCATTCCGCGCCACGCCGGCGGACGTCGTCGACCCGCCGCCGGATCAGGTCGGGATCGGTCATCGTCTTGCTGGTCGCCCGCAGCAGCTTGCCGGCGAGGAACTCGTCGAGCACGGCGGGTGGTGCGCCGGCGAGCAGCACGAACCCGGACGACACGAGGTGGGCCGACAGCCGCTCGCCCGTCCAGTCGCGCACCTGGACCGGATTGTCGGCCTCGACGTGGTCGAGGTAGTGGACGTCGTGACCGTCGAGCACCGAGAGGCCGGTGGCCTCTCCCAACACCACGGTGAGTTGAACGAGGTGCGGCCGGGCGATCGCAACCAGGCTCCGACCCGGTTGGGCACCCGCCGCCAGCTCGACGAGGAGGTCGCCGATGCGATAGTCGCCCCCGGCACCGAGTTGGTCGACGGCGCCCAGCTCGTTGAGCGTCGACAGCAGACGCGACACCGTGCTCTTGGGCAAGTGCGACCGCTCGGCCACCTCTGAGACGCCGGCCGGGCCGCTGGTGAGACAGCGGAGCACCGCGAAC
>DATMDV010000343.1:0-2754 GCA_035557475.1 Ilumatobacteraceae bacterium
GGCGCTGACGGCGCTCGGCTTCGACGCCCGCGTTGGCGGCCATCGACGTCGCCTGCTCGAGCTCTGAACGTAGGCGCGCGTTCTCCGCTTCCAGCGCCATCACCCGCTTGATGCCCTCCAGGTTCAGGCCCTGATCGGCGAGCTCGGCGATGCGGCGCAGGATCTCGATGTCGTCGTCGCTGTAGCGCCGGTTCCCGCCCTGCGTGCGGGCGGGGAGCACGAGGCCGCGACGTTCGTAGATCCGCAATGTCTGGGGGTGCATCCCGGCCAATTCGGCGGCGACGGAGATGACGTAGACCGCCCTCGTCCGGGTGCGTTTGGGACCACTGTCGTGTGCCATCACAGGGTGCTCCTTGGATTCACGGCGGTGGCCGCCGCCAGCTTCTCGATCGCCTCGCGCTCACCGTCGGTCAGTTGCGTGGGGACGTTCACGTCGACGGTGACGATCAGGTCGCCGGTGGTGGTCGCGCCCTTCTTCGTGGTGACGATGCCCTTGCCGCGCACGCGGTGTCGAGAGCCGCTCTGGGTCCCCGGTTTGATCCGCAGGGTGACCCGTGAACCGTCGAGCGTCGGCACGTCGATGTCGCCACCGAGCGATGCTTCGGGGAACGTCACCGGCACCTTCACCGTCAGATCGTTGCCGGAACGACCGAACAGGCGGTCCGGCATCACCTTGATGTTGACGAGCAGGTCGCCGGCCGGACCGCCGTTGCGACCCGGTGAACCGCGACCCTTGAGGCGGATCGTCTGACCGTCGGCGACACCGGCCGGGATCCGGGCCTGGACCTCGCGCGGGCGACGCTCGATGCCCGATCCCCGGCACGTCGGGCAGGCGTGTTCGATCACGACACCGCGGCCCTGGCACACGCGGCACGGCGACGAGAACGAGAACATGCCCTGGTTGTCGTCGACGACGCCGCGGCCACCGCAGTTCGAGCAGACCTTCGGGCTGGTCCCCGGCTTGGCGCCCGAGCCGTTGCACGTCGAGCACTGGGCGTCGGCCGTCAGGTACAGCGTGGTGGTGAGCCCCCGGACCGCATCGGCGAAGTCGAGCGTCAACTCGGCGCTGACGTCGGCACCGCGCTGCGGTCCGACACCGCTGGCCGAACGGCCGGAACGCCCGCGTCCGAACATCTGCCCCAGCAGGTCGCCGATGCCGCCGCCCTGCATGTCGCCGACGTTGAACGTGAAGCCGCCGGGGCCGCCACCCATGCTGCCGCCACCCATCGGGCCGAGGCGGCGGACCTCGTCGTACTCCTTGCGCTTGGCTTCGTCGCCGAGCACGTCGTAGGCCGCCGACACGTCCTTGAACCGCTCCTCGGACGATGCATCACCCGGGTTCTTGTCGGGATGCAGCTCGCGCGCCAGCTTGCGATACGCCTTCGTGATGTCCTTCGGTGCGGCGTCCTCTTTGACGCCGAGCACCTTGTAATAGTCCTTCTCGAACCATTCGCGTTGTGCTGCCACGCTCACTCACCTCCTTCGATGACTTCGGCCCCTCTCAATCGCGGGTGCGCACCATCGCTGGACGCAGGGTGCGCCCTTTCCAGCGGTAGCCGCTGCGCAACACGTCGGCCACGACGACGTCGCCACCGTCGATCGGCTCGTGCGTGACGGCCTCGGCGACGGCTGGATCGAACGGCTGACCCTCGAGGTCGAGCGTCTCGAGACCGTGTTTCTTGAGCTCGGTCAGCATCGCGTTGAGCAACGGTCCGACCTCGTCGGGATGCTGGAGATAGGCGGCTTCGGCGGCGTCGAGCACCGGCAGCAAGGCCTCGGCCAGGCGACCGGTGGCCCGATCGACGGCGTCGACCGACTGAGCCGTCATCCGCTTGCGATAGTTCTCGAAGTCGGCCTGCAGGCGCAATGCGATGTCCTTGAACTGATCGCGCTCCTGGGTGACCGCCTCGAGCTCGCTGATCTCATCGGCGACGTCTTCGAGCTCGGCGACATCGTCGAGCTCTTCCTTGTCGAGCTCGACGTCGGCGTCGATCAGCTCGTCGTCGGAGCCGCCGCTCATCGCGCGGCTCGCCGCGTCACTCACTGCTCGTCGTCGACGATCTCGGCGTCGACGATCTCGTCGTCGTCAACGGCACCACTGGCCGCATCCTGACCGGAGGCCGAGCTGCCGGTCGCGTTGGCGTCGCGGGCGGCTGCCTCGTACAGCTTCTGGCTGAACGCCTGACTCGCCGACATCAGCGCCTCGGTCGCGGTCTTGATGGCGTCGAAGTCGTTGCCCTCGAGCGCCTTCTTGAGCTCGCCGAGCGGTCCCTCGACGGCCGCCTTCTCGTCGGCCGTCACGGTGTCGCCTTGATCGCGCAGCAGCTTCTCGGTCTGGTAGACGAGCGAGTCGGCGTTGTTGCGGGTCTCGGCCTCGGCGCGACGCTGGCGGTCGTCCTCGGCGTGCGCCTCGGCGTCTTTCACCATCTGCTCGATGTCCTTCTTGTCGAGCGTCGACTGGCCGGTGATCGTCATCGACTGTTCCTTGTTCGTCGCCCGGTCCTTGGCGGAGACGTGGACGATCCCGTTGGCGTCGATGTCGAACGTGACCTCGATCTGGGGGACGCCACGCGGTGCGGGCGGGAGCTCGACGAGCTGGAACTTGCCGAGCGTCTTGTTGTAGCTCGCCATCTCGCGCTCGCCCTGGAGGACGTGGATCTCGACCGACGGCTGCATGTCCTCGGCCGTCGTGAACACCTCGGTGCGCTTGGTCGGGATCGTGGTGTTGCGCTCGATGAGCTTGGTCATCACGCC
>DATMDV010000344.1:0-2031 GCA_035557475.1 Ilumatobacteraceae bacterium
GCCTTGATGAAACCGGCCGGATCGCGCAATCCGAGCGCCGGATGGTTCCATCGAACCAGCGCCTCCACGGCGACGACGTGCAGGTCGGCGAGGGCCACGAACGGTTGGTAGTATATCTCGAACTCGTCGAGGTCGAGGGCACGCCGGAACTCCCTCTGGTCATCAATATCGGCGTCACGCGCTTCGCTCGAGGTTGCGGGAGCTGCCCAATTGATCGAGGTGATGGCAACGGGCTCGCCGGATTCGTCGCGTATCGCCGTGGTGCGAGCTGGCACGCTGATTAACGACCCGTCACGATCACGGCGTCGGTCACTTGGATGCTAATCCCAACATGTTCGGTCTCCGAACTCCCACCCTCAACGTCGACGACCATGAATGTTCGAAGTGTCCAAATGCAGCTGGCCTCAGCACGCGCCCGCAGCGTTCGACATCGAACACGGGTGGTGGTTGTGTCCATCTATATGTAGGTGGCGACGTCCGATAGGGGGTCATGCACATCGCGCCAGGTCGTCGATATCGCGAGGAGCGCGGCCGCTTCGGAGGTGAGCTCGCCCGGCTCCGTTCCGCGGCACGGTCGACACCTGGGGCGGCGCCGCCGAATCCGGTTCGCTGTGTCGTCGATGGGGTCGCGACGCCGATGGTTGCTGTTGGCGCAGGCGGCGACATCACGCACTGGAACACCGCTGCGGAACTGCTCTTCGGTCGCGTTCTTGGCGACGCCGACGTCCGCCGTCTCGGCGATCTTGTGTCGCCAGACTTGGCTGGTGTCCGTGACATGCTTGTCGCGGGCACCAGTTGGAACGGTGACGTCGGGATGGTCGGGGGCGACGGCGAGCCCGTTGTGCTCGAGATGACGGTGATCCCCTTCTTGCAGCCCAGCCCGGAAGGGGTGGCCGCACTCGTCGCGTTTGCTGATGTCACCTCACAGCGTCTGGAGAGGACCACAGCCTCGATGCTCCGGATCCCTCGTAGCGATGGGGTCGATCAGCCACCGACATCGTTCGAGCCGCTCGAAGGTGTCGGCATGCCGCCAGCGCTGGCTCTGGTGGAGGCCTCGTCCGACGCGAGCGTCGTCATCGTCGGGTCCAGGATCGCGTTCGCGAGCCGAGCTGCTCTCGACATGATCGGCGCTCATGGGGCGACGGATGTCGTGGGCGCCGATGTGCTCGACTTCGTCGCGCCTTCATCGATCGAGTCGATCGTGGCGCGCCAGGAGAGCGCGAAGGCGGGCATCTGGCCACGACCCGAGACGATCACGATCCTGACCGTCGACGGACAGGAGAAGCAGGTCGAGGTGGCATCGACACCGGTCCGGTGGGAGGGACAGCCCGCCAGCCAGATGACGATGTGGGAACCGCTGACCAGCGCCGAACGGCTGCGACAGCTGGCGACCGGCATTCGAACCGACGTTGCCGACGCGGTCGTCATCACCGACACCGAATACAGAATCCGCAGCCTCAACCACGCCGCCGAGCAGTTGTACGGCTGGACGGAAGCCGAAGTCCTCGGTACACCGATCCAGGAGGTGATCCCGTGGCTGGGCGGTGACGCCGACCTCGAGACACTCCTCCGTCGGCTCGAGGAAGAGGGACGCTGGCACGGCCTCGCAGTGCACGGGCGGCGCGACGGGGGCGTCGTCCACGTGCTCGCCTCGACGACCCTGCTGACCGACAGCTCGGGACGGCCCGCCGGGGCGATCTCGGTCAACCGGGCGGCCACCGAGGAGTCGGTGGGCCGCGACGAGACGCCGACCAATCCGGCACTGCGCGAGGAGATCCGACGCGCCCTCGCCAACGACGAGTTCACCGTCCACTACCAGCCGATCGTTCGCCTCGGCGACGGCACACCGGTCGGAGCCGAGGCCCTTGCGCGATGGAACCATCCCACCAAGGGCCTGCTCCTGCCTGCGGCGTTCATCCAGGCCGCCGAACGGTCAGGGCTCATCGGCCAGCTCGGCGAGATCGTGTTGGAGAAGGCGTGCGCTCAGGCGCAACTGTGGCGCGACGAAGGCCTCGACCTGTACCTGTCGGT
>DATMDV010000345.1:0-4673 GCA_035557475.1 Ilumatobacteraceae bacterium
ACGGCGCAGTGGAACCATGCCGGCACCCCGGCCGTCTCGATGCCGGTTGGTCGAACGGACGACGGGCTCCCGCTGGCCGTGCAGCTGATCGCGCGCCGAGGCGACGACGCCACGTTGATGTCGCTCGCCGGCTGGCTGGAGCGGTCACAAGCCGGTGACCGGTAGCCTGAGTTACGCGATTTGACGATCGATCCCCGGTTGGTCGGCCGGCCAAGATGGTGCTGCCCCGCCAAGCGGGCCCTAACTTCATATCGATCCCCGGTTGGTCTGCCGGCAGGGCCCGCCTGACTTTGAATCAGGATTAGCGACGTAGGTTCGACTCCTACCCGGGGAGCCAGTCACATCATCCGCGCTGGTTGGTGGCATGACCTGCCACAGCAGCGATCGCTGCAACGGCGTCCGCTGACAAGCGAGATCGATCTCCTGGCCGCGCAGTCGGCCCACCCCTACCATCAGCCCATGGAGCGCATCGAGACCGACTTGCTCGTCATCGGCTGGGGCAAGGCGGGCAAGTCGCTCGCCCGAACGCTCGGGTCCTCCGGCCGCAGCGTTGTGATGGTAGAGCAGTCGGACCGCATGTACGGCGGCACGTGCATCAACATCGCCTGCGTACCCACCAAGACGTTGGTGCACCAGGCCGAGCTCAGGCGCGACGCGGACAGCGCCGGGTCGTGGTTCACCACGGCGGTGGACAGGCGCGACGCGCTGACGTCCAAGTTGCGGGCCCGCAACCACGCGATGCTGGCCGAGGTCGACGCAGTCACGGTGGTCGACGGCCGGGCACACTTCGTCGGCCATCGCGAAATCGAAGTGTCGTGCGGCGAGGATCGGCTTCACATCAGCGGCCGCTCAGTTGTGGTCAACACGGGCACGCTGCCGGCCCGCCCGGACCTTCCGGGAATTGACGGCCCCCACGTGCACGACTCGACGACCCTGCAGCACGTCGAACCTCTTCCCAGTCGCCTGGCCGTGGTCGGAGGCGGCTTCATCGGCTTGGAGTTCGCGGGCATGTTCGCCCGCTTCGGCTCTCAGGTGACCATGCTCAACGCCGCCGACAGGCTCTTGCCACGCGAGGATCCCGACGTCGCTGAGAGTGTCGAAGCGGCCCTCGCCGACGCCGGCGTCGAGATGATTCACGGGGTCCGTGCTGAAGGCTTCGTCGACCACGGCTCCTGGGTAGACGTGCACTACAGCAACGGCACGCTCGAAGCGGACGCCGTGCTCCTGGCCACGGGTCGCACCCCGGCGACGGCCGGACTCGGCCTCGAGGCCGCTGGGGTAGACGTTGACGAGCACGGTTTCATCGCAGTCGACGACCAACTGAGGACGTCGGCCGACGGTGTCTTCGCCGTCGGCGACGTCAACGGCGGCCCGCAGTTCACCTACATCTCCTACGACGATCACCGCATCGTCCTGGACCAGCTCGTCGGAGACGGCACGCGTCGTACAACGGATCGTGTCGCCGTCCCCACGACGACGTTCCTGACGCCGCCGCTGTCCCGTGTGGGGCTGAACGAGACCCAGGCCCGCGCTTTGGGTAGGGACGTCTTCGTCGGCTCCAAGCTCGTGACTGACATCGCCGCGATGCCGCGCCCGAAGATCGTCGGCGAGACCCACGGACTGATCAAGGTGATCGTCGACGCTCGAACCGACAAGATCCTCGGCGCCACCTTGTTCTGTGTTGACGCACAGGAGGTCATCAACCTCGTCGCGCTCGGGATGCGTGCCGGCATCACCGCGAGTCAGTTCCGCGACGGCATCTGGACCCACCCGTCCTCCACTGAGGCGTTCAACGAGGTACTCACCACGCTCAGGCCTTTGGCGTGAACCTCAGTCCCACATCAGGATTCGGATTCGACCCGACTCTGAGTCAACACCACATCCCCTCGAGGGGCCCGCGCCCTGGTTGCTGCACCACACGCGCGAAGACGAGCACCAACAGCATGATGGCGCCGGCAACCAGCCCCGTGGTGGTGTTGTAGGTGACGCCTTGCTCGAGCATGTGCCTACGTCCGCTCTGCGAGTAGCGCCTGCCGGATGACCATCAGAGCTGTGCATGCCGCGAACGCAATGCACAGCGTCAGTGCGCCCACGTCGGACTCACGGTCGGCCACAGAATCACCGACAGGACCACACCGCCCACGAGGATCGCGACAACGGCCTTGACCAGTGTCGCCGCCCATCGGCGGGTCTGCCCATAGTTGTCTTCGACCGGTAGTGGCGCGTGCATTGGCCTGCGACGTGGCCTCGTGTACTGCTAGGTTCCTACCACCTCGTCCGGTCAAGGGAGTCATCATGGCTCAGTTCTCAGAAGTGGTCCGCGACGACGGTGTGTGCGTCGTGCGGACGGCGGGGGAGCTCGACATCGCGGCAGCCGAGGACTTCATCGAAGTCGTTCGGGCATCGTTGGGACGCTGTGGCGCGGTCGAGATCGATCTCGGAGACGTCACGTTCATAGATTCCAGTGGTTTGGGGGCATTGGTCCGGTTGCGCAAGGAGGCCGACTCCGAAGATGCCCATCTGTATCTGTTCAATGTCAGTGCAGCAACCGATCGATTGCTTCGCCTCACCGGTCTCGACGAGTACTTCGACATCCGCGCCAGTCAGTCGTAGTACTCGCGATGCGCCAGGTGACCTCCCACAGGGAAGGGCGGCGCGCCGATGAGCTCCGCTCCGTCTGAGGACGGTTTCATCGGCTCCGAGCGCCGCGACGCCGGTGCCGCTCGAGCCCGGAACCGCGGTCCGACGCATCCGACCAGAGCGGTTGCCGCCATCGGCATCGTCGGAATCGCCATGACGGTTCTCTCCGCCTGGGGTGCCGCTCGATTCGACGAGAACACCGAAGAGCGTCTGCTCCAGGTCCAGACCCGGCAAGCGGCAGCCGTCCTGTCGACCGCCAGCCTGGTCATCCAGCAGCCGCTGCAGGCGGCGCTCGACGTGCAAGCGTTCACCGGACGCGGCAACGCATCGGTGTTCGAGCGTGGCATGGGCACGAACGTCGGCACCGGTGCCGACCAGTTCGTCTCCGCCTCGTTGTGGCAAAGGGACCAGGGACGCATCCGCGGCGTGGCGTCAGAAGGAGCGAGCCAAGGGATTGACGGCCGCAGCCCGGAAGGACAGGCCTTCCTCGACCGCGCGCTGAAGAGTCCCACCTCGGTGGTGCAACGCGTCGTCGTCGGAGAACAGATCCGACTCGCCTTCGCGCTCGCAGACCCGGAATCCGGCTTTGTCGTGCTCGCGGAGCGAGCCGTACCCGCCAACCGCAGGTCGCGCGTGGACCAGGACTCCGCCTTCGCCGACCTCCACTACGCCATCTACCTGGGTGAGAGGACTTCCTTGGCCGAACTGTCGACCACCGATGTCGATCCGGCCGACCTGCCGCTGAAAGGTGTCACGTACCGGACGGATGTGCCGTTCGCTGACACGGTGCTCACCCTGGTCACGTCGCCCAGCAGGCACCTGGGAAGCACCCTGAGCCAACGCCTTCCCATCATCCTGGCAGTCGGCGGGTTGCTGCTGACCATCATCGCGGCGCTCGTCGTTCGCCAGCTCGTCCGGGCACGCAGCGACGCGGAGAACAACACCGAGACGATCACCGACCTGTTCCAGCGAGTCGACCTCCTCTACGAGGAGCAGCGCGATCTCTTCGTCCGCCTCCAGAAGGCGCTCCTGCCGCAGGTCATCCCGAACATCCCTCAGGTCGAGATCGCCTCGAGATACGTGGCCGGCGCCCAAGGCGTCGACATCGGGGGCGACTGGTACAGCGTCATCGACGTCGACGATGACCGGTTCGCGTTCGTCGTGGGCGACGTCTCTGGCCACGGTGTCGACGCAGTGGCCGTCATGGCCCATGCCCGATTCACCCTCCGGGCCTACCTGGTCGACGGGAACAGCCCGCAGCAGGCCCTGGAGAAGTGCTCCCGCCAGTTCGACATCGCGGTCGACGACCACATGATCACCACCATCGCCGGCATCGGGAACTGGCGCACCGGCGAGATCGTCCTGGCGAACGCCGGCCATCCACCGCCACTGCTCGTGACCGACGGAAACGTGGACTACGCGTCGCTACCCGTGGGCCGCCCGCTGGGCATCGGGCCGTCCTCGTACGAGCCTGCGACGCTCACCATGCCTGAAGGCTCCACACTCATCCTGTACACCGACGGACTGATCGAGCGACGCACTGAAGACATCGACGTCGGGATGCGTCGTCTGGTCGACGTGGTCGCTCCGCTCGCCCAAGACCCACTCGAGGCTCTCATCGACCAGGTCCTGACGTCGCTGCGCGACGAGGACGCCGCCGACGACATCGCTGTCCTCGCTCTGCGACGACTGAGCTCCTGAACCGTCCTCTCGTCAAGGCGCGAGGTCGAAGAAGTCCCTGAAGCCGCTGGGGTCGTGCCGGCCGAGGGCACCGTGCTCGAAGAGTCCCCAGCCCTCCGTCCCGTCACACATGACGCGACCCACGTGGTCGATCACGCCGAACATCACCCGACCGGAGATGTCGGGATCGGTGAGGTCGTAGGTGACCCGCTCGGTGAATCCGGATCCCTTCCACACCCCATGGCCCCAGTCGGAGTCGCCGCCGTATCCGCCGCCCACATGGAGGGGCACCGCCAGCTTCGACTCGACCTCGAGCAGAACCGGTTTCCCGTCGGGCGTCGTGCAGTGGATGG
>DATMDV010000346.1:0-16316 GCA_035557475.1 Ilumatobacteraceae bacterium
GAGGTGCCCGGCGGTTCACACCCGAGCTACGCGATGGGATTTTCGGTGCGCGACAACGGCTTCTACCAGGCCTGGGACGCCATCTCCCGCGATCGCGACGCGTTCACCAGATGGATCGACCGGCACATCCTGTCGACCGCCGATTTCACCGAGTACCGCCGCTCGGTCGGTCTCGACGACAACGTCACGAGCAATCATTGATCGCCAACCATTGAGACGGAATCGAGAGAGGGGAACCCGATGGCCATCGCTCAGCAGACCATGTCCGACGAGCAGCGCAAGAGCGTCGCGCTCGAGTACCTGAAGGCGTTCGACAACGGCGGCGTCACGTCGACCGGCGACTCGATCCTCAGCCTGTTTGCGACCGACGCCCAAGTGATGTTCCCGAAGTGGGGCATCGCGACCGGCCGCGACGAGATCGGGCAGATGTTCGGCGACGTGGGCGGCACGATCAAGCAGATCGTCCACCACTACTCGAACTTCAACTGGATCATGACGGGCACCGACGTGTTCGCATGCGAGGGCACGAGCCACGGCGAGCACGAAGCCGGGCCGTGGCGGGCCGGCGTTCCGGAGTGGGGTGCGGGACGCTGGTGCGACGTGTTCGAGGTGCGTGACTCCCTGATCCAGCGCTGCTTCATCTACCTCGATCCCGACTACGCGGGCGGCGACAAGGGCCGCTACCCGTGGATCAAGGATTGAACAACTCCGGATGACCGCGACGTACACCAGCGACGAGATGATGATCGTCTGCGGGTCGCGCGCGCTCGACGATCACAGCCGGTGCTTCGTCGGCATCGGTCTGCCGAGCACGGCCGCCAACCTCGCCCGGCGGCTTCACGCTCCGGACTGCGTGCTCGTGTACGAGTCGGGGTGCATCGGCTCCAAGCCGACGCGGCTTCCGCTGTCGATCGGCGACGGCGAGTTGGCCGAGACCGCCGACGCGCTCGTGTCGGTGCCGGAGATCTTCGCCTACTGGCTGCAGGCCGGCCGGATCGACGTCGGGTTCCTCAGTGCCGCCCAACTCGACCGCTTCGGCAACATCAACACGACCGTGATCGGCGACTACGCGAGTCCGTCGACGCGGTTGCCGGGTGCCGGTGGCGCCCCCGAGATCGCGGCGTCCGCCGGCCACGTGATCGTGATCGTTCGCCAATCGGCGCGCACGTTCGTCGAGCGGTGCGACTTCCGCACGAGCGTCGGCTTCGGCGACGGGCCGGGGAGCCGCGAGGAGTACGGCCTCCGAGGAGCCGGCCCTGATCTCGTCATCACCGACCTCGGTATCCTGCGCCCCGACGCCGAGAGCTGCGAGCTGGTGCTGACGAGCCTGCATCCCGGGATCACGACCGAGCAGGCGGTCGCCGCGACCGGGTGGCCGCTGCGTGTCGCCGACGACGTGTCGGTCACCCATGAGCCATCGGAGCTCGAGCTGTCGACGCTGCGGACGCTCGTCGCCGCGTGACCGCCATGCGATTCACCTACGAAGCGCTTCCCAGCCGCATCGTGTTCGGCGCCGGGCGACGCAACGAGCTGAGCGCCGAGGTCCAGCGCCTCGGCGGGACACGGGTGTTCCTCATCTCCGACGGTCAGGCCAAGGCGATCGCCGACGAGCTCGCCAGCGGGCTGGGAGCGCTCGTCACCGGCCGCTGGGACGAGGTCGTGCAACACGTCCCGGTCGAGCTCGCCGATCGCGCCCGCGCCGCGGTCACGGTCGCCGGTGCGGACCTGGTGGTCACAGTGGGCGGAGGCTCGTCGACCGGTCTGGCGAAGGCGATCGCGCTGACGACGGGCCTGCCGATCATCGCCATCCCGACCACGTACGCCGGCAGTGAGCAGACGACGATCTACGGGCTCACGGGCGGTCGCCACAAGCAGACCGGGCGCGACCTCGTCGTCCTCCCGAAAGCCGTGATCTACGACCCCGAGCTCACGTTGGGACTGCCCCCGAGCGTGACCGGACCGAGCGCCTGCAACGCCCTCGCCCACTCGGTCGAGGCGCTGTGGGTCAAGGAGGCCAACCCGGTCACGACCGCGCTGTCGTTGGAGGGCGTGCGGGCGATCGCCGCGTCGCTGCCACGGGTGATGGCGGCGCCGGACGATCTCGAGGCGCGGTCGCAGCTGCTGTACGGCGCGTACCTGTCGGGCGTGGCGCTCGCCACCACATCGGCCGGCCTGCACCACAAGATCACCCATGTCCTCGGCGGGACCTTCAATCTCGTCCACGCCGATGCCCACTCCGTCGTGCTCCCCCACGCGGTCGCCTTCAACGCACCTGTCCTCCCGGCGGAGATGGCGCGCCTCGCGGAGGCCCTCGGTTCGCCCGGCGCCGATCCGGCGGCGAGCCTGTGGGATCTGGCCACGGCGTCGAACGTGCCGACGTCGCTGGCCACGCTCGGCCTCGAGCGCGATCAACTCGCCGAAGCCGCGTCGCGTGCGGCGGCGGAGATCACTGACAACCCCCGACCCGTGGACGAAGCCGCGCTGCTCGGTCTGCTGGAGCGGGCATTTGACGGTCTCCGTCCGAGTACCGAACCCGGAGGATCATCGTGAGCCACGAGAGCTACATCGTCGACGCCGTCCGCACACCCATCGGCCGGATCGGCGGTGCGCTCGCCGGGGTGCGTCCCGACGACCTGGCCGCGATCGCGGTCCGGGCGTTGGTCGAACGGTCCCCCGATCTGGATCCGTCCGCGATCGACGAGGCCTACCTCGGTGGCGCCAACCAGGCGGGCGAGGACAACCGCAACGTCGCCCGCATGGCGGTGCTGCTGGCGGGGCTGCCGACCACGATCCCGGGGGCGACCGTGAACCGCCTGTGCGGCTCCGGACTGGAAGGGGTCATTGCCGCCAGCCGCGCGGTTTCGGTCGGCGACGCCGACGTCGTGATCGCCGGTGGGGTCGAGAGCATGTCGCGGGCGCCGTGGGTGCTGCAGAAGCCGGCGAAGGGCTACCCGACCGGCCACGAGCAGTTGTGGAGCACGACGCTCGGGTGGCGGATGACGAACCCGAAGATGCCCGACGCCTGGACCGTGTCACTCGGCGAGGGCGCCGAGTTGCTGGCCGACAAGTACTCGATCTCGCGTGACGAGCAGGACGTGTTCGCCCACGGATCGCACCAACGGGCCGACGCGGCATGGAGCGCCGAGCACTTCGCAGCCGAGGTCGTTCCGGTGCCAGGTCTCGAGCGCGACGAGTGCATCCGGGCCGACACGACGATCGAGAAGCTGGCCGGGCTGCGCACCGTGTTCCGTGCCGACGGTGGCACCGTCACCGCCGGCAACGCCTCGCCGATGAACGACGGTTCGTCGGCGCTGCTCGTGACGTCGCTCGCGGGTGTGACGCGCACCGGCCGCGAGCCGCTCGCCCGCGTCCGGTCGGCCGCCACGAGCGGTGTCGATCCGCACCTCTACGGCATCGGGCCGGTCGAGGCCGCTCGCGCCGCGTTGCGCCGTGCGGGAATCGACTGGGGCGACCTGTCGAGTGTCGAGCTCAACGAGGCGTTCGCCGCCCAGTCGCTGGCGTGTCTGCGTGAGTGGCCCGAGCTCGATCCCTCGCTCGTGAACCCACTCGGCGGGGCGATCGCGATCGGTCACCCGCTCGGTGCGTCGGGTGCTCGCATCCTCACCACGCTCGTCCACCACCTCGCCCGCACGGGTGGCCGCTACGGCATGGCTGCGATGTGCATCGGCGTCGGCCAGGGCATCGCCGTCGTCGTCGAGAACCTGCGCTGACACCAGCCCTTCAACCTGTTTGTGTCACCGCTACCGGCGATGATCGCCAGAATCGGTGACACAAACCGAGTGGCGGCTGCGACTCAGGGTCCGCCCCGCCAGTGGTCGATGCGTCGGTGATCGGGCGTGAAGCCGTGCTCGACACCCCAGAGCACCGCTTGGGTTCGGCTCGTCACTCCGATCTTGCGGTACGTCGAGCGGATGTAGGACTTGACCGAGTTCGGGCTCAAGCACGCGGTTTCGGCCACCTCGGCGTTGCTCTTGCCCTGTGTGATCAAGGCGAGGATCTCCGACTCTCGATCGGTGAGGCCCTCTGACCGTCCGGGCCAGTCGAGCCCGTTCGTCGGTCGGGCTCGGCCGGGCGGTGGGCTGATGACGGTGTCGCCGGCGTGAATCGCTTCGAGGGATGCGACCAGGTCGCGGGCTGGCAACGTCTTGGACAGATACCCGTTGGCGCCCTTGCGCAGCGCGCTGGCGATCAGGTCGGGATGGAAGTTCCAGGTGTACACGACCACACGACGGGCGTGAGGGTTGTCGACGAGCACCCGAATCTCGTCGTGGTCCGCCTCCGGTTGGGCGAACGAGTCGTACAGGGCGATGTCGACGTCGTCCTCGAGCGGCTTGTTGGCGTCGATCTCGACGATCATGATCCGGTCCGCGTACCGATCGAACACGTGCGCCAGACCGATGAGCACGATCTCGTAGTCGTCGACGA
Organism: Ilumatobacteraceae bacterium; assembly: GCA_035557475.1. Classification (GTDB taxonomy): domain Bacteria; phylum Actinomycetota; class Acidimicrobiia; order Acidimicrobiales; family Ilumatobacteraceae; genus JALOLG01. The sequence continues at coordinate 4,447 of DATMDV010000346.1, forward strand.
GTGCAACCGCAATCGGGCCGGTGGGCGGCGGGGTGGGCGGCACGGCGGGCACTCCGACCACGGTAAATACCCCTAGGGGTGTATTCAAGGCCCCATTGGGGTGGTTCAGTGGCCCCCGAGTATGAAAATGTCCGCGTGGCCGAAGGAAGCAAGCTCGATGCCGAGCAGTGAACGTAGCCGCCTCACGATCCACGACGCCGGCGACGGGGTCGTGCTCCTCGTTGGCGAGATCGATGTGGCGACGGCGCCCAAGCTTCGTCTCTGCCTCGAGCACGAACCGCTGGTTCGCGTGCTCGACATGGAGCAGGTGACGTTCATGGACTCGAGCGGGCTCAAGGTCCTCGCCATCGCCAACCGCTCCCGCGACGCGTCCGATCGGATCACGCTGCGGGCACCGTCGGCCGCGGTGCGCCGTGTGGTCGACATCTCGGGGATGGCAAAGTTGCTGGGCCTCGCACCCGAGTAGTCACGGCCTACGCGGGCTCGCGGCGTTCGACGACGAGGCGGCGCCGCACCGGGAACAGGTCGAGGCCGGTCCGGGCGCGGATGATGCCCCAGACCCCCTTCTGCAGTACGAGCGCCACCACGATCGCGATGACACCGAGCGTGATCGTGTACCACGTGACCTGGTTCTTGAACTGCTCGCGGAACAGGTAGTACAGCACCGCCCCGATCACTGGTCCCTCGATGGTGCCGATGCCACCGATGACGACGATGAAGATGATCGGCGCGGTCCATTGCACCACACTGAACGAACCGGTGGGCTGGACGCGGATCTGGCCGAGGTAGAACGTCGCCCCGGCGAGCGCGGTCCAGAAGGCGGCGATCGTCCAGATCGCGAACCGCGTGCGGTACACGTTCGCTCCGAGGCCCCGCGCTCCGGCTTCATTGTCGCGGATCGCCTGCATGCGCAGACCGAGCCGCGAACGCAGGACGAGGTAGCTCAGCACGATCGCGCCGACGCCGGCGACGACCGCGAACCAGTAGGTGACGTCCTGGCGGGTGGCGAGGTCGTAGTCGGTGACCTTGATCGACGCTCCGCTGCCACCGCCGACGCTCGTGTTGTTGATCATCACCAGGCTGCACACCTCGGCGAGCACCCACGTGCCGATCGCGAAGTAGCTGCCCCGCAACTGGAACGCGATCAGCCCCATCGGGATCGACACGATCATCGCCGCCACGGCCGAGATCACGACGGAGAGGTAGAGGTTGAATCCCTGGTTGTTGACGAACACGATCATCCCGTAGGCGCCGAGACCGACGAACGCCTGCTGCCCCACCGAGACGACACCGGCGAAACCGGCCAGCAGGTTCCACATCTGGGCGATCGCGATCAGCGTGAGCAGCTCGACCATCTTGAACTTCGTCGACGCCCCGGCGAACGTCGGCAGCACCACCAGCACGACGACCGCGACAAGGGCAACGATGCCGAAGATCCGGCTGGCGAGCGTCGACCGCCGCACCGAATACCCGGGAGCCAGCGCGCCGTTGGACACAATCACGCCTGGACCTTGCCGAACATGCCCGTCGGGCGGGTGGCGAGCACGGCGAGGAACACGGCGTGGCCGGTGAGCTCGCCCCATTGCGAGTTGTATTCGCGCCCGAGTGCCTGGGCGACGCCGAGCGTGATCCCGCCGGCGAGCGTGCCCCACAACGAGCCGAGGCCGCCGATGATCACCGCTTCGAACGCGTAGATCAGCCGGCTCGGCCCGATGAACGGGTCGTACGACGTCTGGGCGCCGAGCAGTACGCCGGCCAGGGCGACGGTGGCGACGGCGATGCCGAGCGCGACGCCGTAGACGCGACGGTTGTCGATGCCCATCAGGCGCGCGGCCTCCGGATCGTCGGAGGTCGCCCGGAACGCACGGCCCAGCTTCGTCCGCTTGAGAAACAGCGCCAGTGCGGCGAGCACGCCAACACCGCAGAGGAACGTGATCAGCGGCAGCCAGCCGATCGAGATCTGGTCGTTGACCCTGATCGAGCTGGTCTCGAGCTCGCCGACGTAGAGACCCCGCGTGTCGGCCGTGTACTTCTCGAGCAGCGCGTTCTGGATCACGATCGAAAGCCCGAACGTGGCGACGATCGCGAACGCGGGATCGACGCCCACGACACGGTCGAATACGAGCCGTTGCAGCACGACCCCCACGACGAACGCACCGGGAAGCACGATCGCGAGCGTGACCAACGGGTTGATGTCGAGTGTCGTCGCCGACGACAAGGCGATGAAGGCGGCGAGGATGGCCAGATCGCCGTGGGCGAGGTTGACGAGCCGCATCACGCCGAACCCGAGCGACAGCCCCGTTGCGAACAGCGCATAGAGCCCGCCGAGCAGGATCCCCTGCACGATCGCGTTGACCCAGGTCATGCGCCGGCCTCGGTGGTCGAGGCGAGCCCGAAGTAGGCCTCGGTGACGTCCTCCTTGGCGAGCGATCCTGGCGTGCCCGTCAACGAGATCCGACCCTCGAGCAGGCAGTACACGCGGTCGGCCACCTTCAGGGCCTGGTTGACGTCCTGCTCGACGATGAGGATCGTCGTGCCCTGGCCCTTGATGATCGGCACGGCCTCGTACACCTGCTTCACGACGACCGGCGCCAACCCGAGCGAGACCTCGTCGAGCAGCAGCAGCTGCGGGTTCGCCATCAGCGCCCGGCCGATGGCGAGGGTCTGCTGCTCACCGCCTGACAACCGCGCGGCCGATCGACCTGCGAGGTTGGCGAGCATCGGGAACGCTCCCATCACCCGCTGCTTCGTCCACGGGCCCTTGCGTCCGATGTGCGCCCCGACGAGCAGGTTCTCCTCGACACTGAGCGACGGGAAGATGCGCCGCCCCTCGGGCACGAGCGAGATGCCGTTGGCGACGCGTCGGTTAGCCGGCACTCCCGCGAGCAACTCGCCCGCGTATCGGATCTCGCCGGCCGTCGGCTCGAGCATCCCCGCGATCGCTTTGAGCAACGTCGACTTGCCGGCCCCGTTGGCGCCGATCATCGACACCGTCTCGGCCTGGTCGACGTGCAGTTCGATGCCGAACAGCGCCTGGAAGTCGCCGTAGCCGGCATCCAGGCCGTCGATGTCGAGCAATCGCTCGCTCTGATTGCTCATGCCACCTCGATGTCCTCGCCGAGGTACAACGAGCGCACCTCGTCGGACGCCATCACGGTTGCCGGCGGACCCTCGATCAGCTTGCGACCGAAGTCCATCGCGATCATCCGGTCGACGACGCGGAGCAGGGCATGGACGATGTGCTCGATCCACACCACCGCGACACCCGCGGCGCGGATGTCGCCGATCGTCGCGACCAACTGGAGCACCTCGGCCTCGGTGAGGCCGCCCGCGATCTCGTCGAGGAGCAACAGCCGCGGCTCGGTCGCCAGGGCGCGTGCCAGCTCGAGTCGTTTGCGCTCGAGCAACGTCAACGCACCGGCCGGGGTGTCGGCGCGGCCGAGCATGCCGACCCGTTCGAGGGCGCCGACGGCGGTCGCCTCGACAGAGCTCGCCGTCGATGCGCGCCGTGCCCGCCCCGATCCGAACGTCGAGCCAACGAGCGCGTTCTCGAACACGGTGAGGCCCTCGAACGGACGCGGGATCTGTGCGGTGCGCCCGATGCCCATGTGGCAGCGGACGTGCGCCGGACGGCGCGTCACGTCGACGCCGTCGAGCGACACGGTGCCGGAGTCGGCACGCAGGTCGCCGGCGATCAGGTTGAGCAGCGTGGTCTTGCCGGCGCCGTTCGGTCCCACGATCCCGACGGCGTCACCCTCGGCGACCTCGAACGACAGCCGGTCGACGACCGTGAGGCCGCCGAACCGCTTGGACAGAAGGTCGACCGAGAGCAGCGCCGCCACGGCAGCCGCTGGTCAGCCCTCGAGCGGCACGATCGTGCCGCCCACCGGGATCTCTGGCGCCTGGGCGTTGTTGACGACGAGCAGCTCGAAGGGGAACGGCGCACCCGCGTCCTGCTGCTGCCACTGACCACCGACGAGCGGGGTCGGGCTGACGTTCTTCGGCAGGCCCTCGCGGGCAAACGTGACCGGGCCGACGATGGTGTCGAGATTGGTCGCCGCGATCGCGTCGATCAACGCCTGCTTGTCGGTGCTGCCGGCGCGGGCGACGCTGTCGAGGCACACTTCGAGCAGGGCGTGGACGAATCCGACGAACTGCGTCCACTGCTTGCCCGTCTCCGCCGTGTACTCGTCGGCCAAGGCCTGTGCGTCGACTCCCGTCAGCGAGCTGGAGAAGGGGTGGGTGGGGGTCCACCACACCTCGGACGCGAGGCCGTTGCCACTGTCGCCGAGGGCCTCGACGGCCGACGAGAACAGCACCGCCTTGGCCATCGTGACGATCTTGGGGTTGAAGTCCTGCTGCTTGGCCTGGGTCCAGAACGTGCCGAAGTCGGGTGGGATCGGGATGCCGCACACGATCTCGACGCCCTCGTCCTTGAACTGGCCGATGATGCTCGAGAAGTCGGCGTTGCCGGTCTGGAACCGGCCGGGGTCGACGAGTGTGAAACCACCGGCGTCGATTCCCGCCGGGAAGCCGGTCGCCGGGTCGGCGAGAGCGTTGCCGTCGGGGTCGTTGGGGCACAACAACCCGACGACCTTGTTGGTCTCGACCGAGTTCCACATGTCGACGAACACCCCCACCAGCTGCTCGGCGCCCCAGAAGAAGTGGTAGGTCCAGTCGAACCCGGCGGCCGGGTCGCCACCGCGACCGAAGAAGTACGGCTGCCACGGTGCCAGTGTCGACAGGCACGGCACGCCGTTCGCCTCGCACTGGTCGGCGACCGGGTTGATCATCTCCGGCGTCGCGATCGCGATCATCATGTCGACACCGTCGTCGAGGATCAACGAGCCCGCCTGCGACGCCGCCGTGTCGGAGTTCGACTGGACGTCCTTGACGACGAACTCGACCGCATACGACTGGTCGCCGAGCATGATGCCGTCGGCCACCAACGCCCCGATGCCGGCCATGATGAACTCGTTCGCCTCGCCGAACCCGGCGAGTGGGCCGGTGAGCGGCGCCGTGAAACCGATCTTGATCGTGCCGTCGCCACCACCACCGCCGAACGTGGCGGCGTTCGTCCCGCCGGCCGGTGCTGCGGTGCCGGCGGTCGTGTCGCCCGTGGTGCCGGGGGGAGCGGTCGCTCCCGAGGTGTCGGCCGGCGTGGTATCGCCGCCCGTTGTATCGCCGGGGGTGGTGTCGGCCGCACCGTCATCGTCATCGCCGCCGCAGGCCGCGAGGAACGCCGCCGCGGCCGCCGAGCTCCCGAAGGCGAGCAGGCGCCGGCGGCTCATCAGCCAATCGTTCAGCCACTTCTCATTGGACTCGCTCATCGGATGCCCCTCTTTGATCGATGGTTCGATCGACGTGTCGTGTGCGCCGCGGCGCACTCCTCATGTGTTTCGGCAATGTGTTTGCGATCTCAATCTTCGCGCCGCGCCGTCTGTTCTAGCGCATCTGCGCCGTCGCCCTCGGACACGCTCTGTCCGAGTCCGATCAACAGGTCGGCCGTGCGGCGTAGGTGCGCCGTCAGCTCGGCGACGGCGCGGTCGGCGTCGCGCGAGAGGACGGCTTGGGCGATCGCACCGTGTTCAGCCGGGATGTCGCGGTGCTGATCGTGGCCGAACCGCCCCGACCACGATCGGTAGAGCTCGGCCGCATCGCGCAGCGACGACGCCATCGTGCGCAACCGGACATTCGGGCATCCTGCGATCAACGCGTTGTGGAAGCGTGAGTGGGCGGCGCGCCACTCGTCGCTCAAGGCGCCCGGATCGGCGTCGACGTCATCTGATCTCGGGGTCCGTTCGAGCGTGTGATGGGCGGCGACGATCGCCGACTCCCATTCGAGGTCGCCGGCCGCGATCGACAGGCGCAGCACGAGCCCTTCGAGCTCGCAGCGGGCCGTGGTGAGGTCGTCGAGATCGCTGATCGACAACGAGACCACGCGGAAGCCATGTTGTGGCTCGGCCTGTACGAGTCCTTGCTCGACGAGGCGCGTGAGCCCTTCCCTGATGACGCTGGTGCTCCCGCCGTACCGCGCGACGAGCTCGGCGAACGGGAGCTTGGCGCCCGGCGTCAGCTGGCCGGACAGGATGTCGGACCGCATGCGCGCGTAGACCTGCTCGGTTCGCGTGGGGGCGGCGGTCGCCATGGATCGATCCTAGATGGTTTCGCAACGACGGTGCAATATCGAAATTCGTTTGACATGCCGATTCCCCCGTGGCACGCTGGGTTGTCGCCGTGAAGCGTGTCAGTCGAACGGCGGCGAGGAGGGGCGCATGGCATTGCACGGACTCGGGTCGATGACACTCGGCGTGCCACGCGTCGACGAGGCCCGTCAGTTCTACCGCGACTTCGGGCTGACCGAGTCGACGCCCGGCACGTTCGCAACCCGTGACGGCGGGGAGCAACTCCACGTCGTCGAACGACCGGTCCGGCAGTTGGTGGAGGTGACGCTGGCGGCCGACGATCCCGACGACCTCGCCCGCATCGCGAGTGCTGCCGCCGCCCACGATCTCGACGTCACGCACCACGACGCCAACGACAATCAGAAGGGCAGCATCTCGGTGGTCGAGCCGGTCGTGGGCATCCGCGTGCGCGTCATGATGCGCGACCGGATCACGCAATCCGTGTACGACACGCCGCCCATGAACGGGCCGGGCCGCACCGTGCGCGACGGCGACCGGGCGCCGGCGATCTTCGCCGCGGGCGCGGCAGCGCCCCGACGGCTCGGTCACGTGCTGTGGGGCACGCCCGACATCGCGGCCAGCAAGCGGTTCCTCGTCGACGTTCTCGGGTTCCGGTTGAGCGACGAGTCGGCCGGCATCATCGCCTTCCTGCGCTGCTCGACCGATCATCACAACGTCGGGCTGATCAGCTCGCCGGTGCCGTTCTTCCACCATTCGTCGTGGCAGGTCGACGACCTCGACGAGATCGGGCGCGGTGCGCACCACCTGCTCACGGCCGACCCGATGTGCAGCGTGTGGGGGCTCGGCCGCCACTTCCTCGGCTCCAACCTGTTCTGGTACTTCCGCGACCCGGCCGGCAATTTCGCCGAGTACTTCGCCGACCTCGATCAGATCGGCGACGACGACGCATGGATCGCCCGCGACTGGGCGCCCGACAAATCGCTCTACGCGTGGGGTCCACCGGTCCCTCGCGACTTCGTCGAACCACCCGATCTCGCTGCGATCAAGGAGGCGTTGAACGCATGAAGGTCGCCCGCTTCACCGAGTCCGGCCGCACGCGGCTCGGCGTCGTCACCGGCGATCACGTCGCCGATGTCGGCCATACCGACCACAGCCTTCCCGACGACGTCGGTGGCTTGCTCGCGATCGGGGGTTTGTCGCGGGTCGCTGATCTCGCCTCGAGCGCACCACTCATCGCTCTCGCCGACGTGGTGCTCGAGGCACCCATCGTCCAGCCCCCGACGTTCCTCGCGATCGGGCTCAACTACAGCGCCCACGTCGCCGAGTCGGGCATGCCCAGACCCGACCGGCCGGTGGTGTTCAACAAGCAGATCACGTGTGTCACCGGCCCGTCCGACCCGATCGAAGTGCCGACGGTCGCACCCGACTGGGTCGACTACGAGGGCGAGCTCGGCGTGGTGATCGGGCAGCGCTGCCGCAGTGTCAAGGCGGCCGACGCGCCCGACGTCGTCGCCGGCTACCTCGTCGTCAACGACGTGTCCGTGCGCGATTGGCAGCGGGCGACGCCGACGATGACGATGGGCAAGAGCTGGGACACCCACGGCCCGATCGGACCATGGTTGGTCACCACCGACGAAGTCCTCGATCCGCACGACCTCCGGATCCGCACGTGGGTCGACGACGACCTTCGTCAGGACGCGTCGACATCGCAGATGATCAACAACTGCTGGGAGCTGATCGAGCACATCTCGACGGCGTTCACATTGCTGCCCGGCACGATCATCGCCACCGGCACTCCGGCGGGCGTCGGGTTCGTGATGGACCCACCGCGCTGCCTGTCGCCCGGTTCGACCGTGCGCATCGAGATCGAGTCGATCGGCACGATCGAGAATCCCGTCATCGCTCAACCTTGAGGAGGGGATGATGAGCATCACCGCAACCGAACACACCACGATTCGCGATCAGGTCCTCGACCGGATCCGCGAGCTGCGCCCGCTGTTCGAGGCCAACGCGGCGCGCACCGAGGCCGATCGCCGGGTCGTCGAGGAGAACATCACCGCGCTGCGCGCCGCCGACGCGTTCCGCATCATGTTGCCCAAGCGCTTTGGCGGGCTCGAGACCGACATCCGCACCAAGCTGGAGGTGAGCCGCGAAGTCGCGATGGGCTGTGGCTCGACAGCTTGGGTCACCGCCTTGATGAATGTGTGCGCGTTCTTCGTCTCGCTCGGCAACGAGCAACTGCAGCACGACGTGTGGGGCTCCGATCCCGACGCCCGGATCTCGGGCGTGTTCAACCCGACTGCCACGACCAAGCGCGTCGACGGCGGATACATCGTCAACGGCGCGTGGAACTGGACCAGCGGTTGCCTGCACTCCGATTGGGCGTTCCTCGGTGTCCCGCTCGTCAACGAGGCCGGCGAGTTCGTGATGCCGGCGATGGCGCTGATGCCGTATGCAGAGCTCGAGATCGAGGACACCTGGTTCACGACGGGAATGCGAGGGACGGCCAGCAACACCGTGCACGCCCGCGACGTGTTCGTGCCCGACCACCGGTTGATGTCGGTGCCCGGTCTGCTCACGCACGACTACGACACGCCGTTCAAGGACGAGGTGCTGTACCGGTCGGCGTTCATCCCGGTCGCCGCGTTGATCCTCGTCGGGCCCCTGCTCGGGCTCGCGCAGGCGGCGCTCGACTATGTGATCGAGAAGGGTCACAAGCGCGGCATCGCCTACACCGAATACGAGGTGCAGCGCGATGCGCCGACGTTCCAGTTGGCGATCGCCAAGGCGGCGACGCTCGTCGACACCGCTCATCTGTTCGCGTACCGCGCCGCGGGCGACATCGACGATGCCGCCCGGGCCGATCGGGCGATGACCTATGTCGAGCGGGCCCGGGTCCGGATGGACACCGGCCATGCAGCGGAGACGGCGCGCGAGGCCATTCGCGTGTTGTGCAGCGCCCACGGTGCGTCGAGCTTCGCCGAGTCGAGCCCGATGCAGCGATGGTGGCGTGACGCCGAGATCGCCAGCCGCCACGCGGTCGTGAGCCCCGAGATCAGTGCCCAGGTCTACGGTCGGGCGCTGATGGGATTCACCGACGGGGTCACGTTCCTCGTTTGATTGCCTCGTGTTGTTGCCTCGTGTTTTGTTGAAGGAGTCCTGATGACGACCACTGTCCTGGAACGGACGATCGAGCTCGTTCCCGAGCTGCGCGAACGGGCCGAACAGGCCAACGCCGACCGTCGACTGCCGCACGAGAACATCAAGGCGCTCCAGCAAGCCGGGTCGTTCAAGGTGCTGCAGAGCAGCCGCAACGGCGGGCTCGGCCTCGGCGTCCGCGACCACCTCGATGTGATCTCCACGCTGGCGCGCGGGTGCCCGTCGACGGCCTGGGTCGCTGGTGTCGTGCATGCCCACTCGTGGTTGCTCTCGCACTTTCCCGCCGAGGGTCAGGACGACGTCTACGGCGCCGATCCCGATGCCGTCGTCTCGGCCGTGATCGGACCACGCGGACGTGCCGTGAAGACCGCCGACGGATACCGGCTCGAAGGGGTGTGGCCGTTCGCGTCGGGCTCGGAGCGCGCCGACTGGTTGCTGCTCGGGGCGGTCGTGGTCGAAGGCGACCCACAAAGCGGCACGGTCGTGGACGAGGGCGACTTCATCGTCCCCACGTCGGCCGTCACGTTCATGGACGACTGGTACGTCACCGGTCTGCGGGCCACCGGCTCGTGCACGGTGAAGGTCGACGGGCTCGACATCCCCGCCCATCGCTTCTTGTCGCTCCCGGCGTTGATCATGGGCAACAGCCCGGGTGGCGCGCTGCATTCCGATTGGGTGCAGCAGTGCGCGCCCGTGCCGGTGCTGACGATCGCCCTCACCGGCGGTGCGCTCGGACTTGCCCGGCAGGCGCTGGAGGACTTCCCACCCCTCGTCGTCGGCAAGACGATCGCCTACACGGCCGAGCGTCAGGACACGCACCCGATCACGCACGTCAAGGTGGCGGACGCGGCGATGCGCGTCGAGGAAGGTGAGCTACTCCTCTACCGCTGTGCCGACGAGATCGACGCCGCCGGCCGGGCGGGCACTGCGCTCCCACTGCTGACGCGTGCTCGGATGCGCGTCGACTGCGCCGTCGGCGTACGGCGTTGCCTGGAGGCGGTCGAGATCCTGTTCACCGCGGCAGGTGCAACGGGAGTCCGCAGCTCGTCGCCGTTGGCACGCGCGCTCGCCGACGTCAAGGCGATCAACAACCACGGCCTCCTGCAACTCGAGATGAACCTCGAGATGTACGGACGGTTGCTGATGGGCCTCGAGCCCAACACCCCGTTGATCTGATCGACTTCTCCGTCGGGTCGTTGTAACGGATCTGCCGCACGAATCGATCTCTTGAACGTGGGATTCGAGAGAGTGCCAGCGTGACGGTGATCAAGACGCTGTGGGCGTCGGTTCAGGGCGATCCGGTGTTCATGCGCAGGGTCAACGGATGGCTCACGATCTTCTGGGTGACGATGATCCCAGTGTCGATCCTGACGGGCTGGATCTCCGAGGTCGTGTATGTGTCTGTCCTGTCACTGTGGGCGTTGGTCTCAGGACACTGGAGCGCATGGCAAGCCGCGCGTGTCGAGGTCATTCAGCAAGAAGCGATGCGCAAGGCGGAGGAGGAACCGGTGGAGGAGCGCGTGGTGGACAAGCTGGTCGAGGAGACAACTCTCCAACCGGCGCCAGCGATGACCGACCCCACTGTGTAGGCGACCGATTTCATTTCCTCTGTTGGCCTCGGCTTGAACGCCTGCTCAGGGTGATTGCGACACCCCCTTCGTAGGGTGGTTCGCATCCGGCTTCCCCCTGGTTGATCGTCGTGGTCGAAAGGGTTGTCATGGAAGAGCGTGGTGTCGGCGAGGCGTTCGCCGGCCTGTTGGCGGTCGATGTCGCTGTGTGCGATCGGACTGGTCTGGGTGTGGCGGTGGAGTTGGCGCAGCGGGTGCGGGGCTGGGTCGATGCGGTCGATGTGGCGATCGCCCGCCGGTCTCGTGAACTGGCCGCCGAAGGACGATCCGAGTCGGCGGCCGAGGTGCTGACCGGCTACGGGCGGCGTTCGACTCGTGAGACGAAGGCTGCGTCGGATCGTTCCGAGGTGTGCGAGGCGATGCCCGGCTTCGAAGATGCAATGGCGACAGGGTCCGTGTCGGCGGGTCATGTCGATGCCGTCGCCAACGCCGCCAAAGGCCTCGACGACGCCGGCCGGGAGCGGCTCGGCGCGTTGCAAGACGCGCTGTTGCGGTTTGCGCGGGTTGAGCCGGTGGCGGTGTTCGAACGACGGTGCCGGTTGTTGGGCAAACGCCTCGCCGGCGACGAAGGCGAATCAGAGTTGGACAAGCAGAAGGCGTCGGTGTCGGTGCGCCGTTGGGTCGACAAACCGTCCGGCATGCACCACACCCACCTCGCCTTGGATCCCGAACGCGACGCCAAACTGTGGGCGGCGATCGACGCCCAGTTGGCGACTTTGAAACAGCACGACGGCAACTCGGGCAGCCCGATCGATGTCCTGTTGGCCGATGCGATGGTTTCGGCGGTGTCAGGCGAACGATCCGGCGAGCGGCGCGTACCGGAGATCTGTGTCCACGTCGACTACGACACGATGCTCAACGGTTTGCACGAACACTCGGTGTGTGAGACCGCCGACGGGATCCCGCTCCCACCCGAAACGGTGCGACGCCTGGCGTG
>DATMDV010000347.1:0-2900 GCA_035557475.1 Ilumatobacteraceae bacterium
GATCCCCGCCAAGTTCGACTACGTCCGGGCCGGCTCCGCCGAGGAGGCGATCCAACTCATCGGGCAACACGGAGACGAGGCCAAGTTCCTCGCCGGCGGGCACAGCCTGCTGCCGCTGATGCGGCTGCGGCTGGCCCAGCCATCCGTGCTGGTCGACATCGGCCGGCTGCGCGACCTGTCCTACATCCGTGACGCCGGCGACCACATCGCCATCGGTGCGCTGACACGGCACATGGATCTCGAGCGCGCCGACGTGCTGACCGAGCACGTTCCGCTGCTCGCCCACACCGCCGGTGAGGTCGGTGACCCCCAGGTGCGCCATCGCGGCACGATCGGCGGGTCGATCGCCCACGCCGATCCGGCGTCCGACCTCCCAGCTACGACACTGGCGCTCGGCGCCACGTACGTCGCTCAGGGGCCGAATGGGACGCGCGAGATCGCGGCCGGCGACTTCTTCGAGGGGTTTCTCACCTCGTCGCTGGCGCCTGACGAGATGCTCACCGAGATCCGGGTCCCGAAGATGAACGGGGCGGGATGGAACTTCCAGAAGTTCAACCGCCGCGCCCAGGACTGGGCGATCGTCGGTGTCGCGGCCTGGCGCCGCAACGGCGATTCAGGCGTGGCGCTCGTCAACATGGGATCCGTACCGGTGCTGGCAACCAGCGTGTCGTCGGCGCTCGCCGGCGGGGCGTCGATCGCCGATGCTGCCGAGCAGGCTGCCGCCGACGCCGATCCGCAAGCCGACCTCAACGCCAGCGTCGAGTACCGCGTGCATCTCGCCAAGGTGCTCACGAGGCGCGCCCTCGAAGCCGCCTCGAGCTGACGTCCACCCCCACCCGTGAGTGGCGAGCGCCATCTCGACGCGATCGCCGACGCCGACCCCTACCCGTACTGGTACGACGACGCCGACGAGCCGGATTCGAACCCGACGTTGGTGCGCACCGAGAACTGCGACCTGTGTGTCGTCGGCGGTGGCTACACCGGCTTGTGGACGGCGATCATCGCCAAAGAGCGCGACCCCTCGCACGACGTCGTGCTCATCGACGCCCACGAGGTCGGCTCGGCGGCGAGTGGCCGCAACGGCGGGTTCATGGAGTCGAGCCTCACGCACGGCGTGGCGAACGGCCTCGACCGCTTCCCGGACGAGATCGAGCTGCTCGAACGGCTCGGTCTCGACAACCTCGACCAGATCGAAGCCGCGATCCGACGGTACGGGATCGACTGCGACTACGAACGCACCGGCGTGATCGACGTCGCGACCAACGCCCACGCGCCGTCCTACCTCTCGGAGCTGAGCGACGACTGCGCGCGGCTGCGTCGACTCGGCCAGGCGGTCGAGCTCCTCGATGCCGAGCAGATGCGTGCTCAGGTCGACTCGCCGACCTACACCGGCGGATTGTGGCGCAAGGATCGGGCGGCGCTCGTCGACCCGGCCCGGCTGGCATGGGGGTTGAAGGCGGCCGCCGAGTCGCTCGGTGTTCGCATTTACGAAGACTCGAAGGCGACGTCACTGCGGCGCGACGGTGTGGGCGTGCTCGTGAAGACCCCCCTCGGGGCCGTACGAGCCGGCAAGGTGGCGTTGGCGACCAACGCCGCCAAGCCGCTGATCCGCCGCGTCCGCCACTACATCGCGCCGGTCTACGACTACTGCATGGTGACCGAGCCGCTCACGCCGGCGCAGCTCGACGCGATCGGCTGGCGTAACCGCCAGGGGCTGTCGGACATCCCCAACCAGTTCCACTACTACCGCTTGACGTCGGACAACCGGATCCTGTGGGGCGGCTACGACGCGGTGTACTACTGGCGCGGCAAGGTGACCGCGGAGCACGAGACCCGGCCGGCGTCGTGGGCGACGCTCAGCAGGCACTTCTTCGAGACGTTCCCCCAACTCGAAGACGTCAAGTTCACGCATGCGTGGGGCGGCGCGATCGACACCTGCAGCCGCTTTTGCGTGTTCTGGGGCCGGGCGCTCAACGGACGCGTCGCGTACGCGCTCGGGTACACCGGACTCGGGGTCGCGTCGTCGAGGTTCGGCGGAGCGGTCATGCTCGACCTGCTTCACGGCCGGCGGTCCGTCGCGACCCAGACCGAGTTCGTCCGCTCGAAGCCGCTCCCGTTCCCGCCCGAGCCATTCCGGTTTCTCGGCATCCAGGCCACCCGCTGGTCGCTCGACCGCGAAGACCGCACGGGCAAACGCAACGCCTGGCTCCGCATCCTCGACCGTCTGGGCCTCGGGTTCGACTCCTGACCCCCCAACCCACCGTTCTGTCTGCTTCAGACTGCCCGTGGGTTCATCTGGAGCAGACAGTTCAGGGGGGTGGGCGGGTATCGTCGCCCGGGTGACGCCAACCGACGTCGACCGGGCCCTGACGGAGCACGGTTACCTCCCCGACGAGGGGTTAGCGACGGCGATCTTCCTCGCCCTGTCGCTCAAGCGGCCGCTGCTGCTCGAGGGCGAGGCCGGCGTCGGCAAGACCGAGGTCGCCAAGGTGCTCGCGGCGTGGACCCACGGCGAACTGATCCGGCTGCAGTGCTACGAGGGCATCGACGCCGCCCAGGCCGTGTACGACTGGGACTACGCGCGCCAGCTGCTCCACCTGCGGGCCGCCGAGGCGAGTGGCGAGACCGCCGGCCGGACCGCCGACGACCTCGAAGCCGATCTCTACAACGAGAGGTTCCTCGTCAAGCGGGCGTTGCTGCGCGCTATCGAGCACCGCGAAGGACCCCCGCCGGTGCTGCTGATCGACGAGATCGACCGGGCCGACGACGAGTTCGAGGCGTACCTGCTCGAGGTCCTGTCGGACTTTCAGGTGACGGTTCCAGAGCTCGGCGTGTTCCAGGCCAGCCGCCCGCCGATCGTGATCCTGACGTCCAACCGCACCCGCGACGTCCACGACGCG
>DATMDV010000348.1:0-3497 GCA_035557475.1 Ilumatobacteraceae bacterium
GAGATCTTCTTGCCCGATGGTCTCCGTCATCTCACGGCGGGCCGCTCAGCTCGCGGGCTCGATGAGCTTCTGCTCCTCGGCATCGCCTTCGAAGCGGCTCGACGTGTCGAGGAACAGCTTCGCCGACGTCGAGTCGAGGAACACCAGACCGGTGTTGGTCTCCGACGGGATGACGACGCCGCCCGACAGCTTCGACAGGTAGAGGTACTGCACCGGCAGGAAACCCTGCAGGTACGGCTGCTGGTCGATGGTGAAGTCGAGCACACCTTCTGACACCAACTCGACCGTCGTCGGCAACAGGTCGTAACCGCCGCAGGCCTTGAGCCCGGCCGCCCGTGCGTCGTGGTTCTGCACGACCTGGCCGACGCCCTGCGTGCTGCCGGCATCGACGGCGAACATCCCCGCCACGCCGGTGTTGCCGAGGTAGTACGCCTCGATCGCGTTGAGCTCTTCCTCGAGCGTGGCTCCGGTGGCGATGTCGGCGACGTTGATCGGCGCACCCGACTCCTCGATGGCGGCGATCGCACCGTCGATGCGGGGTTGGATGTTGAGCTGGCCGGGCGTGGCGATGAACAACGCGACGTCGCCCTCACCGACGAGCTCGACGATCCGCTTGCCCATCTCGAAGCCGGATCCGTAGAGGTCCTGACCGATGTACGCGAGACGTGCGTTTGGCGCGTCGGCGTTGTACGAGACGACAGGGATCCCTGCCGCCAGGGCGCGCTCGATCGGGTCGTTGAACGCTTCGAGGTCGACGATCGCGACCGCGATCCCGTCGGCGTTGCCGGCGATCGCCGCCTCGAAGGCGTTGACCATCTCGGTATTGCTGGCCGTCTCGGAGCCGGTCCACTGGAACGTGGTGCCGAGCAGTGCCGAGGCGTCCTCGATGCCGTATTGCGTCGGGACGAAGAACGGGTTGGTCGTGACGTGGTTGATGAAGACGAAGTTCCACTCCGGGGTGTCCGGGAAGATGCCGCCGGAACCGCCGCCTGTCCCCCCAGTGCCGTCCGTGGCGTCGTCGTCGTCCCCGCCGCAACTCACCAGGAGTCCGGCGGCGGCCGTGACCCCCATCGCTCTCAGGACGTCGCGGCGCGAGCGCAGTGGACGGTGCATCTCCATCATGTCCCCCTTCGACCCCGGCTCCCGATGAGCCAGCAATCATGTGATGATTGGAAGGCATTGTAAACATCACATGATTGCGTGACAAGCACCGGAGTGGCCCAGTTCAGAGGCGGTCAGAATCCCTGGGCGAGGCGGAAGTAGGCCTGGCTCCAGCGCAGCTCGCGAGCGAAGCTGCGGGGTGTCGTGTCGGCGTCGATGACGACGAGCTCGGTCTGGACCATCTGGGCGAAGTCCTCGAGCTCGTCGGTTCCGATCGCCGACGACAGCACGGTGTGGTGAGGCCCGCCGGCAGCCAGCCACGATTCGGCCGAGGTCCGCAAGTTCGGCCTCGGCTCCCACATCGCGCACGCGACGGGAAGCTTCGGCAACGGGTGGGGCGGCTCCACGACGTCGATCTCGTTGGCCACGAACCGGAACCGCTCGCCGAGGTCGGCGAGCCCGAGCACGACCGCCGGGCCTGGAGCAGCGGTGAACTTCAGGCGCACGGGGTCGTCGCGGTTGCCGATCGACAGCGGATGGATCTCGAGGCTCGGGCGCGTCGCGGCGATCGACGGGCAGACCTCGAGCATGTGCGCACCGAGGATCCGCTCGTTGCCCGGCGCCAGGTCGTACGTGTAGTCCTCCATGAAGGAGGTGCCACCGGGCAGACCGTCGGCGATGACCTTGAGCGTGCGCAGCATCACCGACGTCTTCCAGTCGCCTTCGGCACCGAAGCCGTAGCCGTCGGCCATCAGTCGTTGCACGGCCAACCCGGGCAGCTGGCGCAGCCCACCGAGGTCTTCGAAATTGGTGGTGAACGCGCCGAACCCTCCCGCGTCGAGAAAGGACCGCAAGCCGATCTCGATGCGGGCGCCGTCGCGGAGCGACTCGTGTCGCTCACCCTTACGGCGCAACTCGCCAACGACGTCGTACGTGTCCTCGTACTCGCCGACCAGCGCGTCGACGTCGGCATCGGACGCGGCATCGACGGCGGCCACGAGATCGTTGACGCCATAGGTGTTGACCGACACGCCGAAGCGCAGTTGGGCCTCGACCTTGTCGCCCTCGGTCACCGCGACGTCACGCATGTTGTCGCCGAACCGGGCGAGTTTGAGCGATCGGATTTCGGCGAGCCCGCGCGCCGCGCGCGCCCAGGTCGCGATCCGCGCCGACACGATCGGATCCGACACGTGGCCGGCGACCGTCTTGCGCGGCGCGCCGATGCGCGTGAGGACATGGGCGAACTCACGGTCACCGTGGGCGGCCTGGTTGAGGTTCATGAAGTCCATGTCGATCTCCGCGTACGGCAGCTCGACGTTCGACTGCGTGTGGAGGTGCAACATCGGCTTCTGAAGCGCGCCGAGCCCGTTGATCCACATCTTGGCGGGCGAGAACGTGTGCATCCACGTGATCACGCCGACGCAACGCGGATCGGCGTTGACGTCGAGCATCTGGCGATGAATGCCGACCGACTCGGTCAACACGGGCTGGAACACGACGGTCAACGGGATGTCGCCACCGGCGTTGAGTTGGCGCACGATGTCGGTCGACTGGTCGGCGACCTGCCGGAGCGTTCCTTCGCCGTAGAGGCCCTGACTGCCGGTGAGGAACCAGATCTGGCGATCGTCGTCGGTGCTCATTCGAGTCTCTTCACTTCTGCCCGTAGGCGCTCTGGTACCGCTCGTACAGACTGTCGACGTCGGCCGGATCGATGACGACCGGTTCGCCGAGGGCGCGCGCGTGGTGAACGGTCCTGGCGACGTCCTCGCACATCACGGCCGCCTTGACCGCGGCCGTGGCGCTGGTGCCGATGGTGAACACGCCGTGACCGCCCAACAGCACCGCGGGCGATCGGTGGCCGCGCAGCGTCGACACCACGGCGTGGCCGATCTCCTCGTCGCCGATCCTGGCGAACGGAGCGACCGGGATCGGGCCGCCGAACTCGTCGGCCATCGCGGTGAGCACGCACGGGATGGCCTCGTGACGCGCGGCCCACGCCGTCGCGTACGTGCTGTGGGTGTGGACGATGCCGTTCACGTCGGGCATCTCGCGGTAGATGTAGGCGTGCGAGAGCGTGTCGGACGTTGAGGGGGTAGTAGTCGTCGACGCTGCGCGCCCGCGCCGCCTTCTGCATCTTGCGCAGGAGTTCACGAAGCTGCTGGACCTGTTCAGGCGTGATGCGCTGCGCGGCGAGGCGCCCGATCAGGGCATCGAGCCCGGCCCGGACTTCATACAGTTCGTCGGCCTCCGCGAGCGAAAGCTCCCTGACGAAGACGCCGCGGTTCTTTTCCACCCGCACCAGGCCGGTTTGCTCGAGGGCGCGCAACGCCTCGCGCACGGGCCCTCGCGAAACCTTGAGGTCGTCTGCCACGTCGGCTTCGTTGAGCTTCGCGCCG
>DATMDV010000349.1:0-5691 GCA_035557475.1 Ilumatobacteraceae bacterium
CTCGTCCGGAATTTCCTCTGGCGCAGACGGTTCGGGCGGTTCTAGTGTCGGTCGCCTGACGAGAACACGCACTGGGGGACACACCGAGGTGTCAGCGCACGAACTCGAATGGCGCATGCTCGGGGCATGCCGAGGCCTGGAGCCGGCGATCTTCTATCCCGAAGACGACGAGGCGGCCGAGGTGGCGAAAGAGGTGTGCGAGCTGTGCGGGGTTCGCGCGGCCTGTCTCGAATACGCCCTGTCGAACCGCGAGAAGGCAGGCGTGTGGGGCGGTGCCACCGAGCGCGAGCGACGCCGCATCATCCGTCAACGCCGTCGTACTGCCTGACCCGTTCGGCCTAGCCTCGCTCCGGTGACAGCGATCGACGACTTCGGGGGGTGGCCCGCGCTCCTGACGATGCTGCTCGATCGCCACCACCTGACCGCCGACCAAGCGCACGCCGCGATGTCGACGATCCTCGGTGGCGACGCGACCCCGGCGCAGCTGATCGGGTTCGTCGTTGCCCTGCGATCGAAAGGCGAGAGCGCCGAGGAGCTGTCGGGACTGCTCGACGCCGTGCTCGAGGCCGCCGAGCTCGTGCCGTTGTCCGACGAGCTCCGGGCGGCGGCGATCGACATCGTCGGCACGGGCGGCGACGGCTCGAGCTCGATCAACGTGAGCACGATGGCGTCGATCGTGGTCGCCGGCGCAGGTGTGCCCGTGTGCAAGCACGGCGCGCGTGCCGCATCCTCGAGGTGTGGCACGGCCGACGTGCTCGAGGCCTTGGGTGTCGTCGTCGAGTTGACGCCGAACGGTGTGCGGCAATGCGTCGAGCGGGCCGGCATCGGCTTCTGCTTCGCGCCGCGGTTCCATCCGGCGTTCCGCTTCGCCGCTCCATCGCGCCGCGAGATCGGTATCCCGACCGTGTTCAACCTGCTCGGCCCGATGGCCAATCCCGGCCGGGTGCGGCGGCAGCTGATCGGCGTCGCCAACCCCAACTACGCCGAACGGATGCTGCAGTCGCTGCGCCACCACGGCTCGACCGACGCGTGGGTCGTGCACGGCAACGGGCTCGACGAACTGAGCACCACCGGCCCGTCGTCGGTGCTCGCGCTGCGCGACGGCGAGGTCGAGCACTTCGAGGTCGACGCCGGTTCGATCGGCCTCCCGGTGGCGGTGAAGGCCGACCTGGCCGGTGGCGAGCCACACGAGAACGCGGGCGCGGTGCGCCGGATGCTCGACGGCGTGCGTGGCCCGCACCGCGACATCGTCGTGCTCAACGCGGCGGCCGCCCTGATCGTGGCCGGGCACGCCGAGTCGCTGGCCGACGGTGCCGAGCAGGCGGCGGCGGCGATCGACTCCGGTCGTGCTGCCGAGACGCTCGACGCGTTCGTGCGCGAGTCGCGAGCCGCCGCTGATGCCGCGAGCTGACGGGTGAGCGGAGGCGCTGCGTCGTCGCCAGGCTCGTTCGAGGGCGCGTTCGCAGTTCGCGTCCCGGCTTCGTCGGCCAATCTCGGCCCCGGCTTCGACTCACTCGGTGTTGCCCTCACGCTGTACGCCGAGATCGGGCTCGGCGACGCCCCGCCAGGCGCAACGCCCGTCGACCACCATCACCCAGCGGCGGTGGCGTTCGCCCGGTTGGGTGGTGTCGGTTCGACCTGGGTGCGGTCGCCGATCCCGATGGGACGTGGCCTCGGCTTCAGCGGCGCCGTCCGGGTCGGTGGGGCAGTGGCCGCGCTCGTGCAGCGGCTCGGGCCGAGGTGGCGCGAGTCGGCCGGTGCCGTCGACGAGGTCCTTGCCGTCGCCGGAGCGCTCGAAGGCCATGCCGACAACGTCGCGGCGTCGCTGCTCGGCGGTGTGGTGGCGACGGCCGGCGGTCGCGCGATCCGGGTGCCGCTCGGCTTCGATCCGGCGGTCGTGGTCTGGATCCCGGCCGGCAGCACGTCGACCGATCACTCGCGCAACCAGCTGCCGGCCACCGTCTCGCGCGATGACGCCGTGCACAACATCGGCCGCGTGGCGATGCTCGTAGCGGCCCTCGCCGCCGGTGACACCGGCGCGTTGCGCGACGCCACCAGCGACCGCCTGCATCAGGAGCTGCGCCTCGCCGCCGCACCGATGTCGCAGCGGGCACTCGACGCCGGGCTCGAGCACGGGGCCTGGTGTGGGTGGCTGAGCGGAAGCGGACCGACGATCGCGATGCTGTGCAAGGCCGACGCGGCGGCCGGGTTGGCAGCATCGCTTCCCGACGACGGCCACACGAAGGTGCTTCGAATCGACCACGACGGAGCCGTGGCCGAGCTCATGACGGCGCCGCGCTGACGTCGATCGGGGACGAGACGTCGATCGGGAACGACCAGGTGCCGGTGCAGGCGACGACGTCGACCTGGTCCGCGACCTTGTCGAAGTGACGGGCGAGGCAGAGCGCCTCGTCGATCTGCTGGCGCCCGAGTGGGCGGTCGGAGTCGACCGCGGCCGGCGCGGCGACCGGGAGCGACTGGCCGGCGGAGCCGGCGACGACGACGTCGACGAGCCGGGCCCGGTCGATGACCCAGGTGACGTCGTCACGGCGGATCTCGCATCGACGCGCGTCGCGAAGTGTCTCGACGAGCCGGTGGCGGCGCACCGCGCCCTGCAGGGCGCCGAGTCGATCGCGGACGTGGGCCGCCTCCTCGAACCGCTGCTGCGCGGCGAGCCGCGACATCTTCGCCTCGAGCATCTCGGTGACAAACGACGGATCGCCGCGCAGTGTCTGGGCGGCGGTTCGCACGGCGCTGCCGTACGACACATCGTCGGCGAACCCGGCGCAGGGGCATTGGGCGACGCCGAGTTGGGCGGCGCCGCACGGAACGGCGTCGGGGGACGGGACGTGCGATCGTCCGAGCCGGATCGAGCACCGTCGCAACGGCAGCGCCGAGATCATCGCCTCGATCACGAGCGTCGCCATCGTGCGCGACGGCAACGGTCCGAGATGGAGGCCGGTGCTCGACGGCTCGCGAACGATTGCGAGGCGCGGCCACGCCGCGTCGGTGTCGAGCCGGATGTAGCAGTACTTGTCGGCCCGGGTGCCGGCGCGGTTGTACCGGGGGAGCGCACTCGCGATCAGCCGGCTCTCGATGACCGCCGCCGACAGCGGGTCGGGCAGGTCGAGGTGCCTCACCGTCTGGGTCTCGCGCAGCATCGGACCGATCTTGCGACGATCATCGCTGCCGAAGTAGCTGCGCACCCGCTGCCGGAGGTTGGTCGCCTTGCCCACGTACAGGACCTCGTCGCGGTGCCCGCAGAACAGGTAGACGCCGGGGGAGCGCGGCAGGTGCGAGGTGAGCTTCAGCTTCGCTGATTGCGGATGCCCGGCCAGCTTGGCCAACGCCACGAGGTCGTCGAGGCCGAGCACGCCGAGGCCGGCGGCGCGCTCGAGGAGGAGATGGAGGAGGTCGGTCGTGGCGAGCGCGTCGTCGAGGGCACGGTGGGTCGGGCGGTGGTCGAGACGGAACCGGCTCGCGAGAGTGCCGAGACGGCAGTCGGGGACCTCGTCGCGAACGAGCCGGCGGGCGAGTGCCGCGGTATCGACCACGGTTGGTGTGATCGTCGAGCGGCCGTCGCGTTCGAGTGCGGCTCGCAAGAAGGCGAGGTCGAATCCGACGTTGTGGCCGACGAACACGGCGCCGTCGATGAAGTCGATCAGCGAGCCGAGCACGGCGTCGATACGCGGGGCGGGGGCGACGACGGCATCGGTGAGCCCGGTGAGAACACTGATCCGGGGCGGGATCGCACGGCCGGGATTGACGAGCGTCTGGAACGTCGCCAGGCACTCGCCGCCACGGACCTTGACCACGCCGATCTCGGTGATCATGTCGTTGTTGCGGTCGCCGCCGGTCGTCTCGAGGTCGAGCACACAGAACGTTGCTTCGGCCAGAGGCATGCCGAGATCGTCGAAGCTGCGCTGACCCAACATCGCGGCAACTGCCATGGGCCGCCATGGAAGCACGAACACACGTTCGCGTCAAGAACAACTGTTCGGGACGGCGCGCGGCCCGACCGATACGATGACGCGATGGACGGCACGCAGCGCGACGACACGGCGGCGACGCCGAGCGCGCTCGAGCACCGTCACCTGCGCCGGGCGCTGGAGTTCGCCCTCGACATGGCCCGAGAGGGCCAGAAACTCCGTCCACCGCTCAAGTACCCGGCTGCGTTCAAGCCGTACATGAAGATGTCTCGGCTGCCGGCGTCGGCACTCGGCCCGATGCGTCGCATCGTGGAGGCCGACGACGTCTTCCGCAAGCGGATCGGCGCAGGTGCCTTGCCCGACCTCGTCGACCCGGTCGGGATCCTGTGGCTTCAGCGGCCAGCCGGCTGGACGGAACGAATCGCCGGGCTGCTCTCCGACGCGGCGGACGAGGCAACTCGAGCCGGTGCGGCGGCCGAGCTGCACCGCGAAGCCCGCAAGCGCGAGGCGGCTGAACAAGTGGCCGCGCGGTCGCGCGTCGAGTTGCTCGCACTGGAGGCGCGAGTGGTGTCGCTCAGAGATGAGATCGACCAGCTGCGCGCCGATCTGATCAAAGCTCACGAGGCCAACATCGAAGCGAGAGCCGAGTTGATCGATGCTCGCAACGAAGCGCGCCATGCCAAGGATCGGGAGGCGGCCGCCACGTCGAAGCTCGAGCGAGCCGAATCCGACCGGGCCGCTGCAGTGGCCGCCAGGCAGTCCGCCGAGGGTGTCCGTGACTCGGTGATCGCCGACCGGGCGGCAGCGGTCGTCGAGGCCACCGAGCTGTCGGGGATGGCTGCCCTCGCGCAGGATCTCGCCGAGCAACTGGCCGCCTTGAGCAGTCCGCCGACCGACCGCAAGGGTCCGCGAGGGACGCCACGGCGGCGGGCATTGCCACTTCCTGGCGGCGTCGCCGGCGATTCCGAGGCCGCCACCGAATACCTCGTTCGTTCGGGCGCGTCGGTCGTCATCGACGGCTACAACGTGGCCAAGCTCGGCTGGCCATCACTCGAGCTCGAGATGCAGCGCCAGGTCCTGCTCGACGCCGTCGAGAACGTCGCCCGGCGGTACGGCTCCGATCTCACGGTTGTGTTCGACGGCGCCTCGGTGATCGGTGCATCGGCTGACCAGAGACGCCTCGTGCGCGTCGTCTACTCGCCCGACGCTGTGATCGCCGACGACGTCATCCGCTCCGAGGTCGCCCGGTTGCCCGCCGCTCGCCACGTCGTCGTCGTCACCAACGACAAGGCGATCGTCACCGATGTGCGGGCGATGGGCGCCAACACGGTTTCGAGCGACCGCTTCGTCGCCCTCGCCAAACGCTGACGTCGCGAAACGGTCCCGCCGGCATTCGGGCCACATTCTCCCTGGTCAGGAGTTCTGTCACACCCCCTGTCTAGGTTGGTTGGTGCCGACTTCCCCCGATCCTCGAACCCTTCGATCGGAGGAACTGATGAGTGTCATGACGCTCGAGATCGACGAGTTGGTCGATCTCGAGTCCTTGCAAGACCTCGACGGGCGCCAGCTCGCCGAGTTGTTCAAACGGCTCGAACAGCTACGCCGGTGCACCGAGGGTGCGCTCGCCGCGGTGATCGGCGAAGTCGACCAACGCAACGTGCACCGGGCAGATGGCCACAACAATGTGAATGGGTGGTGTCGGGCGTTGGGCCGCTGGTCCGATGGTGAGTGCCGGGATCGGATCCGCACCGCCAGCCTGGTC
>DATMDV010000350.1:0-14580 GCA_035557475.1 Ilumatobacteraceae bacterium
CTGCTCGAGGACGTCCCGGGCACCGGCAAGACGACGCTCGCCAAGGCGATCGCCAACTCGATGCACTGCACGTCGCGACGAGTGCAGTTCACGCCTGACCTGCTCCCCTCCGACGTCACCGGCGGGCTCATCTACGACCAGTCGAACGGGTCGTTCGAGTTCCGGCCGGGTCCGGTGTTCGCCAACGTGGTCCTCGCCGACGAGATCAACCGTGCGTCACCGAAGACCCAGGCGGCAATGCTCGAGGTCATGGAGGAGCGGCACATCACCGTCGATGGCGACTCCCACGACGTGCCGCGCCCGTTCGTGGTGATCGCGACCCAGAACCCCGTCGAGCAGGAGGGCACGTATCGCCTGCCCGAGGCGCAGCTCGACCGGTTCCTGCTGCGCACCGCGCTCGGATACCCCGACCACGATTCCGAAGTCGACGCCGTGCGGCGGGTGTCCGACGGCGCGGCCTCCGAGGGTCTCGAGCCGGTGATCTCACTCGACGACACACACCGCATGATCGCCGTGGCCCGGGGCGTGCACGTCGACGACGCGATCTACGACTACATCGTGCGGCTCGTCGCCGCGACGCGGAATCTCCCGGAGTTGCGCCTCGGCGTGTCGACCCGCGGCGCGCTGGCGCTCGTGCGGTCGTCGAGGGCGATGGCCGCCGCCCAGGGCCGGCCGTTCATCACCGTCGACGACGTCAAGGTGCTCGCACCCGCCGCCCTCGGTCACCGCATGCTGTTGTCGCCCGAGGCCGAGCTGCGCGGCGTGCAATCGCTCGACCTGGTCGACGAGCTCCTCGACCGCATCGACATCCCCGCGCCGGTCCGCAGCGCCGCACGATGAGGGGTCGGTGATCATGGCGGGCGCGCCCCGACAGATCGGGCCCGTCACACGCATCGGCGCGGCGACCGTCGTGCTCGGTGTGGTCTGTTACGTCGTCGGGTGGCGGCTGGGCTGGATCGAACTGATGGTGGCGACGGCCGGCTGCCTCGTCGCCCTCGCGGTGGCCGTGCCGTTCATCATCGGCCGCGTCGCGCTCCAGCTGACGCGCACCGTCGAGCCGGATCGGGTGATGGTCGGTGAGCCGGCCGGCGCCGTGCTGTCGGTCGTGAACCCTGGCCGGCGGCGCACGCGCGCGATCGGCATCGACGAGGTGATCGGCGGGACCGTCGTGCCGGTCGCCGTGCCGGGGCTCCCGCCGGGCGGCGACCACACGACGGTGTACCGCCTGCCGACCGATCGTCGCGCCAAGGTCCAGGTCGGCCCCGCCGAGGTGGCGCGCACCGACCCGCTCGGACTGCTCCGCCGGCAGGTCAGCCACGCTCCGGCCACCACGCTGTGGGTGCACCCGCGCTGGGCGGTCACCGCGCCGCTCCCGTCGGGGTTCGCCAAGGACCTCGAGGGTCCGACGAGCGACGCCTCGCCGGCCGGCGACGTCGCGTTCCACGCGCTGCGGCCATACCGGCTGGGCGACGACCGGCGGCACATCCACTGGATGTCGACGGCGCGCACGGGCACGCTCATGGTCCGTCACTACGTCGACAACCGGCGGCCGACGCTCGGCGTCCTGCTCGACGACGCGATGGCCCCGTACGACGAGGCGATGTTCGAGATCGCCGTCGAGATCACGACGTCGCTGCTCGTGTCGTCGCTGCTGCACCAGCTCCCGGTCACCGGCCGCACCACGTCCGAATGGCTGGCCGGACGCCTGCGCCCGGTCGGGCGCGACTCGTTGCTCGAGCACCTGACCGAGGTCGAACGCACGGATCATGCGGCCGGGCTCGTGGAGGTGGCGGCCGAGCTCACCCGCGTCGAGGCGTCGATGTCGGCCCTCGCCATCGTCACCGGCGGGCGGACGGCGACCGAGCTGCTCGCCCCGGTGGCGTACCTGCGCAAGCGCGTGCGCGTGATCGTGGTGGTCGTCGACGGCGCCGTCGCGCCCGACGAGCGGGTCGCCGCGCTGCCGGGCGCGAGGGTCCTGCATGCGGCCGACCTCGAGAGTTTCCGCACGGCCTGGAAGCAGATGGCGTCGTGAGCGTTCGCACTCCGGTCGCCGACGAACGGGTCGTGCGCGCCGATGCCAACCCGACCGCCGAGGCGCTGCGGTGGACCGCGCTCGGGCTCGTCGCGGTGCTGTCGGTGGCGGGCACGCTCGGCCTGCACAGCCTCACCGCCGACTGGTCGATCCTCGTGCCGGCCACGATCGGTGCCGCCGGCGCGGCGGCGGTCGTCGAAGGCAGCCGGCGGTTCGAGCTGCTCGTCGGCGAGAGCTTCGCCGCCTCGGTCATCGCGTTCGTGGTGGTCGGCGCGGTCGTGGTCGGAGTTCTGCCGACTCCGGGCGCGTTCGTCGACTTCTTCGAAGGGCTCACGAAGTCGTGGGCCGATTTGCTCTCGGCCGTCACGCCGACCGATCTGACCCCCTCGCTGCGCGTCGCGCCGTTCGCGCTGGCGTGGTTCGGCACCCTGGTCGGGGGCTCGTTGCTGCGCTGGGTCCGCCAGCCGGGTCTGCCGATTCTCGGTCCCTTGAGCGTGCTCGCGGTCACCGTGCTGCTCACCGACGAGGACCGTGCGGTGTCGTTGCTCGTCGGCGCGGCGATCGCCGTCGGCGCCCTGGCGGTCGGGCTGTTGCAGCAGTGGATCGCCCGCACTGCCGGAGCGTCGCATGACGACGGCCGGTCGGTGGTCGGCGCGGCAACGTCGTCGCGGCGGGGCCGGCTCGTGGCAGCGGGCGGGGTGCTGGCGCTGGTCGCCGTCGCCGCCCCGCTCGTCGGGCCGCAACTGCCGCTCGCCGAGTCGCGTGAGCGATTCGACCTGCGTGACCGCGTCGTCCCGCCGTGGGACCCGTTGGCCCTGCCGAGTCCGCTCGTGCAGGTGAAGGCCGCCCTCGCTGCCGATCGCGAGGAGGACGTCGTGTTCGAGGTCCGCTCCGACACTCCCGTCACCCGGTGGTCGCTGGCCGTCATGGGCTCGTACGACGGCGTCGTGTGGACGGTCGCCGACTCCAGCGGATCGAGGGGCGAGGCCGCGGCCGAGTTCCGCCCGGTCGGTTCGCGGTTGCCGGCGCCGGCGGTCCAGCCGGTGTCCGATCCCACGCTGACGGCCTCCGTCGACATCGTCGACCTCGCCGGGCCATGGCTGCCCGTGCCGGGTGTGGTGAGGGAGCTCCGCTTCGACGACCTGGCCGGCGCCACCGCGCCGCTCGTCCGCGAGAACATCGAGACCGGCACGCTGGCGATCGCCGACGGGGTGGCGCCGGGCACGACGTACACGGTCACCGCGCTCGTTCCGCCGGAGCGGAGCGACGACGAGCTGACCACGTATCCGATCGAGGAGACCGGCAGCGACTTCGACCTCGAGGTGCTGCCACCGCAGATCAACAACCTCGCCGCCGACATCACGGAGGGGATCGACTTCGGCTGGGGCCAGGTCGCCGCCGTCCGCGACCGCTTCACGGCGACCGGCTTCTACGACAAGTCGACCAACACACCACCGGGTCACTCGTACTTCCGTCTCGCCCAGTTCCTCGCCGACCCCGACGAGACGATCGGCTTCGAGGAGCAGTACGCGGCCGGCGCCGCCGTGGTCACACGCATCGCCGGTCTCCCGACCCGTGTGGTGGCGGGGTTCGAGATCCCGGCCGACCGGTATACGAACGGCGTCGCCGAGGTCCGTTCGGGCGACGCGTCGGCGTGGATCGAAGTCCGCGTCGAAGGCGTCGGCTGGGTGCCGGTCAGCGTCACCCCGCCCCGCAGCCGCGAGCCCGACACCGAGGCGGCCATCACGCCCGAGGAGCAGGTCGCCACACCGAACCCGCCGCCGCCGCCGCAGGTGCCGCCCGACGTCGACGTCGTCAGCGAGAACCGCGAGCTCGAGGAGCCGGTCGAGGAGGAGGAAGAGGAGGAAGAGGACGAGGACGCGGTGGACGGCGCCGGGATCGGTCTGCTCGGCTGGTTGGGAATCGGCGCAGGTGTGCTCCTCGGCCTGCTCGTCGCGTTCTGTGTCGTCGTGGTGGCGTGGAAGCGCCGACGGATGCGCCGCCGGCGGGAGGCGCCTGAGCCGTCGTTGCGGATCGCCGGCGCGTGGAGCGAGGTCGCCGACCGCTACGACGAGGCGGGTGTGCCGATCGCGCCGAGATCGACGCCCCTCGAGGCGGCGCGGTCGTTCATGACGACCGAGCCGAGCGCTCAAACCGCGGCGCCACGTCTGCTCGCCCTCGTCGGCACGGTCGACCGCGCGGCGTATCACGCCGACGCGCCGGGCGACGCGGAGTCAGACGCGGCGTGGCAGTATCACGACGACGTGGTGCAGGCCTTGCTCGACGACCGGACGCTGCCGCAACGGGCACAGATGCGGCTCGATCCGCGACCGCTGTTCCGGCGTGATGCGTGGGGCCGTGCCCAGGCGGGTACTGCCTCGGGCGACGAGGCGGAGGACGACGTTATGAACACGCACCACGACATCGACCAGGGCGACATCGACGACAGCGACATCGACGACGGGCTGGTCGATCGATGAGCGAGCGTGGCGCGAACGACGATCGCCTGATCGACCCTGATGAGATCGACCCGGCGGAGCTCACGCTCGAGGCCGATCCGGTGTGGCTCGACGAGATCCGCGCCCACGCCGGCGAAGCGGGCGCCGATCCGGAGCTGACGATCGACGCGTCGCCGGAGTTGGTCGACGTCATCCGCGCCGAGATCGCCCGCCGGGACGCCAACGCGGGCGAGCATCAGGCGCCGCCTGAGCACCCGGCCCCGTCACCTCGACCGTCGCCGGCACCCGCCGCGGCGCCGTCGCAGTCGGCACCGCCGACGCCGCCGACGATGCCGGGATCGCCTCCATCGTTGACATCTGCCGACGACGCGCCCGCCACGCCGACTCGCTGGCAACCCCAGCAGCGGCTGGCCGGCCGGGCGCCGGTCACCGCCACGACGCCGATCGTGCGCACCGATCATCGTCATCGCACGAAGGACAGCACCAAGATCGCGCTGGCGGCGATCGCCGCGACCGCGGTCGTCGCCGTCGCGTGGCTGCTCGTGGGCGGCGAGACTGCCGACGCGCCGCCCGTGATCGACCCGGCGGGCACGGTCGACGTCTCGCAGCCGCCACCCCCCAGCAGCAGTCCGGCGAGCACGCCACCGTGAACACGGCCGTACGCGACGACGACACGTTGCCGAGCGATCTGGCGCGGTCGCTCGGTCGATCCGTGCGGTCGTGGGCGATGGGCGAGACGTCGGTGTCGAGCTGGGCGGCGGCCAGCGAGACCGGGCTCCAGCGATCGCACAACGAGGACGCGTGGGGCCAGCGCGAGAACTCGGTGTTCGTGGTCGCCGATGGCATGGGTGGGCGACCGGGCGGTGCGGTCGCGGCGACGGCCGCGGTGGCGGCCCTGCTCGACGAGCTCGCCGGTGACATCTCGTCGCGCGGCGCGGCGGTCGACTGGCGGCAGGTGATGCATCGCGCCAACGACGCGGTCGTCGCCGCCGGCCGGCGGGCCGGCCACGAGCATGTCGGTGCGGCAGTGGCGATCGTGCACGCGGGCGCCAACGGCACGGTGGTCGCCCACGCCGGCGACGTCCGCGTCTATCGCCTCCGCGACGACGCACGCGAGGCGATCACGAGCGACCACACCGTGGCGACCGAGCTCGAGTTCGCCGGCCTGCGCCCCGACGACGTCCCCGACGCGCGCGGGCGGCTGCGGGCGCTCTCCAGCTTCCTCGGCGACGGCGCGGCGTGGCAGGCGTTCTCGGTGCGCATGCTCGACATCCGCCGCGGCGATCGTCTC
This sequence comes from Ilumatobacteraceae bacterium, assembly GCA_035557475.1. Taxonomy (GTDB): domain Bacteria; phylum Actinomycetota; class Acidimicrobiia; order Acidimicrobiales; family Ilumatobacteraceae; genus JALOLG01. The sequence continues at coordinate 5,783 of DATMDV010000350.1, forward strand.
GTCATGTGCTCCGACGGCGTGTACCGGCACGCCCGGGCCGACACGTGGCGGGGGGCCGCTGCAACGCGGTCATGCCAGGACCTCGTCGATCACCTCCTGACGTCGGCGCGCGACGCCCGCGGGCCAGACGATGCCACCGCGCTCGCGCTCCGCATCGGGGTGGTGCCGTGAGCACGGGTCGCGACGTCGTCTCCGTCGTCTCCGGCGCGGGCATCCTCGTCCGTCGCCCGACCGCCGTGTTCTTCTCGCCGGTCGCACCCGACGACGAGTCGGTCGCGTCGCTGCTGCTGGCGTTCGAGTCGGCGGCCGACGACGGGTCGGCCGCCGTCGCCGTCACCGAAGCGGTCGTCGCCGCCGCCTTCGACGCCGCGCCGTTCGCAGTCGTCACGTGGACGGGCGGCCTCGAGCTGGTCGTGCTCGGCGGCGTCGAGGTGCGGACGGATCACCCGACGCTCCCGATGTTGTCGGGGGCCGGGTCCGGTTCGTGGGTCGAGCGCCGCCTCGCCACGGTCGACGGCACCGTCACCGTCAGCGTGGGTGGACCCGTCGACGACGGCACCGACCTCGCCCTCGGGAGAGTCCGTGCCGGTGGGTTCGCGGCGATCGTGACGCCCGCCGCTCGACGAACCGCCACCGGCGACGAGCTGCAGCCGGCCACGGCGTCCGCGCCAACCGACGCCAACGCCGCGTCCGCCCCCGACACCGAGACCCCGGGACGCCGGCTCGAGGGCATCGCCGCGCTGCGTGCGGCCACGGGCGGCGACTGGATGGAGGAGTCGCTCGGCCTCGGGCCACCCGGAGCGACGAGCGACGCGAACGCCGCGCCGGCCGACGCGTCATCGCCGGCCACCGCGGCCGGGGCGTTCACCGGCGACGTCGACGACGAGATCACACTCGGCGGCGACGACGCGCCGCTGCCGACGGCGATCGGCGCGCCGCCTCTGTGGCCGGGCGACGATGCGACCGCCGTCCCCGATGCCGTCGACCGCGGCCGTGCCGACGATCCGGCCGGTGGTTCCGGCGTCGAGCCGCCCGGCGAGCGTCGCCTCGTGCCCTCCCGTCTCTGTACCGAGGGCCATCCGAATCCACCGCTGGCCGAGGTGTGCCGGGAATGCGGAGCGGCCATCGACGCCGCGGCGCCCGTGGTGGCGGTTCGCCAACCGCTGCTCGGCCGGCTCCGGCTCGGCGACGGCGAGTCGTCGGCGATCGACGGGGCGCTCGTGCTCGGTCGCCGTCCCGAGGCAACGGCCGCCGGGATGCCCTCGGGATCGCGCCTCATCGCTGTCAGCTCCGAGGCGAGCGTCTCGCGTACCCACGCCGTCGTTCGCGCCGACGGCTGGACGGTCACCGTCACCGACTGCGGCTCCCGCAGCGGCACCGCGGTGTTGATGCCAGGTGGCGACGAGCCGCAGTTGCTCCAGCCGTGGATCCCGCACGAGGTCGCGGTCGGCACCCAGATCTTCCTCGGTGGCCCGACGTCGGTGTCGATCGAGCCGGCGGATGGTGCCCCTCCGTGACCGGCGCGGTCGACGCCGCGGCGGTCGCTGAGTCGCCCGACCTGGTGGTCGAGTTCGTCGGCGACGAGCGTGTGTTGTCTCCCGGTGACGAGCTCACGTTCGGGCGTTCCGCCGACCTGGTGATCGACGAGAACCGGTACCTGCACCGGGTACTCGGGCGGTTCGCGTGGGCGAACGGGATGTGGTGGCTGTCGAACGTCGGCTCCGCCATCCCGCTGGCGATGGCCGACGCCGACAGCCCGTCGTTCGTCCGGGTCGCACCAGGGGCGACGGTGCCGATCCCGTTCGGGTCGGCCACGTTGGGGTTCGAGGCGGGCGGTCGCAGCTACGAGTTGCGCGTCGAGGTGTTGAGCGAGTTGGCCGGCTTCGGGCTCGACCCGGCCGCGGTGGAGTCCGAAGCCGACGCCGATGGTGCCGGCGCCGAGTTGACGACGACTGCGTCGTCGCTGCCGCTCACCGACGAGCAGCGGCTGCTCCTCGTCGCCCTCGCCGAGCCGCGCCTGCGCGACGTCCCCGGCAGCGAGCAGCTCCCCACCAACCGCCAGATCGCCCACATGTTCGGCTGGACGATCACGAAGTTCAACCGCAAGCTCGACGGCCTCTGCATCAAGTACGCGGCCGCCGGCGTCAGCGGACTGCGCGGCTCGAGCGACCTGCTCGCCAAAGACCGTCGGGTGCGGCTCACCGACCACGCCGTGCACGCCGGCATCATCACCGCCGCCGACCTCCCCCTCCTCGACGCCGCCCGCCGAACCCCCCAATAACCCCTGTTCTGTCTGCTTCAGACTGCCTCGGGGCGAGTCTGAAGCAGACAGAACGGGTTGTTCGGCGGTGGGGGGTTGCGGGGAGTCCTCCCGGTGTCCCTTTCGGGGGGCGATGGGTACCGTCGCTCTTACGACAACCCCGATCACAACCGTGATCGGCCACGAAAGGACCCGACGACATGAGTGGAGAAATCCTCCTTCGCGCCGAAGACGCCCGTTCCGCCGCCGACGCGGTGAAGAACGCCGCCCAGGACGCGCTCGATCAGTTCAACGCCCTGAAGGGACGCCTGGCTCCGCTGGGTGACTCGTTCCGCGGCCGCACCGCCGACAAGTGGGACGAGAAGTACACCGACTGGGACACCAGCGCCAAGGATCTGATGGACGCCCTCGACGGGCTCGGCCAGTTCCTGTCGCAGGCCGCCGATGCCATCGAGCAGACCGACTCCGACCTCGCAGGCCAGCTCTGATCGAGCCGGAAGGCTCTGATCGAGGAGAACACTGATGGCCGACCAGATCGTCATCGACCTCGGCTGGGTCGACGACCTGCGGGCCGATGTGGCGAGCACCCGGTCGCGGCTCAGCCGCGACTCGGGTGACACCGCCAGCATCGGCAGCTCGGACAAGGTCAACGGCGCCCTGCGCGACTTCCTCGACAAGTGGGACGAGCGGCGGGGCGACCTCGCCGAGACCCTGCAGAGCGTCGAGGAGGCGCTGGAGGCGATCAACGAATCGTTCACCGCCACCGAAGACGAACTGCTCGCCCAACTCAACGGCGAGACCCCCTAACCGGCTCAGCCGGCCACCCTCCCTCTTCGACGTGGAGCGCGCGACACCATGACCACTTGGACCACCATCTTCCCCGACGTCGATGGCTCCCCTGTCAGAGGGGAGCCATCGGAGTTCCGGACCACCGCCAACTTCTTCCGCGACCTCTCCGACCAGACCCGCTCGATCGTCGACGAGTTCGCCAGGTTCGCCGACGACGGCCAGGCGAGTGGCTCGCTCGAAGGAGAGACCGCCAATGCGTTCGGGCGGTTCATCGAGGAGGTCGACGAGTCGTTGTCGGAGCTCCCCGAGGTGAGCGGCCAGGCCGCCGAGATCTTCGATGAGCACGTCGAGGAGCTCAGCCGACTGCGCGAGTGGGCCGAGATCGGCACCGACTCGGCGCTCGCGAGAGCGCGCACGGCATGGAACACCAAGAACGACCTCGAGGACGACGCCGCCCGACTGCGGCGGAGCCATGAGGCGATCATGCGCCAGATCGACTCGGTCGAGGCATCCGATGACGGGACGGGGTCCTCGGATCCCGAGCGGTCGAACCTCGACGATGCCCGCGGCCGCAACGCCGACTCGCTGCGCCTCACCGAAGAGGGTGTTGCCGAACAGGCGCGCATCCTGGCCGGCATCCGCGGCGAGTGGGACGACATCCGCGCCGCCGAACGCCGACTCGACGACCAGACCGTCGACGACCTCGATGGCATCCGCCTCGGCGACCTCGAGGATCCCGGCTTCTGGGACAAGATCGTCTCGGGGGCGTTCGACCTCCTCATCACGCTCGGCACGATCGCCGTCGGGGTGATGTGCCCGCTGCTCGCGCTCTACCTGATGTACGACGGCGACTGGGCCGCGATGCTGTGGGACCTCAAGGAGATCCTCGACGTCGTGCTCGTCGTCGCAGGTGTGGTCGCGCTGTTCTTCCCGTTGACCGCCCCGTTCGTGATCGCCATCGCGGCGTTGTCGGTGCTGGCGCTCACGGTCAACGCCACGCTGTACGCCACACAGGCCCCGAACCCGCAGACCGGCGAGACGGTCGGGCTCGGCGACGTGCTGTGGAGTGCCGCCGGCGTCGCGTTCAGCGGCGCCAATTCGCTCAAGGCCTTGCGGGCCCTGCGAGGCACGGGCACGTTCACACCGATGTCGGGGATCACGTCGTTCCGTACCAACGTCGGGAACTGGCGCTCCGTGCTGACGAGCGGCGAGAACGCCACCGGCGCGGCTCGCGACCTCGGGATCCGCATGGTTCCGCTGGCTCCCGGCACCGGCCCGCTCGCCGGGCTGGGCTACGTCGCCCAGTCCCAGGGCGGGCCATTGGCGATCGCCCGCACGGCGCACACCGTCCGCGGCCACGTCAGGCGGCCGGGCCAGGTGATCGGCCTGCCCGACAGCACATCGGCGGCCGTCGGCCTCAACCCGATCCAGGGACCGAACCCCGACGTGTTCACCGGCATCGCCGACCGAGAGCGGTTCAACCAGCCGTGGCATTGGAACAACGGGATCCTGCCCGGCGGGCACGAGCTACACATCGTCCCGGCACACTGACCCTCCACACTGACCCTGCACTCCGACCGCACCGATCCGAGAAAGAGACACCCATGGCCCGAGCATCCGATTACGACTCGATCGGTATCGGGCTTCCTCGGGAGTGGGCGACGTTGCCGATCGAGCAGCGCGCGTTCGAGACGATGTGCGACGACTTGCGCCGCCGCTGGCGAGACGATCCCGACTGGGATCGCCCGACCGAGCGCCGGGCCGAGCTGCTGCTCGCCCGGGTCCGCGCCGAGATGCGCAAAGTGGGGATCAAGGCCGCTGCGATGTACGTCGAGTCGTTGGGCAATCCAGCCGAAGCAAACGCCAAATCCGATGTCGACACCGAAGCCGAAGCCGAGGTGCTGATGGCCACGGTCACGTTCGGCATCTACACCCGCGCCGATCTCGAGACCAAGCTGCCCCTCACCCTCGCCAACCTCGCCGCCGCCTTCTCGGCTCCGCCACGGCGCACCCACGAGTACAAACGCATCACCAACCTCGAGCTCCCCGCCCTGTACGAGCTGCGACCCGGAAAGTCGATCCGGCTGCGCCGGTTGTACGAGCTCGAGAAGCCGGGCCGGCTGCCCGACCGCTTCTACGGCGAGTCGTTCGTGCTTCCGCTCGGCGACGACAACGAGGCATGCGGCATCCTCAACTTCGTCACGACGAACATCGACCTCGCCTCGAACTTCACCTTGCTGTTCGCGTCGATCGCCGACACGGTGACGTTGTGGACGCCGGACGACGAGACCGCCTACGAGCCGCGTGCGGCGGAGCCGGCGCCAGAGGCTGCCACGGCACGATGAACACGCAGAACTCCGCGGAGGGCACTGTCGACGACACCGCTGCCGGCGTCGTCGACGAGCTGGTCGCGCGAGTGACCGGGCTCACCGACGCCCGGTCCGGTCCCGGGCCACCGGGCGCGGCCGTCGCCGTGCTCATCGACGGACAGCGGGTCGAACCGGGTCCGGCGTCGATCCTCGTCGGGCGTTCGGTGTCGATGTTCGGCATCGACCACCCGAAGGTGTCGCGCCGGCACGTCGGCGTGCAGCTCGTCGACGGCGTGCTGATCGGCAGCGACCTCGGTTCGCGCAACGGCACGTGGCTCGTGCGTGACGGCGAGCGCACGCCGCTCACCCCGATGGCGGTGCTGTGGCCGGGCGACCGACTCGTGACGCTCGACGACGTCGAGCTGGTCCGGGTCGCCGAGTCGTGACCATCTGGCGGACCCGGCTCCGCGATCCGCTGGAACGGCTGCACGATGTCTTCATCGACGGTGAGACGACGACGTCCACCGAGGCGCTCGAGCGCGAGCTCGAACAGCTCGGGTTCCACGCCAAGCCGATCGGGTTCGACGGCGTGCCGATCCGCACTGCCGGCTCGATCGGCGCGCTCGGGCTGTCGCACGGTTCGACGCTGACGTGCGGAGCGCTCGCCGTCGAGCCGGCGGCACCGGGTGTCGGACGCCACCTCGTGGTGGTGTGCGGTCCCGACGCCGGCCGCCACGTCGTGTTGCCGGCGGGCGGCGGCGTCACCGTCGGTCGCTCGGCACGCGCCGATCTGCACCTCGACGACTCGCTGCTGTCCGGACTGCATTGCCGGATCGACCACGTCCGCGTCGAGGGCGTCGACACGGTGACGGTGAGCGACCTCGGGTCCACCAACGGCACCTCGGTCGAGGGGGTCGAGATCACCGAGCCGACCGAGCTGCACGGGCGCACGTACCTGCAGGTCGGGAGCTCGGTGCTCGCCGTCGTCGATGTCACCCGCGCCGACGTCGCGGTGGTCGGCGAGCTCGACGGCGCCGAACGGGTCTTCCCGCGGCAGTACCGGGTGGCCCAGACAGCGATGCCGCAGAAGGTCGACGCGCCGAGCGACCGTGGCTCCTCGTCCTCGAGCAGCGGTGGCATGTGGTGGCGAGCGCTGCTCCCGCTCGTCACCGGGTTCGGCTTCGCCGCGATCACGGGTCGGTGGATCTTCCTCCTGATCATGATCATCGGCCCGATCGTGATGGCGGTCGAGGCGTTCCGGCGCAAGCGGCGTCGCGACCGGGAGGTGGCGTCCGCCGCCGAGACGTACACCGCCGACCTCGCGGCGTTCCGCGAGAACGTCGTCGCCCTCCGGCGCGAGGAGCGCGACCGGCGGCGGTCGGCGGCGCATTGTGGCGGGCTGTCGCTGCTCGTCGCGTCGACGTGGCACCGCCGGATGTGGGAGCGGGCGTCGTCGGACGACGACTTCCTGAGCGTGCCGGTCGGCCTCGCCGCGATCCCGTCGGCGATCGCGGCCGAAGATCCCGACGACGCACTTCCTGAGGAGCAGTGGGGCACGCCGGTCGAGAGCAACCTGTTGCGCACCGGCTCGCTCGGCATCGTCGGCCCGCCCGATCGGGCGCGTGCCGTCGCCCGCGGTGTCGTGATGAACCTGGTGACCACCCACTCGCCCGCCGAGGTGCGGCTGTGGATCCTGGCCACCGACGACACCGGCGACGAGTGGGGATTCGCCCGCTGGCTCCCGCACGTCTTCGAGGGTGCCGACGCTTGCCGGATCGCGGTCACCGAGACCGACCGCGCCCAGCTGACCAAGAGCATCAAGCAGTTGCTCGACACCCGGGCCGAGGTCGCTACCGAGCGGGGTGCCGACCGTGATGGTGTGCAGCTGCCGGTGCACGTCGTGGTCGTCGACGGCACCGATCTGCTCCAGCCGGGTGAGCTCGCCGAGCTGCTCGGCAACGGCCCCCGCTACGGCATCGTCGGGGTGACGATCGATCCGCGCCTGGCGCCTGAAGGGTTGGGCGCCACGCTGACGTTGACCGACACCGCCGACCTCGGTCGCTTCGACAGCCGCCACCAGCACCGGCTCGACAGTGTGATCCTCCCCGAGGTCGCCCCGGCGGTCGCCGAGCGGGCGGCGCGGCGAATGGCGTCGCTGCGCCCGGCCACCGATGACGACGGCACGCAGATGGGCGAGGTGTGCCACCTCGTCGACATCGACGGCCTCGGCGACATCACCGGCGACCGTCTCGTCGAGCGCTGGCGGACGGAGTCGCCGAACAGCGTCGCGACGGTCGGCATGTCGGGCGACGTGCCGATGCGCGTCGACCTCGTGGCCGACGGCCCGCACGGCCTCGTCGGCGGCACGTCGGGGTCTGGCAAGACCGAGTTCCTGAAGACGCTCTTCTTGTCGCTGTGCGTCAACAACCATCCCGACGACCTGTCGATCGTGATCGTCGACTTCAAGGGCGGCGTCGACCACGACGCGGTGCGGGCGCTGCCGCATGTCATCGACGTGGCGACCAACCTCGACCTCGACCAGTTCGAGCGGACGGTCTCGCTGTTGCGGGCCGAGCAGATGCGGCGCCAGGAACTGCTCGGGCGAGCGGGCGCCAGCAACGTGGTGTCGTACCGGGTGGCGCGTGCGTCACGGCCCGACCTCCCGCCGCTGCCACGTCTCGTCGTGGTGGTCGACGAGTTCGGCGAGCTGCTGGCGAGCGAAGGCGGGCGCGAGCGGCTGAAGGAGCTCGAGTCGATCACCCGCATCGGCCGCGCGCTCGGGCTCCACCTCCTGCTCGTCACGCAGAACTTCGAGAACAGCCTGCCCCCGCAGATCGACGCCAACGCCGGGCTGCGCATCTGCCTGCGCGTCCAGAAGCCGTCGCACTCGAAGGCCGTCCTCGACTCGGGTGTGGCGGCGACGATCCACGACCGCTCCATCGGTCGCGCCTACGCCAGGTTCCACGGTCGTGACCTCGTCGAGTTCCAGACCGCCCGGGTCGCCGGCCGCCGCCGTGATCTCACCACGAGCACCGACGCCGAGGTACGCGCGAGGCACGTGATGTTCGCGATGCTCGCCAACCCGCCGCGGGTCGGGCGCACCGAGGATGTGCCGTTCACCGACACCGACATGTTCGTGCTGGTGGAGCGGATCCGCGAGGCGGCTGCGACATCGGGGTGGGTCCGCTCGGCGGTGCCGTGGCCGAGCGCGCTGCCGGCCGGGGTCAGCCTCGAGGGGCTCGTCGATCGCTACGACGGCACCGGTGTCCCGATCGGTCTGCTCGACCTGCCCGCCGAGCAGCGGCGGGCGACCGACACCATCACCGACCGCGACGAGCAGCTGCTGGTGCTCGGCGGACCGTCGGCACCGGTACCCGAGGTGCTGACCACGTACGCGGCGACGCTGGCGCTGCTGTCGCCGGCCGACGACGTGCACCTGT